>NZ_BCNQ01000210.1 GCF_001515525.1 Piscicoccus intestinalis NBRC 104926 | reverse complement strand
CCACCGGCTCCGGGAGCTTGCGGGCGACACCGCTGGCCGCGGCGGCCTTCGGCGCCGGACCGGCCCAGCCGAGCACGAGCGCGTCCTCGCCCCGTAGGAGGCGGTGGCAGCGCACCCCGCCGGTCGCCCGGCCCTTGCCCGGGTACTCCGCGAACGGCGTCACCTTCACCGAGGAGCCGGTGCGGCCGCTGCCCGCGACCGTCACGACGACGTTGTCTGCGCCCGGATCGACCGCCCCGAACCAGATCGCCTGCGCCTTCGCCGCGAGCTTGACGCCCGCCACGCCGCCGGCCGCCCGGCCCTGCGGGCGCACCTTGTCGGCATCGAAGTGCAGCAGCTGGGCGTCGCTCGTGACGAACACGAGTTGCTCTGCGCCGGTGCGCAGTTCGACGGCTCCGACGACTCGGTCTCCGGGCTTGAGGGTGATCGCCTCCCACTCGTCGCGGCCGCCCGGGTAGTCGGTGGTGACCCGCTTGACGACGCCGGAGGCGGTGCCGAGCGCGAGCCCGGGCGAGTCGGCCTCCAGCGACATGATCGTCAGCGGCTCCTCGCCCTTGCCGAGTTCGACGAACGCCGGCAGCGGAGTGCCCCCGGACAGGTTCGGCGCGTCGTGCATCGGCGGCAGCGTCGGTAGGTCGAGCGCCGGCAGCCGCAGCACCCGCCCGGCCGTGGTGACCAGGCCGAACTCGCCGCGGGCCGTGGTGCGCACGGCGGTGACGATCGCGTCGTGCTTGGCGCGTTTGCCGTGGGTGCTCAGCGGCGCGGCGTCGGTGGTGCGGGCCAGCAGGCCGGTCGTGCTGAGCAGCACGTGGCACGGGTCGTCGCCGACCTCCAGCGGCACGCTCGCGGTGGCGCCCTGACCGCCTCCGGTCGGGCCGGCCGACTCCAGCAGCACGGTGCGCCGCGGGGTGCCGAGCTGGTCGGCGACCTCCCGCAGCTCGGTGCGCACGAGCTTGTGCAGCAGCGACTCGTCGGCGAGCAGCTCGCGCAGCGCGGCGATCTGTTCCTCGAGCTCGGACTTCTCCGACTCCAGCTCGATGCGGCTGAACTTCGTCAGCCGGCGCAGCTGCAGCTCGAGGATGTAGTTGGCCTGCGCCTCCGACAGATCGAAGACCTCGATGAGTCGGGCCCGCGCCTGGGCGGTGTCGTCGCTGCCCCGGATGAGCTGGATGACCTCGTCGATGTCGAGTATCGCGATGAGCAGACCCTCGACGAGGTGCAGCCGCTCCTCGCGCTTGGCGAGGCGGTGCTCGCTGCGGCGGCGCACGACGTCGATGCGGAAGTCGAGGTAGACCCGCAGCAGCTCCTTAAGGCCGAGCGTGCGGGGCTGGCCGTCGACGAGCGTGACGTTGTTGATGCCGAAGCTGTCTTCGAGTGGGGTCAGCTTGTACAGCTTCTCCAGCACGGCCTCGGGGTTGAAGCCGTTCTTGATCTCGATGACCAGGCGCAGGCCCTGCTTGCCGTCGGTGAGGTCCTGGAGGTCGGAGATGCCCTGCAGCCGCTTGGCGCGCACGAGCTCCTGGATCTTCGTCGTCACCTTCTCCGGGCCGACGAGGTAGGGCAGCTCGGTGATGACGATGCCCTTGCGGCGCGGGGTGACGTTCTCGATGCGGCACGTGGCGCGGGTGCGGAAGGTGCCGCGGCCGGTCTCGTAGGCGTCGCGGATGCCCTCGAGCCCGACGATGCGCCCGCCGCCGGGCAGGTCCGGCCCGGGCACGTACCGCATGAGGTCGGACAGCGTGGCGTCGGGATGGTCGATGAGGTGGCAGGCGGCGCCGACGACCTCGCCGAGGTTGTGCGGCGGCATGTTCGTGGCCATGCCGACCGCGATGCCGGCGGCCCCGTTGACCAGCAGGTTCGGGTACGCGGCGGGCAGCACGCCCGGCTGCATGAGCTGGTCGTCGTAGTTGGGCACGAAGTCGACGGTGTTCTCGTCGAGGCTGGCGACCATCGGCAGCGCCGCCGGGGCCATGCGCGCCTCGGTGTACCGGGAGGCGGCCGGGCCGTCGTCGAGCGAGCCGAAGTTGCCGTGCCCGTCGACGAGGTTGAGGCGCATCGTGAACGGCTGCGCCATGCGCACGAGCGCGTCGTAGATCGCACCGTCTCCGTGCGGGTGGTACTTACCCATGACGTCACCGACGATGCGGCTCGACTTCACGTGGCCGCGATCGGGGCGAAGCCCCATGTCGTGCATGCCGAAGAGGATGCGACGCTGCACGGGCTTGAGGCCGTCACGGGCGTCCGGCAGCGCACGCGAGTAGATGACCGAATAGGCGTACTCGAGGAACGCCCCCTGCATCTCCTCCTCGACGTCGATGTCGACGATGCGCTCCTCGAAGTCCTCCGGGAGCGTCGGCTCGTTGCTGCGCCTGCGCGCCATAGGTGCCTACTCGTCCTTCCGCTGTGCCTCACCGGATCGCCGCCCACGGTCCACGCCGCCTGGGTTGCGCCGCGGTTGCGCCGCGGTTGCGCCGCGTGGGTTGCGTCGCGCGGGTTGTCCGCGCGCCGCCGGTGCCTGACCCCTCATCCTTGCCGATGCGCGCTCGAACCGCGGTAGGGGCTCGCCGGGGAGGGCCTCCTTGGCGTGGCGCGCGGTCTCTCGCGCCCTCGCCACTCACTATTGCCCGCCCTATTCGCACGTGAGCCTGTGCCGTCGCGCCGGACCGCCCGGCTGCCGCGAGACCGGCTCCGCGGAGCGCGTTCGGCAGGAGCCGCCCGGTCCCGTCCCGGCTCCCGAGATGGCCCGCCCGTCTGCCGAGACACGAAGCAGGGGGCGGAGCGGGGTCGGCGCGTGGCCGTCGACGCACGAGCCGACTCAGGCCGCCATCGGCAGAGCCAGCCCATGGGCGTGGGCAGCGTCCGCGATCCGCTGCGCGATGGCCGGCAGGTCACCCAGATCCGGCCAGGTGAAGCGCACGACGATCCAGCCGAGACGGCGAAGAGCCCGCTCCCGCTCGTCCGCCCGACGTGCGGCCGACGGATCGTCGAGCTTGACCAGCCCGTCGAACTCCAGCAACAGTCTCGTGCCGCGCACCACGAAGTCGGCGCGGTAGGTCGCCCCGCCAACCGCGATCTCGACCTGCGGGGTCGGCGGCGAGCCCGAGCAACCACAGGTCGTAGGCCAACAGACTCTCCCCGGGTGACTCATGGCGCGGATCGGCCAGCGGCAGCGTCTTGGCCAGGCGCACGGCGCCGGGTGCTCGCTGATAAAGCGCGAGCGCTGCATGAAGCTCGTCGCGGTCGGCGGCGCCTGCCGAACGCTCGGCCGTACTCGCCTCCGGCCGCGCCGCCCGTAGTGCCGCGTCGGCCGCGACCAGTGCCGCTCGCGGACCGCGCCACAGTCCGGCCTGCACCACGGCGACCGCGGGCGTCACGCACCAGCCGGCGGTGGGGGTGTACTCGGGAAGCTGATGGATGACCCAGCCCGTGCCGTACCTCGTGCGCGTGGCGCCGGTGCGGGCGAGGTGAACCGTGCCGAGGTCAGCCTCATAGGTCGGTAGCCCGAAGGCTGTCAGGGCGGTGTCGTGACTGGCCACCAGCTCACCGCCCAGCCGCGTCGCCAAGGCCCGTGCCCGGAGGCGGTGACGCTCCTGCGCCGAGCCTCACCGGCCAGTGAGGCGTAACACCCGCGCATGACGCGGGTGAGGAGGCCGGCCTTGATGGCTGCGGCGACGACGTCGTCGCTGAAGCCGTGGGCCTGGGCCTGCGCGCGGGTGAGCACCCCGGTGCGTGCGGCGAGGAACTGGCGGAAGTCGTGCAACTGGTCCATGCCGGCAGCGTGCGCCCGCGAAGCGGCAACGCGCCACGGCGACGTCGTCCGCCTGTGGACGGCCGCGAACCGCTCACGCGCTTGTGGACAGACGCGGCCGACGGCGGACGCGGCGATCGACGCGCCAAGGTGACGCGTGAAGGCGACGTGGCGGTCGACGCGCCAAGTCGACGATCCAGTGCCTATGGCGCCTGGTCTCAGTGCTCGGGAGTCGCGTCTTGGAGCCCGAGACGAGACCACCCGGGTGCCGCGGGACCAGCTCCGCGGAGGTGGTCCCGTGACAACCGGGCGGTCCAGTGCGACGGCACAGGCTCACGTGCGAAGACCGGTTGGCTGTGCGCCGTGGCCCCCGAGCCGTGGCCCCCGAGCCGTGGTCCCCGAGCCGTGGCCCCCCGAGCCGTGGCCTCAGGGGTCCCCGGCTTGGCGTGGCTCGCGACACCGATCCCGGCGTCAGCGGGGGGGCATGCGCAGGGCGCCGTCGAGGCGGATGACCTCTCCGTTGAGCATGGGGTTGGCGACGATGTGCTCGACGAGCATGGCGTACTCCTCGGGGCGGCCGAGGCGGGCCGGGTGGGGGACCATGGCGCCGAGGCTGTCCTTGGTCTCCTGCGGCAGCGAGGCCATCATCGGCGTCTCGAAGGTGCCGGGGGCGATCGTCATGACGCGAATCCGCTTCTCCGCCAGGTCGCGCGCGGCCGGCAGGGTGAGCGCGGCGACGCCGCCCTTGCTCGAGGCGTAGGCGGCCTGCCCGACCTGCCCGTCGAACGCGGCGACGGAGGCGGTCATGACGATGACGCCGCGGTCGCCGTAGCGCTCCTCCACCGGCTCCTGCTGCGCCATCGTCTCCGCGGCGAGCCGCAGCAGGTTGAACGTCCCGACGAGGTTGATGTCGATGACGTCCCGGTACGTCTTCAAGGGCAGCACGCCCTTCTTGCCGAGCACCCGCCCCGGGGTGGCGACCCCGGCGCACGCCACCGCGACCCGCAACACGCCCAACTCGGCCGACGCCGCGACAGCGGCCGCCAACTGCTGGTCGTCACGCACGTCGGCGGGCTGGAAGAGCGCGCGCTCCCCGAGCTCCTCGGCAAGATGCGGTCCGCTGGATCCCGGTAGATCGGCGATCACGACACTGGCGCCGGCCGCATGAAGGCGCCGTACGGTTGCGGCTCCGAGTCCGGAACCACCACCGGTAACCACCGCGACGCTGCGCGTCGCACCGTTTTGGCCGTCGAGTTCCATCAGGAACGCAGCACCTCCTCATCGAGCACATCACAGATTGCCTGCGGATCGTTCAGCGTCAGCAGCTGATCGCGGAACGACGGCTTGGTGAGGCGGCGCGCCAGCTGCGCGAGCACCGCCAGCTGGTCGGACTGTCCGCCCTCAGGAACCCCGATGAGGAAGACGAGGCGAGCCGGTCCGTCGGCGGCGCCCCAGTCGAGGCCGGCCGTGCTGCGGCCGAACGCCATCGACGGCGTGGTGACGTGGGGGCTGCGGCTGTGCGGGATCGCGACGCCGCCCGCTAAGCCCGTGGCCATGAGGTCTTCGCGCCGCTGCACGTCGGCCAGGAACGCTTCGAGGTCGGAGACGCGCCCCTCGGGCACGAACGTCTCGGCGAGGGTGCGGATCGCGGCGGTCCGGTCGGTGACGGGCAGGTCAAGCACCACCTGCGTGGCTGTCACGAGCGACATCGTGCTCCTTACGTTCGGCCTGAGATCGGGCCCCGTGGCGCCCGCGAGCGGCGATGGCGCGGCACGGTCTCGACCCGCCCGTCAGCCTAGCGGCATTCGCCAGCGCCGATGTTGTGGACGGCCGCGGTGCGGCGCACGACACCCCGGACGCCGAGGAGGCCGCGGCGCGAGGCGTGTGTCGCGAGCGTGCCCGGGAGGGGAATCGCCTTATCGACGATCCCGATGCCGGATCGGTGGTCGCGACCAGGCAGAACGTGGCCGGGCGGTCCACTGGGAACGCCGATACGGCGAATCCCCCCGCGGGGAGGCGCGCACGCCCAGGCCTGGTCGCGCCCGGCGCGACGATGCGGCCTGGCGCCGGCGGCTGTCCCCGGCCATCGTCGGCGGCTGTCACGGCTGGCGCCGACGACGCGACCCGCAGGCGGT
>NZ_BCNQ01000209.1 GCF_001515525.1 Piscicoccus intestinalis NBRC 104926 | reverse complement strand
CGCCGCCGCCGCGCGGGGACTGCGCCCCGGCTCGGCGCCGCGGCGACGTCGCAAACGCGTCGAGGACCAGGCGTATTCGGCCAGCGGGCGGGACGGGCGCGACCCCGCCCTGCTCGGTGAGCAGATCGACAAGCTGCTCCTCGACCGCGGCTGGCGGGTCGATGTGTCGGCCGGGTCGGTGATGGGGCGGTGGCCGGCGATCGTCGGTCCCGAGATCGCCCAGCACACGACGCCGGTGACGTTCACCGACGGCGAGCTGCTCGTGCGGGCCGATTCGACCGCTTGGGCGACCGCGCTGCGCTATCAGACGGCGACGCTGCTGGCCCGGCTCGAGGAGGAAGCGGGAGCCGGTGTCGTCACCGCGCTGCGAATCGTCGGCCCGAGCGCACCCTCCTGGCGCAAGGGACCGCGCCGCGTCGCCGGCCGCGGCCCCCGCGACACATACGGCTGAGCGTCGGCGGGCGCCGCCTGTGGATAGAACCCGCGGGCCGACGCCGAGAACCGGCGTGTCGCGGTGCGAACCACCGCACGGACCGCCGTCGCGGGCACGACACGCGGGGATCCCGGCACGATGCGTGCGTATCGGCGCTGTGGCGCGACGAGCCCCCTATTGCGTATGGGGACACTGAACCGGGGCCTCAATCGCTCTCATCGGCGTTTCAGGGCCTCTGGCGACGGGTCACCTCAGGCGCAGGGGTATCATGGAGGGGCTGCACGCCACCATCGGGCGCGACGGGCAGCGAGCCACCGACAGCCCGAACGACAGCCCCGCACGACGACCCGGCAGCCCGGCAGCATGGCAACCCTGGCAGCACGGCTCCCGCGGGCGACTGCCATCTCGACCGGCCGCGTGACGGCCCACAGTGAGGGAGGACCGTGTCCGACACGCCTTCGCACGACCCTGCGCCGGAGCAGCCCGTGGATCCGGCCGCCGGCCACGTTCCGGCCCCGCCCGCGGACGCCGCCGGGGATCCCGCGTACGACGCGAGCGCCATCACGGTCCTCGAGGGGCTCGAGGCGGTGCGCAAGCGGCCGGGCATGTACATCGGGTCGACCGGCGAGCGCGGCCTGCACCACCTCGTCTACGAGATCGTCGACAACGCGGTCGACGAGGCCCTCGCGGGGTACGCCACCGAGGTGCACGTCACGCTGCTCGCGGACGGCGGGGTGCGCGTGCAGGACAACGGCCGCGGTATCCCCACCGACATCCACCCCGTCGAGGGCGTGTCCGCGGTCGAGCTCGTGCTCACGCAGCTACACGCCGGCGGCAAGTTCGGCGGAGGCGGTTACAAGGTCTCCGGCGGGCTGCACGGCGTCGGGTCGTCCGTCGTCAACGCGCTGTCGACCCGCCTCGAGGCCGAGGTGCGCCAGAAGGGCCACGTGTTCCGGATGGCGTTCGACCACGGCGTGCCCACGGCGCCGCTGGCTCAGGGCGAGGCCACCGACGAGACCGGCACGACGATCACGTTCTGGGCCAGCCCGCAGATCTTCGAGACCACCGAGTACAGCTTCGAGACGCTGCGGGCCCGCTTCCAGCAGATGGCCTTCCTCAACAAGGGCCTGACGATCACGTTGACCGACGAGCGCGAAGACGCGGTCGCGGTCGCCGAGGACATGGCCGAGGACGAGGAGCACGCGGTCGCCGGGCGGGTCGCCGACGCCGACGAGAAGCCCGAGGCGGAGGCTCGCGCCCAGCAGGACCGTGAGGGCGAGGTCGCCACCGACTCCGCGGGCCGGCCCCGGGGGCGCACCGTCGTCTACCGCTACGACGGCGGTCTCATCGACTACGTGCGGCACATCAACTCGGCGAAGAAGACGGAGGCGGTGCACCCGGAGGTCATCGACTTCGAGACCGAAGACGCCGACCGGGCGCTCTCCCTCGAGGTCGCGATGCAGTGGACCGGCTCCTACAGCGAGTCGGTGCGCACCTACGCGAACACGATCAACACCCACGAGGGCGGCACGCACGAGGAGGGTTTCCGCACGGCGCTGACCAACCTCGTCAACCGGTTCGCCCGCGAGCAGAAGCTGCTCAAGGACAAGGACGACAACCTCACCGGCGACGACATCCGCGAGGGCCTGACCGCCGTCGTCTCCGTCAAGCTCGGCGAGCCGCAGTTCGAGGGTCAGACGAAGACCAAGCTCGGCAACTCCGAGGTGCGCGGCTTCGTGCAGTCGGCGATGTACGACCGGTTCGGCGACTGGCTCGAGCGCCACCCCAACGAGGGCAGGGACATCGTGCGCAAGGCCGTGCAGGCCTCCGCCGCGCGCATGGCCGCCCGCAAGGCCCGTGAGGCGACCCGCCGCAAGGGCCTCATGGAGTCGAACTCGCTGCCGGGCAAGCTGTCCGACTGCCAGAGCAAGGACCCGACGGTCAGCGAGGTGTACATCGTCGAGGGCGACTCGGCAGGCGGCTCGGCCAAGGCCGGGCGCAACCCGTTCAACCAGGCGATCCTGCCGATCCGCGGCAAGATCCTCAATGTCGAGAAGGCCCGGATCGACAAGGTGCTGGCCAACCAGGAGGTGCAGGCCCTCATCTCCGGCTTCGGCACGGGCGTCGGTGAGGACTTCGACATCGACAAGGCGCGGTACCACAAGATCGTGCTCATGGCCGACGCCGACGTCGACGGCATGCACATCCGCACGCTGCTGCTCACGCTGCTGTTCCGGTTCATGCGCCCCCTCATCGAGGCGGGCTTCGTCTATCTCGCGCAGCCGCCGCTGTACCGGCTCAAGTGGACCAACCACGAGCACGAGTTCGCGTTCTCCGACCGGCAGCGCGACGAGATGGTCGCGGCCGGACTGGCGCAGGGCTGGCGACTGCCCAAGGACGCCCCGATCCAGCGCTACAAGGGTCTGGGTGAGATGAACTACCAGGAGCTGTGGGAGACCACGATGGACCCCGACCAGCGGGTGCTGCTCCAGGTGACCCTCGACGACGCGGCCGCTGCCGACGAGATCTTCTCCGTGCTCATGGGTGAAGACGTCGAATCGCGACGTTCGTTCATCCAGCGCAACGCGCGCGACGTGCAGTTCCTCGACGCGTGAGCGCGCGACCCTCCCCCTTCCGTCCACTCGTTGTCGAGAGGTCTAGTTCGTGACCGAGCAGCCGCCGAGCATGGTCGACCGGGTCGAACCGGTCGACCTCAACACCGAGATGCAGCGCAGCTACATCGAGTACGCGATGAGCGTCATCGTCAGCCGCGCGCTGCCCGACGTGCGAGACGGGCTCAAGCCGGTGCACCGGCGCATCGTCTACGCGATGTACGACGGCGGGTTCCGGCCCGACCGCGGCTACAACAAGTGCGCGCGCGTCGTCGGCGACGTGATGGCGCAGTACCACCCGCACGGAGACAGCGCGATCTACGACGCCCTCGTGCGGCTCGTGCAGCCGTGGTCGATGCGCTACCCGCTCATCGACGGGCAGGGCAACTTCGGCTCCGCCGGCAACGACGGCGCGGCCGCGAGCCGGTACACCGAGTGCCGCATGATGCCGCTGGCGATGGAGCTCGTGCGCGACATCCACGAAGACACCGTCGACTTCAAGGACAACTACGACGGCAAGAGCCAGGAGCCCGCGGTGCTGCCGGCGCGGTTCCCGAACCTGCTGGTCAACGGCTCGGCGGGCATCGCGGTCGGGATGGCCACGCAGATCCCGCCGCACAACCTGCGCGAGGTCGCCGACGCCGCGCTGTGGCTGCTGGAGCACCCGGAGGCCTCGAAGGAGGAGCTGCTCGACGCGTGCCTGGCGCGCATCAAGGGCCCCGACTTTCCGACCCACGGGCTCATCATGGGCCGCAAGGGCATCGAGGAGGCCTACCGCACCGGCCGCGGCTCGATCGCCATGCGCGCCCGCGTCGAGGTCGAGGAGATCCACGGCCGCACCTGCCTCGTCGTCACCGAGCTGCCCTACCAGGTCAACCCCGACGCGCTCGCGCTGAAGATCGCCGAGCTCGCCAAGGACGGTCGCCTCGCCGGCATCGCCGACATCCGCGACGAGACCTCCGGGCGCACTGGCCAGCGACTCGTCATCGTGCTCAAGCGCGACGCGGTCGCCAAGGTGGTGCTGAACAACCTGTACAAGCACACCCCGCTGCAGACGAGCTTCGGGGCGAACATGCTCGCGCTCGTCGACGGGGTGCCGCGCACGCTGCCGATCTCGGCGTTCATCCGGCACTGGGTCAACCACCAGATCGACGTCATCGCCCGGCGCACCGCCTACCGGCTGCGGCAGGCCGAGGAGCGCATCCACATCCTGCGCGGTTACCTCAAGGCGCTTGACGCGCTCGACGAGGTCATCGCCCTGATCCGGCGCTCGCCGACCGTCGAGGAGGCGCGTGACGGCCTCATCGAACTGCTCGACATCGACGAGATCCAGGCGCGGGCGATCCTCGACATGCAGCTGCGCCGGCTCGCCGCCCTGGAGCGGCAGAAGATCGTCGACGACCACGACGAGCTGCAGCGGCTCATCAACGACTACAACGACATCCTCGCCAAGCCGGAGCGGCAGCGCGCGATCGTCGGTGAGGAGCTCACCGAGCTCACCGACAAGTACGGCGACGACCGGCGCACCGAGATCGTGCCGTTCGGCGGGGACGTGTCGATGGAAGACCTCATCCCCACCGAGCAGGTCGTCGTCACGATCACCCGCGGCGGCTACGCCAAGCGCACCCGCGTCGATGAGTACCGGAGCCAGAAGCGCGGCGGCAAGGGCGTGCGCGGCGCGCAGCTGCGCGGCGCCGACATCGTCGAGCACTTCTTCACGACGACCACGCACCACTGGCTGCTGTTCTTCACCAATCTCGGCCGCGTGTACCGGGCCAAGGCGTACGAGCTGCCCGAGGGCAGCCGCGACAGCAAGGGCCAGCACGTGGCGAACCTGCTCGCGTTCCAGCCCGAGGAGCACATCGCGGCGGTGCTCGCGCTGAAGGACTACGACGTCAAGCCCTACCTCGTGCTGGCCACCCGCTCGGGCCTGGTCAAGAAGACCCGGCTCGCCGAGTACGACTCGCCGCGCAGCGGCGGCCTCATCGCGATCAACCTGCGCGACGGCGACGAGCTCGTCGGAGCCCGAGTGGCCGCCGGGGAAGACGACCTGCTGCTCGTCTCCCGCAAGGGGCAGTCGAGCCGGTTCCACGCGGCCGACGAGGTGCTGCGCCCGATGGGCCGGGCGACCAGCGGCGTGACCGGCATGAAGTTCCGCGCCGGCGACGAGCTGCTCGCGATGGGCCTGGTCGCCCAGGACGCCGACCCCGACGTGTTCGTCGTCTTCGAGAACGGCCTGGCCAAGCGCACCCCCGCCTCCGACTACCCGGTCAAGGGCCGGGCGGGCCTCGGGGTGCGGGTCGCGGCGATGTCCGATCGCGGTGGCGACCTCGTCGGCGCCCTCATCGTCGGCGAGAACGACGAGGTCATGGTCGTCATGGAGAAGGGCAAGGTCGTGCGCAGCCGGGTCGACGAGATCCGCCGCACCGGCCGCAACACGATGGGCGTGCAGTTCGCCAAGCCCGATCGCGGCGACGCGATCGTCGCGGTCGCGCGCAACGCCGAGCCGGTCGTGGGGGCCGAGCCGGAGGAGGACCCGGAGGGCCAGCACGCGGTCGCGGCCGAGGGCACGGACGAGGTGCTGGCCGGCTCGGAGGCCGAGCCGGTGTCCGAATCGCCCGGTGCTGCGGGTGAATCGGCGGAATCCGGCGCACCGGTTGCGGGCGCGCGTTCCGAGGATCCCGGAGCCGGTGGCGTACCGTCGGAAGTGACAACGTCCCACGTCGAGGGCCTGAATGGCGACGACGAGGGGGAGGATCCGTCCCCGCCGCCGGCGGAGTGAGCGCAGGCACAGCCCGGAGGTCCGTGAATGAGTAGCACGAGCGGTGGCACCCGCACCGGGGGCGGCGCTGGGCCGACCCGCGGCCCGGCTCCCGCCCGACAGGGGTCCTCGGCCGCGTCCTCCGGGCCGGC
>NZ_BCNQ01000208.1 GCF_001515525.1 Piscicoccus intestinalis NBRC 104926 | reverse complement strand
GGGCGGCCTGCTCGACGCCGGCGTCGATCGCGGCACCCAGCCCCGTGCCGGGGTCGGGCACGACCGCGGCGCCCAGCCCCTCGGCCTCCGCCGCGATGAGGCCGTCGGAAGTGACGACGACGAGCCGCACGCCGGGCGTGTCCGCGGCCGCCGCGATCGTGTCGAGAGCCAGGGCGACCGCGAGGTCGTAACGGCGGCGCCCCGCGACGAGGGAGAGCCGGGACTTCGCCGCCGCGGTGCCCTTGACGGGCACGACGACGCGCCACGTCTGGGGCCCGGAGGTCGACACATCGACCGATCTTGCCATCGGCCTCGGTAGGGTGTGCCGGGCGGGATGCGCCGGTGGGCCACCCACGCAGGCGACGACACATCGAACGGGGAACACGTGAGCACGGCACAGGCCAGGGGCGGCGCACCGCTGACCTTCGCCTATCGCAGCGCCGTCGGCGTCGTGCGCCCGATGATGCGGGCGTTGACGCGCCAGCAGTGGCGCGGCGCGGAGTATCTGCCGGCGACCGGCGGCTGCGTCGTCGCCGTCAACCACATCTCCTACGCCGACCCGTTCGCGGTGGCCCACTTTCTCTTCGAGAACGGTCACCCGCCGTACTTTCTCGGCAAGGCCTCGCTGTTCGAGCTGCCCCTGCTGGGACGGTGGCTGACCGCCTGCGAGCAGGTGCCCGTGCATCGCGGAGACGGTCGCGCCGCCGAGGCCTACCGCGACGCCATCGCGGCCGTGCGGGACGGCAGATGCATCGTCATCACCCCCGAGGGCACGATCACCAAGGATCCTTTGGGGTGGCCGATGAGCGGCAAGACCGGCGCCGCGCGACTCGCCCTGGAATCCGGCGCGCCCGTGCTGCCGCTCGCGCAGTGGGGCGCGCGCGAACTGCTCGACGCCGACGGCACCTTTCGCCCCTGGCGGCGGCCGGTCATGCGGATGTCGCTGGGTGCCCCCGTCGAACTCGAGGACCTGCGCGCGCGGCCCGTCACCGCCGAGCTGCTGCGCGAGGCCACCGCCAGGATCATGGCCGCGATCACCGCGGGGGTGGCCGGGCTGCGCGGCGAGAGACCGCCCGAGGGCGTGTGGGACCGGCGCACCGCGCGCCGCGTCGTGGGCCCGCCTCCCGTCGGCCCGGAGACGCTCTGATGCGCCGGGTCGCGGTGTTCGGAACCGGCAGCTGGGGCACCGCCTTCTCGGCCGTGCTCGCCGACGCCGGCAACGACGTGCGCCTGTGGGGGCGGCGCGCCGACCTCGTCGCCGGGATCAACGCGACCCGCGTCAACGCCGACTACCTGCCCGATCTCGTGCTCCCCGAGGAGATCGAGGCCACCGACGACCCCGCCTACGCCCTCGACGGGGCCGACCTCGTCGTGCTGGCCGTGCCGAGCCAGCGGCTGCGCGACAACCTCGCCGTCTGGGCCCCCCTGATCCCGCGCGAGGCCGTCTTGGTCTCGCTCATGAAGGGCATCGAGCTGGGCACGTCGCTGCGGATGACGCAGGTCATCGCGCAGGTCGCCGACGTGGAGACCGAGCGCCTGGCGGTCGTCTCCGGCCCCAACCTGGCCCGCGAGATCGCGGCCAAGCAGCCCGCCGCCAGCGTCGTCGCCTCGCCCAGGCAGCAGACGGCCGACCTCGTCGCCGAGATGTGCGCCACCCCCTACTTCCGCCCGTACACCGACACCGACGTCGTCGGTTGTGAACTCGGCGGCGCGACGAAGAACGTCGTCGCCGTGGCCGTGGGGGTCGCCGAGGGCATGGGGCTGGGCGACAACACGAAGGCGACCGTCATCACCCGCGGCCTGGCGGAGACGGTGCGGCTCGGCGCCGCGCTCGGCGCGCAGCCCGACACGTTCTCCGGCCTCGCGGGCGTCGGTGACCTCATCGCCACGTGCATGTCGCCGCTGTCGCGCAATCACCGCGTGGGGGTCGGGCTCGGCCGCGGCGGGTCGCTCGCCGACGTCGTCGCCGAAACGAAGCAGACGGCCGAGGGGGTCACGTCGTGCGAGTCGATTCTCGCGCTGGCGCAGCGCGTCGGCGTCGAGGTGCCGATCTGCGAGGCGGTCGTCGCGATCGTGCACGACGGCCAGCGGCCCCAGCTCATCGCCGACGCCCTCATGGCCCGCGAGCGCAAACGCGAGAAGAACTGACCGGTCGAGGATCAGGCGCGTAGTTGGGTGGCGCTGGTGTCGCCGGTGGTCACGCCCGGGCGCAGTCGGCGTCAACGGCCGGCGGCCAACCCTCGACGACCGTGACCCCGCCGACGAATCCCGACGACGGCCAACCCCCGACGGCCACCCCCGCCGACGAACCCCGACGACGGCCGACCCGCCCGACGACGGCCTGCCCCGGCGACGCCCCCCAACGACCGTGAAAACTGCGTGTCGTGGTGAGAACTGCGGTCCGAGCCGCAGTTATCACCACGACACGCAGTTTCGAGGGAAGCGTGGGCGGGGGAGCGGGAGGGGTCCCGGTATTCTCGCGCTCGATGAGCACCGACCAGCCCCGAAAGCCCCGCGTCGCCGTCGTGTTCGGCGGGCGCTCCTCCGAGCACGCGGTGTCGTGCGCCACGGCGGCCGGGGTCATGGCTGCCATCGACCGAGACCGCTACGACGTGCTGCCGATCGGCATCGCGCCCGACGGGCAGTGGGTGCTCGCCGGCGACGACCTCGACGCGCTCGCGATGCGCCCCGGTCGCCTGCCGCAGGTACCGACCGCCGACACCGACGTCATGCTGCCGCTGGCCACCGGCTCCCGCTCGCTGACCAGCGTGCGGGCCGGGCAGGTGCCGAGCGACCTCGGCCAGGTCGACGTCGTGTTCCCGCTGCTGCACGGCCCGTTCGGCGAGGACGGCACGCTCCAGGGCCTGCTCGAACTCGCCGACATCCCCTACGTCGGCTCGGGCGTGCTCGCGTCCGCGGTCATGATGGACAAGCACTACATGAAGGTAGTGTTCGAGGCCGCGGACCTGCCGGTCGGTCCTTATGTCGTCATCACCGACCGGCAGTGGCTCACCGACCCCGACGACTGCCGCGAACGCGTGGCGGGGCTGGGTTGGCCGGTCTTCGTCAAGCCGTGCCGGGCCGGCTCCAGCGTCGGCATCACCCGAGTGACCGACCCCGACGGCCTCGCTGCGGCGATCGAGACCGCCCGCGCGCACGACCCGAAGGTCATCCTCGAGGCCGCGGTCTTCGGCCGCGAGATCGAGTGCGGCATCCTCGCCGGGCGCGGCACCGACCCCAACCGGGCCAGCGAGCTCGGCGAGATCGTCGTCACCCAGGGCCACGACTTCTACGACTTCGAGGCCAAGTACCTCGCGGAGGCCGACGTCAACCTGTCCTGCCCCGCCGACGTGCCGCCGGACGACGCCGAGCGCATCAAGAGCCTGGCCGTGGCCGCGTTCGAGGCCGCGAGCTGCGAGGGTCTGGCGCGGGTCGACTTCTTCTACACCGACTCCGGCGAGATCATCCTCAACGAGATCAACACGATGCCGGGGTTCACGCCGCACTCGATGTACCCGCAGATGTGGGCGGCCACCGGGCTGGCCTACCGCGACCTCATCACCGAACTCATCGAGCTCGCCCGGCACCGCCGGGTCGGCTTGCGCTGAACCGGAGTGCACTGAGTCGGCTTGCGCTGAACCGGAGTGCACTGAGTCGGCTTGCGCTGAACCGGATTGCGCTGAACCGGATTGCGCTGAACCGGATTGCGCTGAGCCTCACCGGCATTGGCGTCCGGTGGCCGGCAGGGTGCGGGCCGCGGGCGTGAAGGCGCCGAGCACGAGCGGCTCGGGGGAGTAGGCGTTCGGCACGAGCACCTGCAGCGCGGGATCGCGGCCGTACGTCGTGAACCGCTGCCCGTCGGAGAGTTGCTCGACGACCCAGTCGACGTCGTCGACGCCGAGGCACTCCAGCGTCGTCGGAGGCGGTGCCGGCACCCCGCAGCGCGCGATGATCGCCGGGTCGCCCCAGGCGGCCGAGGCGGGGGAGTCCGGCGTCACGTCGACCCGATCGTGCCCCGCGACCTGCTGCGGCCACCCCATGCTCGGGCAGGGCGCGCTGGTCGCCAGCGGCGGCACGGCGACCTCGACCGCCCCGCACCCCGTGAGCCCCAGCACCCCGAGCAGCCCGAGGAGCACGATCGTCCCGCGACCGGCGGCGAGCCGCCTCACGGGTTGGTGATCGTGCACGTCAGCGTGCGGGTGATGCCCTCGATCGCCTGGATCCGTTCGAGCACGACCTCGGCGAGGGCCTCGAGGCTGTCGGCGCCCACGCGCACGATGATGTCGTACGGGCCGGTCACCTCGCTCGTCGAGATCACCCCCGCCAGCGCGGCGATCGCCGCGGCCACCTGATGGGAGCGACCGACCTCGGTCTGGATGAGCACGTAGGCCTGCACCATGAGCGGATCCTCTCCTTTGCGCGCGCCCGGAATCACCGTGGCGGTCTAGCCTGCCGGAAGGATCATCATGCAAGTCCGCCGCCCCGCAGCCACAAGAAGGTCGACCTCGTGCCCGAGAACACCCCGCCCGCCGGCGACACGACCGGCCGCACGCTCGCCGATATCGGAGAGGACCGGCTCCTCGAGCTGATCTTTCCGCTCATGCCGGTGCCGGAGGGCGTCGAGCTGGGGCCCGGTGACGATGCCGCGGTGCTCGCCGCGCCGGGGCGCACCGTGCTGACGACCGACACGATGGTGCTCGGTCAGGACTGGATGCCGCAGTGGTCGTCGCCGCAGGACGTCGGGGCCAAGTGCGTCGCGCAGAATCTCGCCGACGTCGCGGCGATGGGCGCCACGCCGACCGGGCTGCTCGTCACGCTCGTCGCGGCCCCGTCGATGCCGCTGGACTGGGCGGTCGGGTTCGCCGAGGGCATCGGTCAGGCCGCCGCGGAGGCCGGCACCGGCGTGCTCGGCGGCGACCTGTCGTCGGCCGGTGAGGGAGTGGCCGCGGTCAGTATCGTCGCGGTCGGCGACCTGGGGGATCGAGCCCCGGTGACCCGCTCCGGCGCCCGGCCCGGTGACGTCGTGGCCGTGGCCGGATCGCTCGGCCGGGCCGCCGCGGGGCTGCACCTCTTCCTCACCGACCAGTGGCGGGACGCCACCCCGGAGGCGCGGGAATTGCTCGACGCCCAACGCCGTCCCACACCCCCGCTGGCGTGCGGGCCGCAGGCCGCGGACGCCGGAGCCAGCGCGATGATCGACCTGTCCGACGGCCTCGTACGCGACGCCGGCCGCGTGGCGCGGGCCAGCGACGTCGTCATCGCCCTCGACTCTGCGGCCCTGGCCACGGACCTGGACGCCCTGCGACCGCACGTCGGTGACGAGGCGGCGCTGGACAGCGTGCTCGGTGGCGGCGAAGAACACTCGCTGCTCGCGTGCTTTCCGCCCTACGTGCCGCTGCCGCCGCCGTGGCGGATCATCGGGCAGGTGGAGCCGGTGTCGCGCGCGGGCGGATCGTCGGCCGACGCGCAGGGGGATGAGACGCAGCGGGTGCTCGTCGACGGCACACCGCCGCACTCGCTGGGGTGGGACCACTTCGGCGGCTGACCTCACTTTGTGGCAAGCGGTCGCGACAAGGGTTGTGGTGCACAGGCACGACAAAGAGCCGCCCGGCCACGCCGGACGGCTCGTCTGCCGGTGCGCTCAGCTCAGCGCTGGACCTTGCCCGCCTTGAGGCAGGAGGTGCACACGTTGAGGCGCTTCGGCGTCTTGCCGGCGGCCCCGACCTTCGCGCGGACGCGCTGGATGTTCGGCGTCCAGCGACGGTTGGTGCGCCGGTGCGAGTGCGAGATGTTGTGACCGAAGGTCGGCCCCTTGCCGCAGACGTCGCAGTTGGCAGCCACGGAGTACTCCTGAGAACGAAATGAACAATGCGGGTCGGACTGCTGGGCGATCGAAGGCGCGTCGGCGGATGAGCACGCAGCAGGAACTGGTCAAGAGTAGCCGAGGCGGGCGGGGGAGCCCAAATGCTGCGGTCGGCGGCGGCCTCGCCGCGGCGGGCGACGAACGCGGCCGGGCGCGCCCGGCAGCGACGAGGC
>NZ_BCNQ01000207.1 GCF_001515525.1 Piscicoccus intestinalis NBRC 104926 | reverse complement strand
GGCCGCCGGCTCCGCCGAGCCCACCGCCTCCGGCGTGCCCACCGCCTCCGGTGTGCCCGTCGGCGCCGAGGCTTCGGCGCCGGGCCCCGTCGACCGGGGCGCGCCGGCGTACGTCATTCACACCTCCGGCTCCACCGGCCGGGCCAAGGCCGTGGCCGTCGGTCACGACGCGCTGGCCCACTTTCTCGCCCACCACCGCACGACGACGCTGGCCCCGTTCGCGGGCCGCCCGCTGCGGATCGCGCAGACCCTGCCGCTGGAGTTCGACGGCTCGTGGGACACCCTGCAGGGGTTGTTCCTCGGGCACGAGGTGCACGTGCTGCCCCGCGACGTCACCCAGGACCCGGCGCGCACCGTCGCCGCCGTTCGCGCGGAGGGTCTGGAATTCGTCGACACCACACCGACGGTGCTCGCCGCGCTCCTCGACGAGGGGCTGCTCGACCCCGGCCACCCGCTGCGCATGATCAGCGTCGGGGGCGAGGCCTGCCCGCCCGCGCTGTGGCACCGGCTCCTCGCCGAACCCGGCCTGCAGGTCGCCAACTTCTACGGCCCGACCGAGGCCACCGTCGACGCGGTCGGGATCGTCCGATCCACGGGCGACTCGGCGCCTGCCGCCGGCCCCGACTCCCGCGGCACGATCGGGGCGCCGCTGCGCTCGGTGCGCGCGCAGGTGCTCGACACGCACCTGCTGCCGGTGCCCCCCGGCGTCGTCGGCGAGCTGTACCTGTCCGGACCCCAACTCGCCGCGGGGTACCTGCAGCGGCCCGATCTGACCGCGCACCGTTTCGTCGCCGACCCCGCCGGCCCGCCCGGGGCGCGCATGTACCGCACCGGTGATCTCGTCGCCGTCGGACCGGACGGGCTGCTCGACTACCGCGGTCGCGCCGACGACCAGGTCAAGGTGCGCGGCTACCGCATCGAGCCCGGCGAGGTCGAGGCCGGACTGCGCCGCCTCTCCGGCGTGCGCCATGCCGCGGTCGTCGCCCACGAGGGGCGGCTGCATGCGTTCGTCGTCACCGACGGCACAGTTTCCGGTGCCCAGGTGCGTGAGTCGAGCCGGCAGGTGCTGCCCGAACACCTCGTGCCCGCCCGCGTCGCCACGCTGGAGCGCCTGCCGCGCACCGCGACCGGCAAGCTCGACACCGCCGCGCTGCCGTTCGACGCCGCGGACGCCGAGCCCGACACCCCCGGCGAGCCGCCTGCCACGGGCGCCGAGCGCGCGGTGGCCGCCGCCCTCGCGCAGGTGCTGGCGGTTCGCCTCGAGCGGATCGGCCGCGACAGCGACTTCTTCGCCCTCGGCGGCGACTCGATCACCGCCATCCGGCTCGTCTCGATCCTGCGCGGACGCGGCCACCGCACCAGCGTCGGTGCCGTCTTCACCGAGCGCACCGTGGCCCGGATCGCCGCAGCAACCCAGCCGCCGGCCGATGTACCGGACACATCGCACACGCCGGCCGGCGTGACCGGGGACGTGACCGGGGACGTGGCCGGGGGTGCGGCCGAGCTCGCTGATCGAGATGCCGCCCGGGCAGCCGGGGCGGCCGGTCCCGACCCGAGCCTGTCCGAGCACCAACTCGCAGCGGTGCACGACCTGCTCGCCCGCCGCACCCGGCGCCGGGGCGTCCCCGCCCCCGCCGCACCGATCCGAGAAGGGAACCGATGAGCACGCCTGGCACGCCGCTGATCTGGCCGACGACCCCGCTGCAGCAGGGGCTGGTCGCCCTCGCCGAGCTCGACACCGGCGCGCGGACGGCCTACGTGGGACAGACCGTGGTCGACATCACCGGTCCGCTGCACACCCCCACGCTTCGGGAGGCGGTCCGCGCGGTCATCGCCGCGCACCCGCACCTCCACGCCGGGCTGATCATGGGCGACGACGTGGCGCCGGTGCAGTTCATCGACGCCGAGACGGCACCGATCGTCGACACCCACGACGCCCACCCCGGCGAGACCCTCGCGGAAGCGATGGCCCGAGTGGCCGCGGATCGGCGCGAGCTGCCGTGGCGGCTCGACGAACCGCCGCTGCTGCGCTGGGACGTCGTGCGGCCCGCCCGAGCCGAGCGTGGACCCGACCTCCCGGCCGCGGCGCTCGTCGTGAGCGCCCATCACGCGGTGCTCGACGGCTGGTCGATGCCGCTGCTCGTCGAGGAGGTCGCGGGCGCGTACGCGAGGGCCGAGTTCCCCGAGGGCTCCGAGAGGCCCGAGAGCCCCGAAGGCCCGGCCGGCTCCGGCGACCCCGAGCGCACGGAGGCTGGTAGCTACGGCGACCACCTCGCCTGGCTCGCCGCGCAGGACCGGGAGGCCGCGGCGGCCTTCTGGCGCGAGCACCTGGCCGGCGTCGAGCCCAGCCGCAACCGGCTTCGTCCGACCGGCCCGACCGAGTCGACCGGCCCGACCGAGTCGACCGGCCCGACCGAGCAGACCGGCCCGACCGAGTCGACCGAGTCGACCGGGCAGCGCCGGCCGCAGCGACTGACCGCCCGCGTGCCCGATCAGCGCGGCCGGCTCGCGGCGCGCGGGCTGACCCCCGCCGCGCTCGCCCGCACGTGTTGGGGCCTGGCGCTCGACCTCGTCACCGGCTCCCAGGGCACCCCGTTCGCGGTCGCCGTCTCCACCCGCGCCGCCGACGTCACCGGCTCCGATCGCCTCATCGGGTTGACCACGGACGCCGTGCTCGTCGCCGAGCGCCCCGACCCGGCGCGCGATGTGCTGGCCGCCGCCGAAGCCGGGCAGCGCCGCTGGGTGGCGACGCTGCCGCATCAGCACATCGGGCTGCGCGGTATCGCGGCGGCCCTGCGCACCGGCGAACTGGCCGACAGCGTGCTCGCCGTGGAATCGGCCACCTCGCGGTCGTTCGACGCCGGACCGGTGTGTTTCGCGATCCGCTCGATCGACGACGACACGCATTACCCGCTCGCACTCACGCTGCGCCTCGGCGACGAGTCACGCGACTGGGAGGTGGAACTCGGTTACGACGCAAGCCGCGTCGAGGCCGACCAGGCGCGTCGGCTGCTCGCGGCCTGCACGGCGTACCTGACCGCGCACGACCCGATCGCGCAGATCGCCGCACTGACCCCCGACGACGAGCGGCTGCTGGCCCGGGTGCAGGGCCGAACCGACGCGCCGATCCGCGAATCCGCCCTGCTGCCCGACGCGCTGGCCGACGTCTGCGCTCGCCATCCGCGGCGGATCGCCCTCGTCGACGCCGACCCCGACGGAACCCGCGACGAGTGGACCTTCGAACGACTCGCCCGCGAGGTGCGCGCCGCCCGGGACATCCTGCTCGCCCACCTCCCCGCGGCGGACGACCCAACTCCCGACTCGACCCTCGACTCGACCCCCGACTCGCCCGGGTGGCCGGAGCGAGTCTGGCGGGTCGCCATCCGCCGTCCGCGCTCGGCCCGCCTCGTCGTCGACCTACTGGCCGCCCTCGACGCCGGCGCCGCCGTGGTCGTGCTCGACCCGGCGCTACCCACCCTCCGCTGCGAGGAGGTGCTCGCCGATCTGGGCGCCGACGTGCTCGTCACCGCCGACGGGGTCGAGGCGCGGCACGAGCGCCCGCGCGGTGCCGCGCGCCGAGCGCCGGCCCCGGAGGACACCGCCTCCCTCGTGCTGACCTCGGGATCGACGGGCCGGCCCAAGCCCGTCGCCGTACCGCACCGCGCCCTGGCCGGGTTGCTCGACCACCACGCGCGGGAGCTGCATCCCGGCGGGGACGAGGCCCCGAGGCAGGTCGCGCACACCGCCGCGTTCCACTTCGACGCGCACTGGGACGCCCTGCTCGCGCTCTTCGCCGGGCACACCGTGCACGTGCTCGCCGACGAGCTCTACCTCGACCCGTTCGCGCTCGCCGACTATGTGAGTGAGCACGACATCGACTATCTCGACCTCACCCCGACGGTGTGGTCCGCGCTGCTCGCCGCCGTCGCCTTCACGCGCCTGCCCCGCGTCTGCGTGCTCGGCGGCGAAGCCCTGCCTGCCGACCTGTGGCACCGGCTGCGCACGCGCACCCGCGGCACCGGCTCGGTGGCGCTGAACATCTACGGTCCGACGGAGGCGACCGTCGACGCGGCCTGGGCGCGGCTCGAGGACTCCGCGGAGCCGGTCGTGGGCCGCGCCCTCGGACGCACCGGGCTGCTCGTGCTCGACGACCTGCTGCGCCGGGTGCCGCCCGGCACTCCCGGCGAGCTGTACCTCACCGGACCGGGGCTCGCCGACGGCTACCTGCACCGGTCCGGGCAGAGCGCAGCGCGGTTCGTCGCCAACCCCTATCCGCGCCGCGACCCCGCGGGCGCCGTACTCAGCGGCGACGAGCGCATGTATCGAACGGGTGATACAGCGTGGTGGACGCCCGAGGGGTTGCTCGTGCTGGGCGGGCGCACCGACGGGCAGCTGTCGCTCGCGGGCCGCCGCGTCGAGCCCGGGGAGATCGAGGCGGTGCTGCGCGGCGATCCGCGGGTCGCCCAGGCCGCCGTCGTCGCCCGCGCCAGCGTGTCCGGCCGCGGCCGTCTCGTGGCGCACGTCGTGCCCGCCGGGTCCGCAGCGTCCGCAGGGGGAGCCGACGCCCCCTCGGGCACCTCGGACACCGACCTCGTGCGGGAGCTGGCCCAGGTGTGTCGCGATCGGCTGCCGGCCGCCCTCGTGCCCGCCGAGATCCACCTGCGGGCGACGCTGCCGCTGACGCCCAACGGCAAACTCGACCGGGTGGCCCTGGCCGGGCCGGTCGAGCCAGAGCCGACCCCACCGGCCTCAGCGACGGCGGGAACCCTCGACGCCCGTGACGCCACTGACAGCCCTGACAGCCCTGGCAGCCCTGGCAGCCCTGGCAGCCCTGACGACCCTGGCAGCCCTGACAACTCGGGAGCCGTCGGTGCCTCGGGGACGCCGAAGGCGCTGACGCTCGTGCGCGCCGCGATCGCGGACGTGCTCGGGCTGGCGCACGAGCGGGTGGGCGCCGACGCCGACTTCTTCGCGCTCGGCGGCGACAGCATCGCAGCGATCCAGGTCTGCTCGCGCCTGCGCTCCCGCGGGATCGCCCTGCGGGCCGGGCAGCTCCTGGCCGTGCGCACCCCGTCCGAGGCCGCGACGCTGGCTCGACCCGTCGACGCCTCGCCCCACGCCGACTCCGCCGTCGAGTCGCTCGCCGTCGCGGCCGCCGGCCCCGAATCACCCCCGGGCGGGCGCGGGGAGGCGGTGTCGTTGGGGGAGCGGCGCGCCGACCTCGATGCGCACCTGCAGCGCGTCGGGCTGCGCGCGCAGCGGGTGCTGCCGCTGTCCGGCACGCAGCTCGGCCTGTATGTCGACGCGACCCGGCTCACGCCCGACCCGTATCGCACGACGATGACCCTGCGCATCGACGAAGCCGCCGAACCCACGGAACCCGCCGGATCCGAGGGGCCCGCCGACCCCGGCCGGACCGGAGCGTCGGGCACGAGGGCGATCGGGCCGAGGGCGACCGGCGCGCGGGTGACCGGCGCGCGGGTCGATGCCGCGGTGGCGGGTTGGTTCGCCCGACACGAGAGCCTGCGCATCGCCGTCTGGCAGGGCGACCTGCCGGAGCCGGTCGCGGTGGTGCTCGAGCACGTCGACGTGCCCCACCGCCACATCGACGCGACACACCTCGACGAGGCCGGCGTGCAGCAGCTGCTGCAGCGCGTCGAACGTGACGAGCTCGACCGCGAGACCTCGTTCGCGGCAGGCAGGCTCGCGGGCTACACCTGGGTGCGGGCCACCGCGACCACCTCCTACCTCGTCGTCTCGCTGCACCATCTGCTCGCCGACGGCTGGTCGACCCCGGTGCTGGCGCAGGAGCTGCGCGACGACCTGAGCGAGAGGTCGCCCGGCCGCGACGCGACGCCGGAGACGGTGTTCGCCGACTACCTCGCCTGGTGGGCGGCGCAGGACGAGTCCGCCCTCGAACGCGTCTGGGAGAGTGAGCTCGCCGGCGCCGAGCCCACCCTGTTGGGGCGTGCCGCCGGCACCGTCGGCACCGTCGGCGCCGCCGGGGCCGGACGTGAGCGACGACGCGCGACGGTCG
>NZ_BCNQ01000206.1 GCF_001515525.1 Piscicoccus intestinalis NBRC 104926 | reverse complement strand
GCAGTCCGGCGACGGCGTCCGGCCGGCCGACGGCGCCCGCGACTCCGGTGACAGCCGCGACGGTCGTGACGCCCGTGACCAGGGCGGCCAGACCTCCCAGGGTGGCCAGTACGACCGGCGGCGCACCGACGACCGTGCCGAACGGGCCGAACGGGCCGAACGTGCCGACCAGGGCGACCGCCAGGACCGCACCGAGCGCCAGGACGGCGAGCGGCAGGACCGCGACGACCGCCGCGACGGCTACCGCCGCAGGGACGAGGGCCAGCAGTCCGGCGAGAACCGCGACGGCGGCCGCCAGTACGACCGCGACAACCGCGGCAACGACAACCGTGGCAACAACGCTGGCAACCGCGACAACCGCGATAACCGCGGGGGCGACCGCGACAACCGCAACGCCCAGGACGACCGCGACAACCGCGGCGACAACCGGGACAACCGCGGCGACAACCGGGACAACCGCGGTGACAACCGCGACAACCGGCGCAACCGCCGCGACGACGACAACGAGCGTTCGGGCAGCCGCCGCCGCAACCGGCAGCGCAGCCGCGACCGCAAGCGCCGCGGCAACAACCGCGACTCCGCGCAGGACTACCAGAACGACCAGGCCGAGGCCGTCAGCGACGACGACGTGCTCGTGCCGGTCGCGGGCATCCTCGACGTGCTCGACAACTACGCGTTCGTGCGCACGAGCGGCTACCTGCCCGGCCCGAACGACGTGTACGTGCCGCTGGGCCTGGTCAAGAAGCACAACCTGCGCAAGGGCGACGCCGTGACCGGCGCCGTGCGGGCGCTGCGCGAGGGCGAGCAGCTGCCGGCGCGCCAGAAGTTCAACGCGCTCGTACGGCTCGACACCGTCAACGGCATGACGCCGGAGAAGGCGCGCGCGCGCGTCGAGTTCAACAAGCTCACCCCGCTGTACCCGCAGCAGCGGCTGCGCCTGGAGACCGAGCCGAACGTGCTCACCACGCGCATCATCGACCTCGTCAGCCCGATCGGTAAGGGCCAGCGCGGCCTCATCGTCGCGCCCGCCAAGGCCGGTAAGACGATGGTCATGCAGGCGATCGCCAACGCGATCACGACGAACAACCCCGAGTGCCACCTCATGGTCGTGCTCGTCGACGAGCGGCCCGAAGAGGTCACCGAAATGCAGCGGGCCGTCAAGGGCGAGGTCATCTCCTCCACCTTCGACCGTCCCGCCGACGACCACACGACGGTCGCCGAGCTGGCCATCGAGCGCGCCAAGCGCCTCGTCGAGCTGGGCCACGACGTCGTCGTGCTGCTCGACTCGATCACCAAGCTGGGCCGCGCGTACAACCTCGCGGCGCCCGCCAGCGGCCGGATCCTCTCCGGTGGTGTCGACTCCGCGGCGCTCTACCCGCCGAAGCGCTTCTTCGGCGCGGCCCGCAACATCGAGCACGGCGGCTCCCTGACGATCCTGGCCACGGCCCTGGTGGAGACCGGCTCCAAGATGGACGAGGTCATCTTCGAGGAGTTCAAGGGCACCGGAAACATGGAGCTCAAGCTCGACCGGCAGCTGGCCAACCGGCGCATCTTCCCGGCGGTCGACGTCAACGCCTCCGGCACCCGGCGCGAGGAGATCCTCCTGGCCGCCGAGGAACTGAAGATCATGTGGAAGCTGCGTCGCGTGCTCGCCGCCCTCGACACCCAGCAGGGCATCGAGCTGCTCATCGACCGGCTCAAGAAGTCCAAGAGCAACGTCGAGTTCCTCATGAGCGTCCAGAAGACGTCGAATATCAAACTGGACGACGACTGAGCGGCGCCCGCTGACTCGCGCGAACCCGCCCCGACGCACGTCCGGGCGGGTTTCGCATGTCCGGTGGTCTGCCCAGGCCGCCGGGTCGCCCCGTCGACAGTCAGGTGGCAGCACCTGTGCCGATGGTCGGCGCGCCTGCCAGGAAGGGGAGAGATGTCAGCCGATCCGATGCGCGTGGTCGTGGCCGACGACGACGCCGACATCCGGGAGCTGGTGACGTTCAAGCTGCGCCAGGCCGGGTACGACATCGAGGCGGTGGCCGACGGCGCCGAGGCGTGGGCGACGATCAGCGAGGCCCCGCCGCGGCTGGCGGTGCTGGACGTCATGATGCCGGGCCTGTCCGGCCTCGACGTGCTGCGCAAGATCCGCGACGACGAGCGCACGAAGACGGTGCCGATCATCCTGCTCACCGCCCGCAGCCGCGACATCGACATCGACGCCGGGTTCGCCTCCGGGGCCAACGACTACGTCGCCAAGCCGTTCTCGCCGCGCGAACTGGTGCGCCGCGTCACCTCGGTGCTCGACGGCGAGGCGTGACCGCCGGCCGCCGCCCGGCCTCGCCCGCACAGCGCGCCGACGGCGGGCCCCTGTGAGTCCGTAGGCACGATGACCGCGATGACCACCCCGAACGGTGACAGCCGCAGCCCTCGGCGCCCCTCCTCGCGCACCGTGCGGTGGCGCCTGCTGACGCTGTGCATCGTCGTCTCCGTGCTGCTCGTGGGCATGAGCGGGGTGGGGCTGGCCGCGGTCTACCTGCAGCAGCGCCAGGTCGACCGGGCCATCGATGTCGTCGAGCCCGCCGTCGACGCCAACCGCCAGGTGCGCCTGACGCTCGTGCAGGCTCAGAGCGCCCTGCGCGGCTACGTCCTCTCCCAGCAGGGGGTCATCGCCGGCCGCCCGGGAGCCGGTCCGGCCTGGGCCACGTACGCCGAGCACCTGCAGCAGACGTACCGGACGCAGGACGCGCGCGTCGACGGCGAGTTGTCCGTGCTCACCGACCGGCTCACGGCCCCGGACGTGACCGCCGACGAGGACCGGCGCCGGCAGCTCGACGCCGCGCGAACCGAGCAGGAGGAGGCCGTCGCGCCCTGGCGCGACCTGGCCCGCGAGGTCAGCGCCCAGCCGGAGACGGGGGAGCAGCGGCTCGACGAGGGCCGCCGCCTCTTCGGCGCGGTCGGCCGGGCCAACGACGCCGTCGCCGAGGCGCTGGACGGGGAACGGGCGGCGCTGCAGGCCTCGATGAGCACCGCGGTGCGCGACTCCGTGCTCGCCGTGCTCGCCGCCACCGCACTGGCCCTCGGCGCCGTGCTGCTCATCGGCCGCCGCACCGGCGACGCGCTGACCACGCCGCTGCGGCGGCTGCGCGACATCGTCCGCCGCCAACGCGACGGAGACCGAACCGCCTGGGCGGCCACCGACTCCGGGGCCGTCGAGGTGCGTGAACTCGCCGGCGACGTCAACGCGCTGACCGCCGCCCACCATGAACTCACCGACCGGCAGGAATCCTCGCTGCGGGTGCTGCGCGCGCAGGCCGTGCTCGGACGCGCCGTGCAGTCCAGCCGTGACCTGCCGACCGCCCTGCAGCGCGCGGCCGAGGGCATCGGGCGGGCGCTGCGCGCCGACCTGGTGGTCTGCGGGGTGTTCAGCGAGCAGCGCCGGCTCCGCGAGCCCGCCGTGTGGAGCGCCCCGGACACCGCGCCCCCGGCGCCACTGGACGCGCCGACGGAACCCGCCCAGGCCGAACCCCCCGACGGGGGCGACGAGGACGACGGCACCGCGCTCGCCGACTACGCGGACGGGCTCTGGGGCGGTGCGGGTGACCGGTTCGCCGCGGCCGACGACGTGGCCGCGCTGCCGCCCGGCTCCGCGGAGCGCCGGTGGGCCGCCAAGTACGGCCCGGCGGGCACCGGCTCCCTGCTCGTGGTGCCGCTCGGGCTGGGGGACCGCGCGATCGGCGTGGCCCTCGTGCGGGGCGCGGCGCGCCAATGGAACAGCGTCGAGACGGCGTTCGTGCAGCACATCGTCGGCGAGATCACCCGCTTCGTCATGCTCGCCGCCGCCGAGCGCCAGCAGGCCGAGCACGTGACCCGGCTCGAGGAGCTCGACCGGCAGAAGGACGCCTTCATGGCGACCGTCAGTCACGAGCTGCGCACGCCGCTGACCAGCATCTCCGGCTACGTCGAGATGCTCTCCGACGACGCCGGCGGCGGCCTGAGCGACCCCCAGCAGCAGATGATCGAGGTCATCGGGCGCAACACCGACCGGCTGCGCGACCTCATCGAGAACCTCATCGTGCTCAACGAACTCGACGTCACCGATCTGCCGCCGCACGCGCCGCTCGTCTGCCTCGGCGAGGTGGTGCGCGAGGTCGCCGACGCGCTGGCCACCGGGGCCGAGCAGGCCGGGATCACGGTCTCCGGCGAGCAGGGCACGGACCTATGGACCCGCGGCGACCGGGCCCAACTCACCCGGGCGCTGGCGAACCTGGCCTCGAACGCGGTGAAGTTCTCGCCCCGCGGCGGCCGGATCACCCTGTCCGCTCGCCCGAGCGCCGACGGCGCCCACGTCGAACTCGGGTGCGCCGACACCGGCATGGGCATCCCGGCCGACGAGACCGAGCACCTGTTCACCCGGTTTTTCCGCGCCAGCAACGCCACCCGCGCGCAGATCCAGGGCAGCGGGCTGGGGCTGGTCATCGTGCGCGGCATCGTCGAACGCCACGGCGGCACCCTGACGGTCGACTCCGTGGAGGGCGCCGGCACCACCGTGACGATGAGCGTTCCGAGGGCCGCCTCCCCCGACCCCGCCGAGGCGGTGGAGCCCGCCCCGCGGGTGACCGCAACCACCGCCGAACCCTGACGTCGGCGCCCGTTCGGACGGCGATTTTGGCGCGGCGCGCCGCAGTGGAATAATTGCCGGTCGGCCACCGGTTCACGCATCCGATCGTCACGCCGCCCGCACGGCGGTCGGCCTGTCATCAGGCCCAGTGACGCAGCGACCCGGAGGATCCGCGACCCGAGGAGACATCCCGTGCAGAAGAACATCCACCCCGACTACGTCCTCACGACCGTGACGTGTACCTGCGGCAACACCTTCCAGACCCGCAGCACCGCCACCTCGGGGCGCATCAACGCCGACGTGTGCAGCCAGTGCCACCCGTTCTACACCGGCAAGCAGAAGATCCTCGACACCGGTGGTCGGGTCGCCCGCTTCCAGGCGCGTTACGGCAAGAAGGCCGCCAAGTAGCGTCATCGCCGCCGGCCCACCGCACTCCACCTCGGAGGCGTTGGGCCGGCGTCGTTCGTCTCCGCCCCGTCCGCCTTTGGAGCCAAGGAGCCCCGCGATGACCGCCGCAGCCGCCACCCTCGATTCTGCTCGCGCGCTCGTCGACGAGTACACGGCGCTGGAGGGCCGGCTCGCCGACCCCGACGTGCTCGGCGACGCCTCCGCGCTGCGCCGGATCAACAAGCGGTACGCGGCGCTCGCGCCCACCGTCGCCGTCTACCGCGAGGCCGCCCGGCTGCGCGACGACCTCGAGGCGGCCCGCGAACTCGCCGCCGACGACGCCTCGTTCGCCGACGAGGTGCCCGGCCTGGAGGCCGACCTCGCGGAGGCGGTCGAGCGGCTGCGGCGCCTGCTGCTGCCCCGCGACCCCGACGACGACCGCGACGTCATCCTCGAGGTCAAGGCCGGCGAGGGCGGGCAGGAGTCCGCGCTGTTCGCCGGCGACCTCGTGCGCATGTACCTGCGCTACGCCGAGCGCCGCGGCTGGGCGTGCGAGGTGCTGGAGGCCACCGACTCCGACCTGGGCGGGTACAAGGACGCGCGGATCGCTGTGAAGGCCAAGGGGGTTCCCGGGCCGGGGGAGGCGCCCTGGGCCCGGTTGAAGTACGAGGGCGGGGTGCACCGCGTGCAGCGCGTGCCGGTCACCGAGAGCCAGGGCCGCATCCACACCTCGGCCGCGGGGGTGCTCGTCATGCCCGAGGTCGACGACCCCGACGAGGTCGAGATCGGCCCCAACGACCTGCGCGTCGACGTCTACCGCTCCTCCGGCCCCGGCGGGCAGAGCGTCAACACGACCGACTCCGCGGTGCGGATCACGCACCTGCCGACCGGCATCGTCGTCTCCTGCCAGAACGAGAAGAGCCAGCTGCAGAACAAGGAGTCGGCGCTGCGGGTGCTGCGGGCCCGGCTCCTGCAGATCGCGCGCGACGAGGCCGACGCGCAGGCCTCGCAGGCGCGCCGCAGCCAGGTGCGCACCGTCGACCGCAGCGAACGCATCCGCACCTACAACTTTCCCGAGAACCGCATCGCCGACCACCGCACCGGCTTCAAGGCCTACAACCTCGACACCGTGCTCGACGGCGAGCTCGACCCCGTCGTGGCGTCGGCGCTCGACGCCGACGAGGCGGCCCGCATGGCGGCGCTGTCCGAGGCGTGAGCGGCCCGTCTCGCCCGGAGCCGGGTTCGCCAGTGCCGGAGCCCGTCTCGCCCGCGTCTGGCGCGCCCGAGCCGGAGCCGGGGTCGCCGTCGGGGGCGGCAGGT
>NZ_BCNQ01000205.1 GCF_001515525.1 Piscicoccus intestinalis NBRC 104926 | reverse complement strand
TTCCCACGCGCCGGCTCCGTGGCGACGGCGGTGCCGAACGCGCCGGCGCGTGGGATGCTCGACGCACCGCGCGCGCCGCGGGTCGTGCGCCGCCGGGTGCTGGCGGGAACGGCGCTGTTCGTCGCGGGTTTCAGCGTCGTCTTCGTCACCGGCACCCTGCTCGCCTCCGTCGCGGGCGCCGCGCTCGCCGAGCACCGGGAGTTGCTCACCCGCGTCGGCGGTGTCGCGGTCATCGCGATGGCGCTCGTCTTCCTCGGCGTCGGCAGTTCGCTCGGCAGCCAGCGCTCGTGGCAGCCGCGGTGGCGCCCGGCCGCGGGCCTGGCCGGCGCCCCGCTGCTCGGCGTCGTCTTCGGCATCGGCTGGGCGCCGTGCATGGGGCCGACGTACGCGGCGATCCTCGCGCTGGCCACCAACCTCGCCGGCGACTCCGGCCAGGTCGCCCGCGGCGCCGTGCTCGGCCTCGCCTACTGCGTGGGCCTGGGACTGCCGTTCCTGCTGCTCGCGGCCGGCTGGTCGCGGGCCGTCACCGCCTCCGCGTGGCTGCGCCGGCACCACCGCGGCATCCAGCTCTTCGGCGGCGCGATGCTCCTGCTCATCGGGGTTCTGCTGGTCAGCGGCTTGTGGGACCAGCTGATCACCCAGCTGCAGATCCGGCTCGTGTCGACCTACGTCACGCCGTTGTGACCCGACACCATGTGCGACTTCGATGAGAGGTGAGCCCGGCCGCATGCCGACCCCCGACGCCACGGACGCCACCGACAACACGCAAGCCGCCGCCGGCTCCGAACCCGATCCGGGTGCCGTCGCCGTGACCGGCGAGGAGCCGCCCGCCCCCCGGCAGCCGCGCCTCGGGCTCGTCGGCTGGCTGCGCTGGGCGTGGCGGCAGCTGACCAGCATGCGGACCGCGCTGCTCCTGCTCCTGCTCGTCGCGGTCGCGGCGATCCCCGGCTCGGTCTTCCCGCAGCGCGACATCGACCCCGGCGCGGTGACCACCTACCTGGAGCAGAACCCGACGTGGGGGCCGTGGGCCGACCGGTTGTACCTGTTCGACGTCTTCACCTCGCCGTGGTTCTCGGCGATCTACCTGCTGCTCGTCGTCTCGCTGCTGGGCTGCATCGTGCCGCGCACCCGGCTGCACTGGCGGGCGCTGCGCGGCCGGCCGCCGAAGGCGCCCTCGCGGCTGGCCCGGCTCTCGGAGCACCGGCGGTTCGAGGTCACCGGCACCCCGGAGGCGGTGCAGGCGAGCGCGCGGGAGGCGCTGCGGTCCGCGCGCTACCGGGTCCGCCGCGACGACGCCGACGACTCCGACGATGCCGGCTCCACCGCGGACACCCGCGAGAACGCTCCCGACGGCGTCCGCGAGGTCGCGGCCGAGTGCGGCTACCTGCGTGAGACCGGCAACCTCGTCTTCCACATCGGTGTGGTCGTCGTCATCATCGCCCTCGCCTGGGGCTACCTCGTCGGGTGGAAGGCCGACCGCATCGTGCCGGTCGGCGGCACGCTGACCAACACCGTCTCCGGCTACGACACGTTCGCCTCCGGCCCGCTCGTCGACACCGATGCGCTGCAGCCGTTCTCGGTGAAACTCGACAGTCTCGACGTGCGCTTCGAGGAGGACGCCGGCGGCGCCCAGTTCGGCGCCGCCCGCGACTTCCGCGCCGGCACCACGGTCACCCCGGAGCCGGGCGCGCCCGCGCAGGAGCGCGAACTGGCCGTCAACTCGCCGCTGCAGTTCGGCAATTCCTACGTCTACCTGCTCGGCAACGGCTATGCCCCGGTCATCACCGTGCGCGACGCCCAGGGCACCGTGCTCTACCAGCAGGCCACCCCGTTCCTGCCGCAGGACGGCGTGTACACCTCCTCCGGCGCGGTCAAGGTGGTCGCCTCCCAGCCGCAGCAGCTCGGCTTCAGCGGGCTGTTCCTGCCGACCGCCTACATGACCCCCGACGGCCCGGCCTCGGCGTTCCCCGACGCCCGGAACCCAGCGCTCGTGCTCACCGGCTGGGTCGGCGACCTCATGCCGAGCGGGCCCCAGTCGGTGTACCAGCTGGACACGTCGCGGATGCGCCAGCTCACCGGCTCCGACGGCAAGCCGCTGCAGATCGTGCTGACCCCGGGGCAGAGCGTCACGCTGCCGAACGGCCTCGGCTCGATCAGCCTCGACCGTGTCGACCGCTGGGCGGGCCTGTCGACGCGCTACGACCCCGCCCGACCGCTCGCCCTCGGAGCCGGGTTGGCCTGCCTCGTGGGGCTGCTCGGCTCGCTGCTGGTGCGCCGTCGGCGCGTCTTCGTGCGGGCCCGGCCGCGGCCCGGCGGCGGCAGCGTCGTCGAGATCGGCGCGCTCGCCCGTGGTGAGGACGCCACCCTCGGACCGGCCGTCGACGATCTCGTCGTCCGCCTCGGCGGCGCGAGCGGCCCCGGCGACCCGAACGGCGATTCGGGGGCCCGGACGCCGACGCCCGGGGCGACGTAGGCTGACCCCGACGGCCAGTCCCACGGCCGCACCGCCCTCGATCGACCACCGCCGGAGCCGCCCACATGGACACCACGAGCCTGGCCACCCTGTCGAACCTCGTGCTCTACGCGGCGATGGGCGTCTTCGCGTTGACGATGGTCGCCTTCGCGGTGCACCTGGCGTTCGCGTCGAGTCGCGCGAGTCGCGTGAGTCGCGGCGGGGTCGAGGCCGCCAAGGTGCCGGTCGGAGTCGGAGCCGGTGCGGCCGCCTCGCCGCTCGACACCGCCGACACTCCCCAGACTCCCCAGACTCCCCATGCTCCCGGGACGCAGCGGCCCGGCGTCGGGGAGCGCGCGGGCCGCCTCGGCATGACGCTCGGCTGGCTGGGCACGCTGCTGCTCGGCGGCTCGATCGCGCTGCGGGGCGCATCGGTGGGCCGCCCGCCGGTCAGCAACATGTTCGAGTTCGCTTGCGCCGCGGCGTTCCTCGTCATGGGCATCTACCTCGTGCTGGCGCTACGCCGGCCGCTGAAGTGGCTGGGCCTGTTCATCGTCACGCCGGTGCTGCTCGCCCTGGGCCTGGCGATCACCGTCTGGTACACCGAGGCCAGCGAGCTCGTGCCGTCGCTGCGCAGCACGTGGCTCGTCATCCACGTGCCGGTGGCGATCCTGTCGACCGCCGTGTTCACGCTGTCGTTCTGCGTGCTGCTGCTGCACCTGGCGCAGGCCCGCCGCGAGGCGCGACTGGCGGCCGGCCGGCCCGCGGGCCCGGGGGGCCGGGCGCTGTCGGCGCTGCCCGACTCCGCGTCCCTCGACCGCACCGCCTACAGCCTGGTCGTCGTCGCCTTTCCGCTGTGGACGTTCACGCTCATCGCCGGTGCGATCTGGGGCCAGCAGGCCTGGGGCACCTACTGGAGTTGGGACCCCAAGGAGGTGTGGACGTTCGTCATCTGGACGATCTACGCCGCCTACCTGCACGCCCGCGCGACGAGTGGCTGGAGCCTGCGCACGGCGAACATCATCGCGGTCGTCGGCTACCTCGCGATCATCGTCAACTTCACGATCGTCAACATGTTCTTCCCCGGTATGCACTCCTACTCCGGACTGGTGACCCCCTGATGTCTCCCGCGTTTCGCTACTCCCTGGCCCGCATCTCGGTCTTCCTGCTGTGCCTGCTGGTGTTCTGGCTGCTCGGCATGCGCGACAACCCGCTGCTGCTGCTCATCGTCGCGACCACGGTCTCCATGTTCATCTCGCTGTTCGCGCTGCGTGGCATGCGTGAGCAGTTCGCCGACCAGGTAGCCCACCGCGTCGAGGACCGCACCGAGCGCAAGCAGGCCAAGGCCGCCCGGCGCCGCCGCAACGAGGTCATGGACGACGAGGCGATGGAAGAGGCGGAGATCGCCGACCCCGACCGCCGCTGACCCGCCGCCCCACCAACCGGCCGAAGGCTGCCCTTTCGGCCGACGGCTAGGGTTACGGCACGAGCCCTCGACCGAAAGGGCAGCCTTCGGCCAAGGGGAACACGGGCAGCCGTCAGCCGCCGAGGGCCAGGCCGCTGGCGAGGAGCACCGCGTAGACGAGGGTCAGGGCGCCGGTGCCGGAGAGCACCGGGATGAGGTCGGCGCCCTTGGCGCCCGCGATGAGCGCCCGGAGCGGCCGGATCGCCAGCGCGAATGCGGGCAGCGCCCACAGCGCCCACAGCGTGGTGTGCCCGGCGATGAACACGCACTGCACCGCGACCGCCAGCAGCGCGGCGTAGACGTACCGCGCGGCGACGTCGCCGAGCCGCACCGCGAGCGTGTGCTTGCCGGCGGAGATGTCCCCGGGGATGTCGCGCAGGTTGTTGGCCATGAGAATCGCGCACGACAGCGCGCCGACCCCGATGGCCCCGGCCCACGCCGCGCCGGTCAGTGTGAGGGCCTGGGTGTAGGTCGTGCCGAGGGTGGCGACGAGCCCGAAGAAAACGAACACGAAGACCTCGCCGAGGCCGAGGTAACCGTAGGGCCGCCGGCCGCCGGTGTAGAACCATGCGGCGAGGATCGACGCGGCGCCGAGCACGAGCAGCAGCCTCGCCCCCGAGAGCCACAACAGCAGCAGCCCGGCGAGCGCCGCGACCCCGAAGCAGCCGAATGCGGCGAGCTTGACCTGCGCGGGGGTCGCCAGGCCCTGCCCCACGAGCCGCACCGGGCCGACCCGGCGCTCGCTGGAGTCGGTGCCGCGAATGCCGTCGGAGTAGTCGTTGGCGTAGTTCACCCCGACCTGCAGGGCGAGGGCCACGAGCAGGGCGAGCAGCGCCCGCGGGATCGAGGCGCCGTCGATCTGCGCGGCGGCTCCGGTGCCGATGAGGACCGGAGCCACGGCGGCCGGCAGCGTGCGCGGGCGGGCGCCGTGCACCCAGTGGGACATGGTGGCCATGAGATCTTTCGTGCCGGAGACGGTGACGACGGGACGGCCTGTCAGCCTACGGGGCGGCCCGCCTCACAGGCCGCGCAGGAAGTCGGGGTCGTCGTCCGGCCCCCGCGGCCCAGGCGACCCCGGGCGCCGATCCTGGATGCCGGGGCGCGCCGGCCGGCCTGCGACGAGCCACCCGGCGCCGCCGGCAACGGGCAGCAGCAGGATGACGAAGACCCACCCGATCTTTGGCAGCACGCGGATCTCGCGGTCGGGAGTCTGCACACAATCCGTCAGCGAGTAGATCATCAGGCCGAGAACGACGCCGATCACGACGAAGCGCCACACGAGGAGCCTCCTAAGGGGTGAGTCTTTATTCTCCCATCCGCCCCCCGGGTCTCAACTTGACGGACGGCCCGCGAGGGTGGCGCGCAGGGCCGCGAGGTCGGGCTTGCCCGGGCCGCGCAGCGGCAGCGCCGGCACCGTCTCCATCCGGCGGGGCAGGGCGTAGCCGGGCAGCGCGCGGCGCAACCGCCCCAGGGTCGCGGGCCAGTCCCGGCGCAGGTCCTGGGCGGCGTCGCCGTCGGCGACGAGCACGGCCGTCACGGCCTGCCCCCACCGCGGATCGGGGAGCCCGAGCACGACGCACGGCACGCCCGGGAGCACGCGCGCGACCGCCTCCGTGACGATGTGCGGGGCCACCTTCAGGCCGCCGGTGACGATGACGTCGTCGAGCCGTCCGCGCACGATCACCAGGCCGTCGCGCAACTCGCCGAGGTCGTCGGTGCGAAAGGAGCGTTGGTGCTGGACGGTGCCGAACGCGGCCGCGCTCGCCGCGTCGTCGTCGAGGTAGCCGCGGGCCACCATCGGTCCGGACAGTACGATCCGACCCTCCCGCGGTGCCGACAGCGACGCCGACACCGACGCCGACAACGACGCCGACACCGGCACAGCGGGAGGTCCGTCGGCGTCCTCGAGCACGACCTGCACGCCGGGCAGCGGGCGCCCGTCGTACACGCAGCCGCCGGCGGTCTCGCTCATGCCGTAGGTCGTCACGACCGGCGCCCCGGCCGCCCGGGCCCGCGCGAGCAGCCCGGCGTCCGTGGCGGCCCCACCGACCAGCACCGCCGCGAACCTCCTCAGCGCACCGACTCCCGCCGGGTCGTCGAGCAACCGCGCGAGCTGCGTCGGCACGAGCGAGACGTACGCCGGCGCGGCACCGGAGCCCGAGGCGACGGTGAGCGCGGCGGCGAAGGCCTGCGGGGTGAAGGACCCGACCGGTCCCGGAGCCGGTTCGTGGCCGGCGAGCAGGCTGCGCAGCACGACCTGCAGCCCGGCGATGTGGTGGGGCGGCAGCGTGAGCAGCCAGCGGCCGGCGCCGATGACGTCGGCGGTGGCCTGCGCGGAGGCCCGCAGTTCGGCGGTCGAGAGCACCGCGCGCTTGGGGGTGCCGGTCGATCCCGAGGTCGCGACCGCGACC
>NZ_BCNQ01000204.1 GCF_001515525.1 Piscicoccus intestinalis NBRC 104926 | reverse complement strand
CTTGACTTGTAGCGGACGGTTGGTACGCCACAGCCCGGCGGCCTGGGTGAACCGGCTCCGCGCGCGGGGATAGTCACCGGCCCGCAGCGCCGCCTCCGCCTCGTCGTGCAGGGCCCGCGGGGAGTCGGCGGCGAGCCGGCGCGCCAGATAGTCGCGCTCGGCCGCGGTCAGGTCGTCGCGCCGCGCGATGTCGGCCAGCACGGCCCGCTCGCCCGCGAACACCTTGTGCCGATCGGACGACTTCGTTGCCACAACCTGTCGGTACAAGGCGTGGGCGGCGAGGCTGTCGACGATCTGCCAGCCGCCGAACACGGCCCGCAGCCACAGGTCCCAGTCCTCGATGTAGCGGTCGGTGGTGAAGCCGCCGAGCTCGGCGCACATCTCCCGCGGCACGAGCGCGAAGATCGACACGAAGTTGCCTTCGAGCAGGCGCATCCGCTGCTGCTCCGGCGCCGGACTCGGCCCGTACATCACGGTGCGCAGATGATTCATACCCGCCGGGGTGAGGAAGTACGCGTCCGCGTGCACGAAACGCCGCCCGCCGCCGGCCGCCTCATAGGCCGCCAGCAGCGTGCTCACGTGCGGCGGCAGGAGAATGTCGTCGGCATCGCAGAATGCAAAGAAATCACCGTGCGCGGCCGCTGCTGCGATATTTCTCGCATTCGCCGTGCCACCATTGGCAATGGGCACGAAGGTGATGAGATCGCCGAAGCCCTCGCAGATCGCCCGGGTGCGGTCGGTGGAGCCGTCGTCGACGACGACGACCTCCACGTGCTCGTAGGTCTGCGTGAGGCCGCCGGTGATGGCAGCGCCGATCGTGCGCTCGGCGTTGAAGGCGGGGATCAGGACGCTGACGACCGGGGGAGCGGCAGACGACATGAATTCCTCTCAGACTCAATGTTGTTGCGGTTCGAGCATAGGCGGACGAAGAGGTGAGATCGCGATGAGGCCAAGCTGCGCCGATGGCGCGTCGCGCTGGGTTCGCACCGACGGCGCAAAGCTCTGGGCGCACCGGGCGAGACGGCCCGCAGTCGACACGACGGCGAGGTGGGCATGACACGACGACCCTCGAAACGACTCTCGAAACGACCGTCGTTACGACGTTGGATGTCGTATGCGCTTTATCACCTCATCGCCACGCGCCTGCCGCGTAAGCGGTCGCCGTTGGGCTTTATCGGTCGAGCGATGCGCGCGTCGACGTGCGCGGTGCTGTTCGATCATCTGGGCACCGATACGAATATCGACAAGGGCGTCTATTTCGGTTCCGGATCCGGCGTCAGTCTCGGCGACCGAAGTGGGATCGGCGTCGAGTCGATGGTGTTGGGCACGGTGACGATCGGCGACGACGTGATGATCGGCCCGCGCTGCGTGATCGTCTCGCACGAGCACATCTACGACGACACCTCGCGACCGATGAACTCCCAGGGCATGGCGCCCGATCTGCCGGTGTTCATCGGCAACGACGTCTGGCTCGGCGTCGGCGTCACCCTGCTGCCCGGCGTGCACATCGGAGACGGAGCGGTCGTCGCCGCGGGCGGCGTCGTCACCAGCGACGTCGAGCCCGGCGTGATCGTCGGCGGCGTCCCCGCGCGCCCGATCGGACGCCGCGCCGCCGCGACCCGGGCGGGCTAGGGGCTGAGCATGAGCTTTTGTTACGTCGTGTTGGCACATACCGACCCGGAGGCGGTGCTGCGGCTCGTGCGTCGGGTGCGCGTGCTGAGCCCGGCCAGCGACGTCGTCGTGCGCTACCACCGCCTCGACTACATCGACCCGGCCCGGCTGCGGGCGGCCGGAGCGATCCCACTGCGCAGCCCGGTGGACGTGGCCTGGGGCGATTGGTCTCAGGTGGAGATGGTCCTCGGTGCGTTGGCGTTCGCCCGAGCGGCCACCGGCGCCGAGTACATCACGCTGATCTCCGGGCAGGACTACCCGATTCGCGACCTCGCCGCGTGGGAGGAGCAACTGCGCGCGCTCGACGTCGACGTGTTGCTCGATCCGCTGCCGACCCAGGCGCACAACTTCCGGATCCGCTGGTCGGTCCGGCGCCTCCCGCCCACCGGGGTCGACCTCGTCGACAGGGGCGCCCGGTTCGCGCTCAACCGCGCCGGCGCCGCGCTCAACCCGGTGGCGTACGCGCACACCTCCGGCCGCCCGCGTGACGACCGGGTGTGGCTGGGTCTGTCGCGGGTGACAGCCCCGCCCATGACCGTCACCAAGTGCGCGCAGTGGCTCACGGCGCGTGCGGAGGCGGTCGACGAACTGCTGCGCCGAGATCGCCGGGACGCCCGGGCCCGAGGGTTTTTCGAGCACGTGAAGATCCCCGACGAGTCGTACGTGCCGTCGCTGCTGCACGATCTGCCGGGTGCGCGGATCGCCCACGGGCAGACGACCGCCAAGGAGTTCCTGCCCGGGCAGGGCAGCCCGCAGTGGGTCGATCCGGACGTGCTCGCGCGGCTGCGTCGGTGCAGCGCAGCGCCGTTCGCGCGCAAGTTCGGCCCCGACGTCTCGGCCGCGACCCTCGCCGCCGCCGATGCGCTGTGCCGGCGCACGCCCCGCGAGGTGCAGGCCGACGTCGTGGAGGCGGGCCGGCCCACCGACGCCGACACCTGGCCGGCCACCGTGCGAGCCCGGATCGTTGCCTGACCGAGGCGGCCCGGTGGTCGACAGATGGTCAGCCCGGTGGTCGGCACGGCGGTCGACCGGTGATCGACCCGCGTCCCAGCCGCTCAGCGCCGCCCGATGACCCGGGCGGGGATCCCGCCGACGATCGCCCCCGGCTCCACCTCGCCGCGCACGACCGCGTTGGCGGCGACGACCGCGCCGTCGCCGATCCGGGCGCCGGGCAGCAGCACCGCGCCGGCGCCCACCCACACGTCGTCACCGACGACGACGCCCTCGCCCGACCACGGCTGGTCGACGATCGGCGTGCCCGGGGCCGTGCCGTGGTTGGTGCCGACGACCGTCACCTGCTGGCTGATGAGGCAGTTCGCGCCGATGCGGATCGGCGCGCCCGCGCAGCGGATGTTGTTGAACTCCCCGACGTACGTGCGGCGCCCGATCTCCAACGCGGAGCCGGTGAGCCCGCCTCCGTCGGTGACGACGATGACGGTGGGCCCCTTGATCGCGACGTCGGGGGCGAGTCGCACTCGGCGGGGGTCGCCGCGGAAGAGCACCTCGCCGGCGATCCACGCGTGCGGGTGCGCCCGGCGAAGCCGCTCCCGGGCGATGACGCCGTCCCGTAGTCCGCGGGCGAAGTCCTTCAGCGGCACCGTGGTTCCCTTCCGATCGGGATCATGCGGCGCCTCTGCCGACGCCGCGGGCGACGCCGCCACCGCCCGCGTTATCGGCGGCGCTCCCAACGGCCGCGCTCTCGGCGGCCGCGAGGGCATCCGCAGCGGCGAACAGCTCGGGCCCCGCGTCGGGCGCGACCTTGCGTGCGAACGGGGCGGTCGAGCCGGCGGCCAGCTCGCGCAGCGTGGCGACGTCGAGCCACTGCGGGCTGGAGCGCCCGGGAGGAAACCGCTTGAGGGTCGTCTCGCCGTGCGTGATGCGCAGCCCGGGCTCGGCGTGCAGCAGCGACTGCACATACGACTCGTCCGAGATCCTCACGGTCCGAAAGAACGTCGCCAGCGAAGGATCGGCCTGGTGGCGTTCCAGCACCCGGGTCAGCGCCCGCTGCGACAGCATCATCCACTGGCTGCACTTGGTGACCCGCAGACCGCGCGGCGGACGCGCCCACGGCCGGGCCACCCCGATGAGCCAGTGCCGGTCGGTCGCGGTGAAACGCGGCAGGATCTGCACGACCGGCCTGGTCACGGTGCCGAGTCGCCACCCGGCGTGCCGCACGAGCCGGTACGCCCCGGCGTGTCGCGGGCGGGTGACATCGACCGCGTGCCACCGGAACCGCCAGTCCTGCGGGTGGTCGGCGATCGGCTCGAGCAGCGCGTCGACACCGTCGGCCGCGAGGCCCGCCTCCCAGCGTCGTAGGTCGCGAATCGGGTAGTCCTGCCCGGAGATCAGCACGTAGTGCGAGGCGCCCGTCATCGCCTGCGCCTGGCCCAGCGCCTCGAGCATCGCTTCCGTGAGCGACCAGGTGCCCCAGCGCACCCGCACGCGGCTGACGAACGGGATCGCGCCCGCCCGCCGCAGCGCGGCCGCGTCGAAGGCGTCGGGATCCTCGAACCGCACGAGCACTCGGGCGCCCGGGCTCACCGCGCGGATCCGGCGCACGAGCCGTTCGGTGCCCGAAGACTCGTGTGCCACAACGACATAGCAGAAGGCCTGGGCCGTCATGTCGCTTACGATAACGAGAGAGGGCGCGCGTGCCGCGCGCCTCGCCGGGCGTGGGGGCGCCGGGTCGCCTCATGACGAACGAGGGGATACGTGTCATGACCGCTCCGCCGGCTCAGGCGAGTTCGCGCACCAGTACCGCGCGCACGCTGCTGCGCGGCACGTCGTGGTCGGCGGCGGCGCAGCTCATCCCGCTCGTGGTCAACCTGGCGATGACGCCGTGGGTCATCCACGGTCTCGGCGCCGGCCGCTACAGCGTGTTCCTGCTCGTCTCGACGCTCGTCTCGATGCTCGGCACCCTCGACGGCGGTATCGGCCAGTCGGCGCTGCGGTTCTTCACGATCTACGCCGGCCGGGACGACCGCGTTGCGACCACCCAACTGTTGTTCTCGGTCTCCGTCATCGTCGCGGTGGGCGCCCTGGCCGTCACCGCCGCGGTACTCGCGCTCGCCGGGCGGCTGCTCGACTTCTTCCGCCTCGACCCGGGCCTGCGCGACGAGGCGTGGGTGCTGCTCGTCGTGCTCGTGCCGGTCACCGGCGTGCTGCTGCTGCGCAACCTCTACAGCTCGGTCGTCTACGCCCGCCAGCGCTTCGGCACGATGTCGATGGCGCTGCTCGCCGGATACGCCGTCTACACGGTCGGGCTCGTGGTCACCGTGCTGCAGGGCTGGGGCCTGTACGGGCTCGCGGGCGCTCTCGTCGCCCAGGGACTGGTCGTCGGCAGCGTCTCGGTGCCGGTCGGCCTGCGCTACCTCGACCGCGCGGGGCTGCGCCTGCTGAGCCGCGCCGAGTTCGGCGAGTTCTTCGGCTACGCCTGGCGCGTGCAGGTCAGCGGCCTGCTGACGTTCATCGGCTACCAGAAGGACCAGCTCGTCGCCGGTCGACTGCTCTCCGCGCAGCTGTCCGGGCCGTTCGGGCAGGGCACGAGCTTCGCCACGCAACTGGCGTGGATGCCGCAGAACGCCGTCGGCCCGATCCAGGCGCTCATCGGCCAGCGCGTCGGGGCGCACGGGGCGCCGGCCGCGGCCCCCACCGCGGAGTCCGTGCAGCGACTGTGGGTCAAGGCCGTCGTCGGCTGGTGCGCGCTCGGCGCCCCGGCCGCCTACGTCGGCGTGCGCGCCTGGCTACCCGACTCGTTCGCGCTCGCGGGCACTGTCGCCGCGATGCTGCTCCTCGGCAACATGTGCTGGCTCATGGCGCGGGTGCTCGTGCTGTGGGGCCTGGCGCTCGGCAACTCCGGCCTGGAGATGCGCGGCACGATCGCGGGGCTGACGAGCAACGTGGCGCTGAGCCTGGCGCTGTACGCCCCGTTCGGGATGCTCGGCATCGTCGCGGCCACCGCCCTGTCCAAGGTCGTACAGAGCGCCTACGTCAGCTGGGACGCCCGCCGCAGCCTGCCCACCCGGCTGCGCTGGTTCGTCCGCGACGTGCCCTGGCTGGCCGCGGCGGTGGCGCTCGGAGCCTGTGCCGCCGTCGAACTCGCGCTCGCCCCGCACCTGCCGCGCGGCGCACTCGGCCTGCTCGGCGCCGGGCTGGCCGCCGCGCCCGTCGCCGCCGGTTACGCGGTGCTCGCGTTCAGTGGTCCCGAGCGCCGGCAGCTGTGGGCGGGCGTGCGTCGCCGCCGGCGCCGCTGACCCGGGCCTCGACGCTTCTGGTCGGCGCGTCGTCGGCCGCCGTGGCGTCAGCCGCCGCGCCGGCGAACCCGCCACTGCCCGTGCCCTGTTCGCCGCCGTCGACGAACTCCACGAGCGGTCCGAAGCGGGGGTCGTCGCGCAGCGAGTACTCGTAGATGCCGCGGATCTTGTGGTAGGCGTTCGCGTGGAGCCGGACCGGCCGCCCGAGCAGCGCGGCCCCGATCCCGATGTGCAGCCGATCGGTCTCCACGCGTTCGTAGCGCGCCAGCGCCCGCAGCAGCGTCGAGGCCGAGCGCAGCGCGCTGTCGCGGTCGAGCACACCGTGATTCGCGACGAGCGAGAGGTCGTCGCGCCAGCGCGCGCCGGGGTGCGCGCCGCTCGCCTCCGCGTCGACCCGCCAGGCCCGCAGCGT
>NZ_BCNQ01000203.1 GCF_001515525.1 Piscicoccus intestinalis NBRC 104926 | reverse complement strand
CGGGTGCGTCCTCGGCAGCCCGCTCAGGTCGCTCCCGCGCCGGTCCGCCGGGGCCTCGCTCGCCGAGTCGGTGCCGCCGCTGCCCCCGATGCCGCCCGTGCCGCCGGAGTCGGGCGCCGCCGCGTCGATCGGGGCGAGACGGGCCGGGTCGGTGAGCTGTTCGGACATCTCCTCGCCGCCGAGATCCGGCTCCGCCGCCATGGCCTCGGTCTCCGCGCGCGGCACGCCGTCCAGCGACCCGGCGGAGGGCCCGGCGGGCGCCGCGGAGGCCGACGGTGCGGTCGGGTGCGGCACGGGCTCCCGACCGAGGGTCAGCGACGGTCCGGCGACGAGGTGCGCGACGAGCGGCAGCCGCTCGGCCGGCTTGTGCCAACTGAGGAGTGCAACGTCGTCGTCGGGGCGCAGCCCGAGTTTGTCGTGCCAGGTGGCGACCTTGGCGGGGTTGATGCCGCGGCCGCAGTCGAGGATGAGCACTCGCATCAGCGCGCCCCCGTCCGCAACCCGGAGCCGACCAGCGACTCGGCCAGCGCCCGCACCCGCGGTTCGAGCTGCAGGTCGCGCGAGTAGTGCCGGGCGAAGTCGAGGCAGGCCTCGCGGGTGGCGCGGTCGGCCTCCCGGGCGGCGTGACCCGCGTCGACCAGGGCCGCCGCGATCGAGTGGGGGTCGAGGTCGCGCACGGGGAACCACAGCGGGTAGCCGCGCATGATGTCGGTCGCGGCGTTGCGCGGGTCGTGCACCGACACGATCGGCAGCGCGCTCGCCGTGTACTCGAACACCTTGCCGCTCGTCACGTACCGGCCGGCGCCGAGGATGAGCAGCAGCGCGTCGAAGCTCGCGTAGGTGGCGCGCACGTCCTGCTTGGGCACCGGGCCGCAGTACTCCAGGCCGTCGTCGGCGTACTCGTCGACGAGCGCGAGCATGTCGGCGGCGGGCAGGGAGTAGAACCCGAGGTAGCCCCACAACTGCGCGCGGGCGCTCCGCAGCGCCGGGTCGTGGCGGGCGTGCCGCCACCCCCGGGCGAACTCCTCGATCGGCACCTTCTTGGAGACGGTGCCGATGTAACCGAACGTCAGCGGCGCGTCGGGGTCGCGCACCGCCGGGGGCTCCAGCGCCGGCAGCGGCGCGAACTCCTCGTCGTAGCCGTTGGCGACGACGTGCATGCGCGCCGCGAGGTCGGGGTGGCGCTGCGCGTGCCAGGCCCGGATCGGCTCGTTGACGAACCACGCCTCGCGGGCCCCCTCGAGCAGGCCGCGCTCGAGCCAGTCGACCCGGCCGCCCTCCTCGTGCAGCAGGCCGCCGTCGAAGACGTCGAGCATCCACGCGTCGCGGTAGTCCATGACGTAGGGCACCCCGTGGCGGCGGTTGAGGATGTCGGCGGCCATGAAGTCGACGTTGGGGTTCGCGCTGGCGACCACGAGGTCCACGGGCTTGCGGGCGTGGATCGCCAGCGCCGCGTCCTCCAGCGGCCGGCGCCACGGCCCGTACGCCACCTCGGGGAAGTCGCGCACGTCCAGGTGCCGGCGCCGGCGCCGCCACACCCGCGGCGCGAACACCCGCAACGCGGACCACTTGCGCAGATCGGCTTCCATCATCGGCCACTCGAACGGGATGCGGACGACCTCGATGCGCGGGTCGATCCGCTCCTCCAACGACAGGTCGGCGCCGGTGTACTTCAGGAACGTCTCGCGCTCGCAGGTCAGCACCGTCACCTCGAAGCCGGCCGCGGCGAACGCGTTCGGGGTCGCCAGCGCCCGGTACACGCCGCCGCCCCGCGACGGCGGGTAGCCCCACGCGACGTAGAGCAGATGCGGTCGACGCCCCGACGCGTCGCCCGCGGTCGGCGGGCGCACGAGGGACGGGGAGGTTCCGGCGTGCAGATCTGGGGAGGTCATCGAGTTCCTTCTGCCCGGTGACGGACGGTCGGTAAACCTGTGTCGCTATCCTCCCAAATCGACCAGACCCCGTGGTTCACAAGGCAAGTCGTGGCCGGTCTTGGCTGCCCGCAGGCCTTGCGTAGGGTGTGCGATGGGCTGCGCCGGTGTCGGGCCGCCCGCGAGACCGACCGGGCGTGAACCCGGCCCGAACGCAGGGGAAAGGAACCAGGCATGGCGACGAACATCCAGCCCAACGCCGATGTCGCTGCGGATGCGCAGATCGGAGACGGGTCCAGCGTGTGGCATCTCGCGCAGGTGCGCGAGCAGGCCGTGCTCGGCCGCAACTGCATCGTGGGCCGAGGCGCCTACGTGGGCACCGGCGTGACGATGGGCGACAACTGCAAGCTGCAGAACTACGCGCTGGTCTACGAGCCCGCGGTGCTCGAGGACGGCGTGTTCGTCGGCCCCGCCACGGTGTTCACCAACGATCACTTTCCGCGCTCGATTACCCCCGAGGGCGACCTCAAGCGCGGCGACGACTGGGAGGCCGTCGGCGTCACCTGCAAGAAGGGCGCCTCGATCGGCGCCCGCTCGGTGTGCGTGGCCCCCGTGACGATCGGCGCGTGGGCGATGGTGGCGGCCGGGTCGGTCGTCACCAAGGACGTGCCCGAGTACGCGCTCGTCGCCGGGAGCCCCGCCCGCCGGATCGGCTGGGTCGGCCGCGCGGGCGTGCGCCTGAAGGACCTCGGCAAGGGTCGGTGGCGGTGCCCGGTTACCGGTGACACGTATGTCGAAACCGACAATGCGCTGACCTTGCAGGACGATTGAGGGCGTGAGCATTCCTAGCGCGCCGACCAGCACACCCGCACCGACGGCTCGGACCTCGCAGCGGCCGAGCAGCGCGACGAGCCCGGCGTCCGACGAACTGGACCTCGTGCTCGTGGCCACCCCGTGGTACCCGACCCCGCACAATCCCGTCTGGGGCACGTTCGTGCGCGACGCGGTCGTGGCGATGTCGATGCACTACGACGGCCGCATCACCGTCGTGCACGTCGACGGCAACCCGCTGTACGAGGGGGAGGAGCCCCCACCGGTCCCGGCTCCCGACGAGCAGGCCCAGCAGAACGCGTCGACACCTGATGACGATGGCGATGACGACGACGGCGACGAATTCGACGACGAGGAGCAGCCGACCCCGGTCGGCGACGGCCCGGGCGCCGAGCCGGGTCGGCACCGGGCCGAGGCCGCGGTGCGCTCCTGGTCGTGGACCGAGTCGCGCCCGGAGGCCGACGTGCGGGTCATCCGGGCCCCGTTCCCGCCCAGTGTGCCCCGCTCGGTCGCGATGGAGATCCACCGGGAGGCGCTGCGCGAGCACGCGTCCGACCTCATCGCGCGGGCCCGCGTCGTCAGCGCGCACGTCGGCGGCCCGACCGGCGCGGCGATCGCGCCACTGCTGCCGCGGCCCACGCGCTTCTCGATCACCGAGCACGCGACGTACGTGCGAGGCATGTTCAAGGACACCTCCGCGGCCATCCAGTACCGCGCCGCGGTGGCCCGGGCCTCCCGGGTGCTGGCGGTCAGCGACGGCCCGGCCGCCACGCTGCGCCGGCTGTGCCCGCAACAGGCCGACTACATCTCCGCGGTGCCCAATCCCGTTCGCTTCGACGGCCTTCCGCTGCGCGAGGAGCCGGTGCGCCGCCTCGACCGGTGGCTCTACGTCGGCAACCTCGTCGAACGCAAGGGCGTGCACCGGCTCCTCGCGGCGTTCGCGCAGGAGGTGGCGTCCGGCGACCGGCCGCAGGCCCGCCTCACCCTCGTCGGAGACGGTCCGCAGCGCGAGGCCCTGCGCCGCCAGGCCGAGGAGGCCGGCGTGGCCGACCGCGTCGACTTCGCGGGGCAGGTGGAGCCGGAGCAGGTCGCCCGGTACTTCGTCGACCACGACGTGCTCGTGCACCTCTCGGACTACGAGACGTTCGGCCTCACGGTCGTGGAGGCGGCGGCCACTGGCCTGCCGGTCGTCGTCACCCGGTGCATCGGCCCGGAGGAGACGATGGTCATCCCCGCCGGCTACGGCCTGGCGGCGTTCGTCGACACCCGGCCCGAGCCGCAGGCGGTGCGCGACGCGGTCGCCTCGCTGCGCACCGACCTGACCCGCGCCGACCTGGAGACGGTGCGCGGCATGCTGCGCTCGCTGTACGGCTTCGAGCGCAGCGCCGAGCTGCTCGCCAAGTACGTCTTCGGCGTCGCGCAGCCGCCGCTGGCGCAGCCGCTGGACCTGGCGATCGTGCTCGCGTTCCAGGGCGCCCAGCAGTGGCGCCGGGTGCAGCACGGCGCCGACCGGGCCGCCGACCTCGGCTGCACGGTGACCGCCGTCGACCTCGAGGACGGGCTGGCGTCGGTGGCCGCCGGGATCACCCTGCTGACCCCCGGCAACGCCGACCGCTACAACGGGTTGCGCACCGTGGAACGCACGCTCGTCGACCGGGTGCCGAGGGCGGCGCTGCGGGCCGCGGACCGCGCGCTGCCGCACCTGCCCGCGCGCGCGGCCGGTCCGGCGCTGCGGGGGCTGACGAAGGCGGAGCTGCTGCAGCGGCGGGTCTCGACGGTCTCCGAGGCGCGCGTGTACCGGCTCCTGTGGAAGGTCGTGCGGGGCCGGACGATGGCCCGGCGCGTCGAGCTGCAACCCGAGCTGGAGCACCTGAAACGCCTCGACGTGCTCGTGCACCTGGGCGGGCGGCTCACCCAGCTGGCTTACCGCCTCGCGATGCGCCACCCCGAGGCGATCGTGCACCACGGCACCTTCGGCGCGGCCCACATCGCCCGCTGGTGGCTGGCGGTGCACGGGCCCGACGCCGACCGCTCGCCGGCCGGGGGTGAGGCGCGGTGACCCGACCGCACATCGGCCTCGTCGCGTTCTACTTTCCGCCGTCGCGGGCCAGCGGCGTCTACCGGATGCTCGCGCTGGCCAACCACCTCGTCGACAAGGGCTGGGACGTCACGGTCTTCACCGTCACCCCCGACTTCTTCGAGCACATCACCCGCTCGAGCGACCCCTCGCTGCTGGACGCCATCGACCCCCGCGTGCGCGTCGAGCGCATCCCGCTGCCGATGAAGCACCTGGAGCAGGAGCTGCGCCGGTTCGGGCGGTGGCGCGGCAACTACCCCGAGGTGCACCGCCGCGTCACGCAGCGGCTCATCCGCACGGCCTGGTGCGACCAGTACGGCAGCTGGGTGCCCGGGCTGCTCAACCGCCTGCTGCGGGTGCACCGCCGGCACCGGCTCGACGTCACGCTGGCCACCGGCAACCCGTACAGCTGCTACCAGGCCGTGTGGGCGTTCAAGCGCCTCACGAAGGTGCCGTACGTGCTCGACAGCCGCGACTCCTGGACCCTTAACCTCTTCACCGACGAGTACGCCTTCCCGCCGGGGCACGCCGCGTTCACGTGGGAGAAGCGCACCTTCGACGACGCCGAGCTCATCTCGTTCGTCAACACCCCGCTGCTCGCCTGGCACCAGCGCGAGTACCCGCAGGACGCCGACAAGATGATCGTCGTCGCCAACGGTTACGACGCGGCGGGGGAGCCGGGCGGCACCGGCGGGCCGGAGGTGCCGGAGCGCGCCGCGCACAGCCCGCTGCACTTCGGGTACGTCGGCACGCTCACCGCCAACCAGCCGCACGCGATCGTCTGGGAGGGCTGGCGCCGCGCCAAGGAGCCGGGCCGGTTGCCCGACGCCGTCGCCGACCTGTACGGCCACCTGGGTTTCTTCGGCGTCAGCGCCGCGGTGCGCAACCTGCTGCCGCTGGACGACACCGCCCAGCAGGTGCGCTGGCACGGGGCCGTCGGCAAGGCCGAGATCGCCGGCGCCTACGACGCCCTCGACGTGCTGATCATGATCGTCGCCGACTCCCCGTACGTCACCAGCGGCAAGGTCTTCGAGTACATGTCGACCGGCAAACCGATCGTCGGGCTCTACGAATCCGACTGCGCGGTGGCCGAGGTGCTCGACGGGTACCCGCTGCTCGTGCAGGCCGCCTCGCTGGACCCCGACGACATCGCCGACGCCTTCGCGCGCGCCGCGCAGCTGGCTCCGAGCGTCACGCCGCAGCAGCGGGCGGCGGCCCGCGAGTTCGCCACCCGCTTCGAGCGCACCCGGCAACTCGACGTGCTCGAGACGCACCTGCGCCGGATCGTCGGGGCGACCCCGGCTCCCGCGCCGTAGGGCTCGAGGAGTTTCGCCCGCGCCCCTTGATTCGGGCATCGCGGAGTCGATGAGGCGGGAGTCAGCGGCAGAGCCCGACGCGATCCCGGGCGGCCGCCGTCCCCGCTGACGGGATCGCCTCGCCCCCTTGGGGATTCGTCCCTGCCAGGAGTGGATGCCTGCATGCTCGTGCACGCCCTCGCCCGATCCGCCCGCCGCGCGCTCGCCCTCGCCGTCGCGTGTGCCGCCCTCGTCCCGGCCGCCGCGGTCCCGGCCACCGCGGTCCTGG
>NZ_BCNQ01000202.1 GCF_001515525.1 Piscicoccus intestinalis NBRC 104926 | reverse complement strand
CGCTGCTCGCCGACTCCCGTCGGCTGTCCCGGCCACCGCCGACGGACGACAGGGTCGGCGGCCGCCCGTTCGCCGGCGCGATCAGACGGAGTCGGGCCGCCACGCAGTTCCGAAGCGGCCGGCGTGGACGACCTCGTCGAGCGACCGCCGACGCGGCCGATGCGACCGCCGCGCGCGGCCCGAATCCCCGACAGCCTCAACAGCCTCCGCAGCCCCCGACTGCGCCGAAACCCCGGAAGCCTCAACAGCCTCCGCAGCCTCCGACTGCGCCGAAGCCCCGGCAGCCCCGGCAGCCCCGGCTGTCCCAGCAGCCCCGGAAGTCTCGGACGGCAGGGCGGGCCGCCCGAGGGCGACGACGCCGACGAGCCGGCGGTCGGCGGGCACGCCGAAGGCCTCCCGAACCGCGTCGTGCCCCTCGCCGGGCACCCCGAAGAACAGGCCGCCTATGCCCTCGTCGACGGCGCTGAGCAGGAGCAGCAGCGCGGCCATGCCGGAGTCGACGTCCCAGTACGGCACGGGCCACGCCTGCTCACCGTCGCCGAGCCCGGTGCGCTGCTTGTCCGGCCGGGCGTAACGCGCCACGTAGGCGCCCGGGTGCGAACACAGCACGACGAGCGCGGGGGCGCGGCGCACGCCGCGCAGCCAGCGGTCGGGCTCCGCCTCGGGGTCTGGGGTCGCCGCCCGCCAGAACGCCTCGCGATCGGCAGACTCGGTGAGCAACAACGCATCCCACCCCTGCGTGAAGCCGGCGCTCGGCGCGCGCAGAGCGTGGCGCAGGGCGCGTTCGAGGGTCGCGGCGGGCAGCGGGGCGGGGTCGAAATCCCGCACCATGCGCCGACTCATGACGACTTGGTGGAATTCCACGTGACCACCTTGCCAAGCAACCACGCCACCCACTAACGGAGACTCCCGGGGCGGTGCGTGGGATAGTTAGCGCATGACCGCGCACACCGGCGAGACCGCCTCCGCCCCGAGCGCCGACTCCGCCAGCGCCGCTGCCGCCAGCCCGGCGCTCGCCGAACCCGTGCAGCCGGACGACCCCGGTTACCCGACCTCCTGGGAGGGTGATGTCGTCCTGCGGGACGGCTCGATCGGCCACGTCCGCCCGATCACTCCGGCCGACGCCGAGGCCATCCACCGCTTCCACGAGGGGCAGAGCGAGGAGTCGATCTACCTGCGCTTCTTCGCCCCGATCAAGCGCCTGTCCGACCGCGACGTCTACCGCTTCACCCACGTCGACCACAAGACCCGGGTCGCGCTCGTCGTCGTGGTCGGCGACGAGATCATCGGCATCGGCCGCTACGACCAACTCGACGACCCGCACTCCGCCGAGGTCGCCTTCAACATCTCCGACCACTACCACGGCAAGGGTGTCGGCTCGGTGCTCCTGGAGCACCTGGCGGCGATCGCGCAGGAATACGGCATCACGAAGTTCGTGGCCGATGTGCTGCCGCAGAACCGCAAGATGATGAAGGTCTTCACCGACGCCGGATATGAGGTTCGTCACCATTACGACGACGGCGTCATCGCCGTCGAGTTCACGATCGAGCCGACCGACCGCTCCCAGGCCGTGCAGCTGGCCCGCGAGCACCGCGCCGAGGCGTCGAGCATGGCCGGGGTGCTCGCCCCGAAGTCCGTGGCCGTCGTCGGCGTCAGCCGCCGCCCCGACGCCATGGGCTCCCGCGTGCTCGACAACCTCCTCGACACCGGGTTCACCGGCCCCGTCTACAGCGTCCACTCCGAGGCGGAGTCCGTGCGCGGGCTCAAGGCCTACCCGAGCGTCGCGAGCATCGGGGAGCCGGTCGACCTGGCGATCATCACGGTGCCCGCCGAACGGGTGCTCGACGTCGTCGACGACTGCGCCGAGGCCGGGGTGCGCACGCTGCTGCTCATCTCCACAGGCTTCGCCGAGCGCGGCGAAGAGGGCATGGAGCGACAGACCGCGGTGCTCAACCGCGCCCGGCGCGCGGGCATGCGCATCGTCGGGCCCGGCTCCTTCGGCCTGGTCAACAACCACCCCGACGTGCGGCTCAACGCGACGATCGGCGCCGACCACCCCGCCCCCGGCACCCTCGGCGTGTGCAGCCAGAGCGGCGGCCTGGGCGTCGGCCTCGCGGCGGCGATGAGCCGGGCCGGACTCGGCCTGTCGGTGCTCGCCTCGGCCGGCAACCGGGTCGACGTCTCGACCAACGACCTCATGCAGTTCTTCATCGACGACGAATCCACGAAGACCGTCGCGATCTACCTGGAGTCGGTCGGCAACCCCCGCAAGTTCAGCCGCATCGCGCGTCAGTTGTCGCTGCGCAAGCCGGTGGTCGTCGCCAAGGCCCCGACCGCGGGGGCCGTGCCGCCCGGGCACCGCGCCCGCGCCAGCCTCGTCGGGCCGAGCGCGTTCGATGCGATGCTCAGCCAGGCCGGTGTCATCCCGACGAACACGATCCGCGAGCTGACACACGTGTCCCAGCTCGTGACACAGCAGCCCCTGCCCGAGGGCGACGGCCTGGCCATCCTCGGCACCTCGCACGGACTCAACGCGATCACCGCGGAGGCGGCCCGGCAGGCAGGCCTGCGGGTCATCGGGGAGCCGGTGCCGCTGCCGGCGGGCTACTCGTCACGGCGCATCGCCGACGAGGTCGAGGCGGCCTTCCAGCGCCCCGGCGTCGACATGGTCAGCGTGGCGCTGGTGGCGCCGCTGAGCACCAGCGAGGAGGAGGTGGCCCGGGCCATCGCCCACATCGCGGGCAGCAGCGGAAAGCCTTGCGTGACGGCCTTCCTCGGGGCGCGCGACGTCTCCGGCGTGATGCGCCGATCGGGCAAGCTGATCGACCCGAAGACCGGCGAACGCCAGGTCGTGCCCGTCTACGAGACCCCCCTCGACGGCATCAACGCCCTCGCCAAAGCGAGCCGGTACGCCGCCTGGCGGCGCAGCGACCACGGCGAGCGCGTGCGCCCCAGCGGCGTCAACCGCGGCGACGCCGACCGGATCATCTCGGCCGTGCTGGCCGACTCCCCGGAGGGCCGCGACCTGACGACGCAGGAGGCCACCGCGCTGCTGGCGTCGTACGGCATCGAGGCCTGGCCGACGGTGTCGGTGCACACCGCCGACGAGGCGGTCGCTGCCGCCGAAGAACTGGGCTGGCCGGTGGTGCTGCGCTCGCGCATCGAGTCGGTGCGGCACCGGCCCGGAGGCGGTGGCGACAGCAACGAGGAGCACACCGAGGAGGGGCTGCGCGAGGCATTCCGGTCGATGACCCGGCGGCTGGCCGCGTTCGGCGACCCCAAGCTCGTGCTGCAGAGCACTGCGCCGCCCGGCATCGCCACCGTCGTGTCGTCCACCGAGGACCCGCTGTTCGGCCCGGTCGTCAGCTTCGGCCTGGCCGGCCCGAGCAGCGACCTGCTCGGCGATGTCGTGCACCGGATCCCGCCGCTGACCGACGTCGACATCCGCGAACTGGTCACCGGGCTGCGGGGCGGGGCGCTGCTCAGCGGGTACCGCGGCAGCCGGGCCGTCGACTTCACCGCGCTGGAAGACATCGTGGCCCGCGTGGCCGCCCTCGCCGACGACGTGCCCGAGGTGGCCCGGCTCTCGCTGGACTACCTCAACGCGCGCCACGACGGCGCCGACGTGCTCGGCGCGCACATTCGGGTGGCACCCGCCGCGACCCGCACCGACGTCGGGCGGCGCGCCCTGACCTAACCCTGACCTAGACCGGACCTCGACCCCACCTCGACCGCTCGCGTGCCCACAGCCGGGAGGCCGATGCCCGCCCGCGGCCGGTCGGTGCGTCAGGATGGAGGCATGAGTTTTCGTTCGGGTGCCCCCGGGGCGGCGCTGCCCACCGACCTGACGCGCGATATCGAGCGGGCGGGGTACTACCCCGCGCTCGTGCGCGACGTCGTCAGCACCGCCCTGGCGCGCGATCGTGTCGCCTCCCACCTCGTGCACCAGGAGACGACGTTCGACCACGACACGGTGCGCCGGCATGTGACGGTGCTCGTGCTCACCGACACCCGCCTGCTCGTGGTGCACGCCGACGACGATGTCGAGGGAGGCGGTCCGGGGGCCGCGACGGCCACCTCCGAGAGCGTGCCGCTGGCCGGGGTGCGCGGGGTGATGCTCACCCACGTCGTCGCCGACCCCGCCTCCTACACGCCGGGGCGGCTGGGTCACGAGCTGACGGTGACGATCGGATGGGGTTCGGTGAGCCGGGTCGACCTGCTCCCCGCCACCTGCGGAGACCCGCAGTGCGACGCCGACCACGGCTACGAGGGGTCGATCACCGCCGACGACATCAGCGTGCGTGTCTCCGCTGTCGCCGACGGCGACGCCGCCCTGACCCAGGCCATCGCGTTCGCCGGCGCGCTGCAGGCCGCCACCGCCCGCTGAGCCGAAGCCGTCCGATGAGCCAGCCCCTCCCGGCCGCGTCGATCGCCGAGCCGGTCGCCTGCCCGATCGCCTGCCCGGTGGCCGAGTCGGTCGCCTGCCCGGTGGCCGAGCCGGCCGGCGGGGCCGGTCGATGAGCCGTGATCGAGCCGTGAATGAGTCGCCGATGACACCGCCTCCCGAGAACGAGGACGCAGTGCAGCGTCCGCTGCCCGGCCGGCCCGGCTACGGCGCGGCGGGGTTGACCGCGGTGCTGCCGTCGGTCGCCGCGTCCGTGGGGGTGCCGCGCGACCAGGGCACCCCCGCGGGATTTCCCGAAGCCGAGTTGCTCGACCTGCCACCGGCCCGGCGGGCGGTCGTCGTGCTCGTCGACGGGCTCGGGTTGCGCCTGCTGGCCCGGCGCAGCGGGCACGCGCCGTTCCTGCGGTCGCTGCTGCCGACGGCCCGGACACTGCGGTGCGGTTTTCCGTCGACGACGGCGACGAGCATGGGCAGCTTCGGAACGGGCCTTCCGCCCGGCGCCCACGGACTCGTCGGGCTGGAGGTGCGCGACCCCGCGACCGATCGTGTGTTCAGCGAGCTGAGCTGGGAGAACGGACCCGACCCGCGGAGCTGGCAGCCCGAGCGCACGGTCTTCGAGCGGGCGGTGGCCGCCGGTGTCGACGTGACGATGATCGGCCCGGGCTACTTCGACGGTTCCGGGCTGACGACCGCCGCGCTGCGCGGCGCACGGTTCCGGGCGGGCGTCGACCTGCCGCACCGGGTCGACCAGGCGCTCACCGCGCTGCGGCAGAGCGAGCGGACCGGCTCGGCGCCGGGGTCGCTCGTGTACCTGTACTGGGGCGAGGTCGACAAGGTCGGTCACGTGCACGGCTGCGAGTCCTGGCAATGGGGCGACGAACTCGAGGCCACCGACCGTGAACTCGCCCGGCTGGCGACCTCGCTCCCGCGCGACACGGCGCTGTACGTGACGGCCGACCACGGCATGGTCGACGTGCCGTTCGACTGGCGACTCGACATGGCGGTCGAGGCCGACCTCGCCGCGGGGGTGCGGCTCGTCGGTGGCGAGCCACGGTCTCCGCAGTTGTACTGCGAGCCAGGGGCCGACACCGACGTCGCGGTCGCGTGGCGGGAGCGATTGGGGGAGCGCGCCTGGGTGTTCTCCCGCGATGAAGCCGACGATCTGGGCCTGTTCGGCACCCTCGCGGAGTCGGTGCGACCCCGCCTCGGCGACGTGATCGTCGCGCTCGACGCCGGCTTGGCCGTCGTCGACAGCCGCGTGCAGCGACCGGAGTTGTTGGCGCTGCTGGGGCTGCACGGGTCGCTGACGGCGGACGAACTGGACATCCCGCTGCTCGCCTACCGCTCCTGAGGCGCCCGATCAGCCTCCGGGAGACCGTCGGGAGACCCTGGGAAGACCTGGCGGGCCCTCGCAGGCCGTCTCAGGCTTTCGGCGTCGGGTCAGTCCGTGGGGTGCTTGGCGCCGAACATGATGTCGTCCCACGCCGGCACGCTGGCCCGACCCTTGCGCTGCCGCGGCGGCTGCTTGGGTGTCGGCTTGGGTGGCTGCTGCGGCGCCGGCTTGGGTGTCGGCTTCGCGGCCGGCCGCTCGGTCGGCTCGGCGGAGTCGGTGGGCTGGTCGCCGCCTTGGGGAGTGTTCGCACCGGAGCTCTGACGGCTGTTCTCACGCGCCGACTGCCGGTCGGCGGCGGCGCGGCGGCGACGGGCGGCCCGCCCCGAGCGGGCCGGACCCCGATCGGCCTGCGAGACAGCGGCTTCGGTGGTCGCCGGAGCCGGCTCGGTCAAGGCGGCCGGCGGCGTGGGCGTTGCCTCGTCGGCCTCGGTCAAGGCTGCCGGCGGCGTGGGCGTTGCCTCGTCGGCCTCCGCGGAGTCGGGCTGGTCATCCTCCCCGAGGGGCAGCTCGGGCTCGGTGTGCGCGGGGGCGGTGACCGACGGCGGAGACTGGGTCGCCCGCGGATCGTGGTCGCGCGCCGGGGTGTCCGGCTCCACCCGCACGACCTCGTCGTCCGCGCCCGCCGCGC
>NZ_BCNQ01000201.1 GCF_001515525.1 Piscicoccus intestinalis NBRC 104926 | reverse complement strand
CCGGCCGGGCTCGAGGCGCGGCGCGGGCGGCGAGCCGGGGCTCCTGCCGCGGCGGACGACGGGCTGCCCGCGTCACGCGACTTGATCGCCGTGATCAGGTCACCCTTACGCATTCCGGCCGTGCCCTGGATGCCCATGCCGGACGCGAGGTCCTGCAGTTCGGCCAGTCGCATCGCGGTCAGTCCGCGGCGTTTGGGTGCGGCGGACGCGCCGGCGGCACCCGCGGGTGCCAGCTCGGTGGTATCGGTCACGAAGGATCCTTCCCCTCGTTATACGGCTCGCTGCGAATGGCGAGCTCGGGGTTATGAGGCTCGTGCGTGTCGTGTGCCGTCATCGTGCGGTCCCATGATCGGCAGTTCACGCGGTCGCCCCGACCGGAGGGTCGGTATCGACCAGCCTGGGTGTGAGACACACCCGCGGCGCACGAACTCGGTGGTATTGACCCCTCCAACACCGCAACGGCGTCGGACACCGGCTGCGAACCTCAAGGATCGAGACCGCGGAACGGTGAATGCGGGGGGTTCAGGCGAAGAGCCGAGACATCGAACTCTGGTCACGCCGGAAGGGCGCTTTCGCCGTGAAGCCCTTCCAATGTAACACGTTCCACCCGAACCCCCTGATCCGGAACGCCGGGACGCAGCAACCGCCACTGCTCGGGCAGCAGCGCGGCGACCTGCGCGGCCGCGTCGTCGCCGTCCGCGGTCAGGACGAGCACGCTCGGACCGGCTCCGGAAATGACGGCCGCATGTCCGGCACAACGCAATTCGTCGACGACTTCCATCGCGCCCCCGAGCGAGGAGCGACGCTGCTCCTGGTGCAGCCACTCCCGGGTGGCCGGTAGCAGCAGCCGCGGCTGCGCGCTGAGGGCGAGCACGAGCAGACCGGCCCGCGCCGAGTTGAGCGCGGCCTCGGGGTGCGGCACCTGCGCGGGCAGCACGGCCCGGGCGGTGGCGGTCGGCAACTGCACCTGCGGCACGGCGACCAGCGGCTCGATGTCGGGGTGCAGCGGGATCGCCTCGGAGTGCACGCGACCGACGGTGCGCTCGTCGCCGGGCGGGCCCGGCTCGTCGAGCCACGAGATCGTCGCTCCCCCGTACACGCTCGCGGACGCGTTGTCGGGGTGGCCCTCGAGGCGCCCGGCGAGGTCGTTGACCGTCTCCAGGTCGAGGTCGACGAGCGTGTCGGCGGCGCCGGGCGCGTTCTCCCAGGCCGTCCACTGCGCGGCCGCGAGACCGTGGGCCGCGGCGACCCCGGCGACGATGGCCGCGGCCGAGGAACCCATCCCGCGGCCCTGGCGAATCGTGTTGGCGCAGTGCAGGGTCAGGCCCTCGGGGGTAGGCACGCCAAGCTCGGACCAGGCGCGTCGCATCGTGGCGTAGACGAGGTGGCGCTCGTCGCCGGGCACGCCCTGGGGGTCGCCGTCGATGTCGATGCGCAGGCCCGGCTCGGTGCGCACGACCGCGACGTACTCGTCGTACACGCCGAGCGCCATGCCGATCGAGTCGAAGCCGGGGCCGAGGTTGGCGCTGCTGGCCGGCACCCGCACCCGCACGGCGCGCCCCGGTCGAGGCGCGCTCATCGGCGCGTTCGAGGCACGCGGCGGGCTCGGCACATTCGGCGGCGCCTGGCCCACCGTCAGCTCTCCAGGCCGAGGGCGGTGGCGGCGCTCACCGCATCCACCGGCACGCGAGTGGGCACGACCTCGTCGCCGTCGGCCGTCTTCAGCGCCCACTGCGGGTCTTTCAGGCCGTGGCCGGTGACCGTGCACACGATCGTCGCGCCCGAGGGCACGCGACCCGCCTCGTGCATCTTCAACAGCCCCGCGACGCTCGCGGCCGACGCGGGCTCGACGAAGATGCCTTCGGTGCTGCTCAGCAGCCGGTGGGCGGCGAGGATCTCGGCGTCGGTGACGGCGTCGATGAGGCCGCCGGAGGTGTCTCGGGCCTCTTCGGCCTGGCTCCAGCTCGCCGGGTTGCCGATGCGGATCGCGGTGGCGATCGTGTCGGGCTCGTCGACGGGGTGGCCGAGCACGATCGGCGCGGACCCGGCCGCCTGGAAGCCCCACATCTGCGGGAGCCGGGTCGCTGGGCCGCCGGTCGCGGCCTCGCCCGTGGCGCCCGGGGTGCCGTCGCGGTACTCCCGGTAGCCCTTCCAGTACGCGGTGATGTTGCCGGCGTTGCCGACCGGCAGGCAGTGGATGTCGGGCGCGTCGCCGAGGGCGTCGACGATCTCGAAGGAGGCGGTCTTCTGCCCCTCGATGCGGGCCGGGTTGACGGAGTTGACGAGCTCGACCGGGTAGGCGTCGGCGAGCTTGCGGGCCACCGTGAGGCAGTCGTCGAAGTTGCCGTCGACCTGCAGCAACGTGGCGCCGTGGGCGATCGCCTGGGAGAGCTTGCCCATCGCGATCTTGCCCTCGGGCACGAGCACCCCGCACGTCATGCCGGCCTTCGTGGCGTAGGCCGCGGCCGACGCGCTCGTGTTGCCGGTGGAGGCGCAGATGACGGCCTTCGCGCCGAGGCGGGCCGCCACCGACATCGCGGTCGTCATGCCGCGGTCCTTGAAGGAGCCGGTGGGGTTGAGGCCCTCGTACTTGACGAACACGCGGGCGCCGACGCGCTCGGACAGCGTGTGCGCGGCGATGAGCGGGGTGCCGCCCTCGTGCAGCGTGATCACGGGTGCGTCGGTGAGCATCGGGAGGCGGTCGGCGTATTCGCCGATCACGCCGCGCCACTGGTGTGCCATGGTCAGTCCCCTTCCACGCGCATGACGGAGGTGACGCCGCGCACGGCGTCGAGCCGGGCGAGGGCCTCGACGGTGCCGGAGAGCGCGGCGTCGGGCGCCGAGTGCGTGACGATGACGAGTTCGGCGCCGGGTGCGTCGGCGTCCCCGCGGTCGGGGTCGGCCTCGTGCACGCTCTGGCGCACCTGCTGGATCGACACCTCGTGCCGGGCGAACTCGGTGGCGACTGCGGCGAGCACGCCGGGGCGGTCGGCCACATCGAGGCTGATGTAGTAGCGGGTGCGGGCGCGGCCCATCGGCAGCACCGGCAGCTCGGCGTAGGCCGACTCGCGCGGACCGAGCCCGCCGACGACCCGGTGGCGGGCCACGGCCACGACGTCGCCGAGCACGGCGGAGGCGGTCGGGTCGCCACCGGCTCCGGGGCCGTAGAACATGAGCTGACCGGCGGCGTCGGCCTCGACGAAGACGGCGTTGAAGGCCTCGCGCACCCCGGCCAACGGGTGCGTGCGCGGGATCATCGCCGGGTGCACGCGCACCGAGACGCCCTGACCGGCGTGGCCGTTCTTGCCGTTGCCGTTGGGCGCGTCGCCGCTGGGGGCGAGTTCGCAGATCGCGAGGAGCTTGACGACACAGTCCATCTCGGCGGCGGCGCGCACGTCGGCGGCGCTGACCTCGGTGATGCCCTCGCGGTGCACGTCGTGGGCGCGGACGCGGGTGTGGAACGCGAGCGAGGCGAGGATCGCGGCCTTCGCGGCGGCGTCGAAGCCCTCGACGTCGGCGGTCGGGTCGGCCTCCGCGTAGCCCAGCGACTGGGCCTGGGCGACGGCGTCGGAGAAGCCGGAGCCGGTGCTGTCCATCTTGTCGAGCACGTAATTCGTCGTGCCGTTGACGATGCCGAGCACGCGGCGCACGTCGTCGCCGGCGAGCGATTCGCGCATCGGGCGCAGCAGCGGGATGGCGCCGGCGACCGCGGCCTCGTAGTAGAGGTCGACGCCGGCGGCGTCGGCGGCCGCGTAGAGCTTGGGGCCGTCGTCGGCCAGGAGGGCCTTGTTCGCGGTGACCACGCTGGCTCCGTGCTCGATGGCCCGCAGGATGAGACCGCGGGCCGGCTCGATGCCGCCGATGACCTCGACGACGACGTCGGCGCGGGTGACGAGCTCTTCGGCGTCGGTGGTGAACAGCTCCTGCGGCAGGCCGGCCCGGTCCCGGCCCAGCCGGCGCACCGCGATGCCCACGAGCTCCAGCGGCCGCCCGACCCGGGCGGCCAGGTCGTCGGCGTTGGCCAGCAGCAGCCGGGCCACCGACGATCCGACGACGCCACATCCCAGCAGGGCCACCCGCAGGGGTCCGCCCGCGGTGTCGACGTGCGCACTCACGCGATCTCCTCCATCTGTGCTTCGACCCCGACCATCCTGCCTTCCGCCCACAGGCCCTCCCGGCCCGGGTCCGCATGACGGACCCACCGTCCCACCGTCCGGCCTCCCCGCCCGCCCCTCTCACCTGGCCCCCCACATCTGGCCCCCACATCTGGCCGAAGGCTGCCCTTTCGGTCCAGGGCTCGTGCTACAGCCCTGGCCCTCGGCCGAAAGGGCAGCCTTCGGCGGGGATTGATGCCGGCCGGGGGGTGCGGGGCGGGGGTGGAGCCGGCCCCGGGGGTCAGTCGTGCGTTAGTCGGCGACGTCGAGGGCGAGGATGTCGTCGACCGTCTCCCGGCGCACGATGACGCGCGCCCTACCGTCCCGAACCGCGACGACCGGCGGGCGCGGCACGTGGTTGTACTGGCTCGACAGCGCGCGGCAGTAGGCGCCGGTGCCGGGCACGGCGACGAGGTCGCCGGGGGTGAGGTCGGCGGGCAGGTACTCGTCCATGACGACGATGTCGCCGCTCTCGCAGTGCTTGCCGACGACCCGCGACAGGGCCGGGCCCGCCTCGCTGCTGCGGTTGGCGATCGTGCAGGAGTAGTCGGCCTCGTACAGGGCGGTGCGCACGTTGTCGCTCATGCCGCCGTCGACCGAGACGTAGGTGCGGCGCAGTCCGCCGTCGAGCTCGACGTCCTTGACCGTGCCGACCTCGTACAGCGTGAAGGTGCTCGGCCCGGCGATCGCGCGACCCGGCTCCATGCTGATGCGCGGGGGTTCGATGCCCTCGGCGCGGCTCTCGCGCTCGACGATGCCGGCCATCTGCGCCCCGAGTTGCGCGGCGGTCAGCGGGTGGTGCTCGGAGGTGTAGGCGATGCCGAAGCCGCCGCCGAGGTCGAGTTCGGGCAGCGTGATGCCGTGGTCACGGCCGATGCGCGCCTGCAGGCCGAGCACGCGGCGGGCGGCGACCTCGAAACCGGAGGTGTCGAAGATCTGGCTGCCGATGTGGCTGTGCAGACCGAGGAGTCGCATCGCACCCGGCTCGGCGAGCACGCGCTCGGCGGCCTTGTAGGCCTGGCCGCCGGCGAGGCTGAACCCGAACTTCTGGTCCTCGTGGGCGGTCGCGATGAACTCGTGGGTGTGCGCCTCGACGCCGGGGGTGACCCGGATCATGACCGGCGCGACGACGCCGAGGTCGCCGGCGATGCGGGCGACGCGCTCGATCTCGTCGAAGCTGTCGATGACGAGGCGACCGACGCCGTAGCGCAGCGCGGCCTCGATCTCGGCGACCGACTTGTTGTTGCCGTGCATGCCGATGCGTTCCGCCGGGAAGCCGACGCGCTGCGCGACCGCGAGTTCGCCGCCGGAGCACACGTCGAGGAACAGACCCTCCTGGGCGACCCACTGAGCGACGGCCGTGCACAGGAAGGCCTTGCCGGCGTAGTAGATGTCGGCGCCGCCGCACACGGCACCGAACGCCGCATTCATGTCGTCGCGGAAAGCCCTTGCGCGGGAACGGAAATCGTCTTCATCGACGACGTACGCGGGGGTGCCGAAGTCGCGGGCCAGGGCGACGGCGTCGACGCCGGCGACCTCGAGGCGGCCCTGCTCGTCACGGCGTACGTGGCCGGGCCACAGCTGCGGCATGAGCTCGTTGACGTCTCGCGGGCTGGGCAGCCACTGCGGCGGGCCGCCGTACCCCTCGGCGTGTAGGGCACCGGCCTCGTGTGCGCGCATCGTTCCTCCGGGTTCGCGCGGACGGGTCCGGTGGCACGTCGGTCCGCCGCTGTCGTTCTGGTCAGGCTGCCGGCACGTTCTCCCGGAGGCGGTGTGGCCGCCCTCGGTGCGCCGGCGGCGGACCTCGCGCTCACATACGGTCGGGGGCCGCCTCACCGAGGGTATGCAGTACGTCGGCCAGCGCGATGCGCGCCCCCAGTGTGAGACGGCACGCCGCGGTGTGGGCGGCCGTGGGGAGCTGGTCGGCGCGCGGGCGGGTCGGCTCGCGGTCGAGCCAGGAGTCGGTGGCGCGGGTCAGCGCGCGCAGGTGTTCCGCGAGCGCCCGGGGTGTCGGCCTGCCGCCCGGGTCGGGTACGCCCCCGCCCAGCACCCGCGGTTGGTCGGCGATGACCGTCGCCAGCGCGGCCGCCGTCGCCTCGCCGTCGATGAGAGCCTCCCCCCACGACGCTGAGAACTGCGTGTCGTGGTCAGAACTGCTGTCCGTGTCGCAGTCCCGACCACGACACGCAGTTCTCAGGGTCGTCCGGGGGTGGGGTGGGGTGGCCTGCGCGGCGGGGGCCGGCGTGGGCGGTGGCTGCCGGGTGACGGTGCCGCTGCTGGGCTCCGGGACGCCGACGCGGCGAGCGGCGCG
>NZ_BCNQ01000200.1 GCF_001515525.1 Piscicoccus intestinalis NBRC 104926 | reverse complement strand
TCGAGCCACTCGCACCGCTCGCGCTCGCGCCGCTCGCGGCGGACCGGTCGACCGAGGCGTACCCCTGCAGGAACGCGGCGGAGGCGGCCTGCGCCCACCGGCAGGGGCCGGAGGCGGTCTGCGCATTGCCGGCGCCGCCGACCGTGGGCACGTCGTGGAACCCGTCCTCCCGCTCGATGGAGCCGGCGGCGTAGTCGAACGAGCGCAGCATGCCGGCGACGTCGCGGGGCGCGAGGTCGGGCTCGCTGCGCTCGGCGAGCGAGCGCAGCGGCTCGCCCTCGAAATCGAGGATCACCCAGCCGGTGCCGCCGCGGCCGGGCACGTGCAGCACCTGGCCGAGGTGGTAGTCGCCGTGCACCCGCTGCAACGCCGGCCACCGCGCGCCCGCCGCGGTCGCGAACGTCGCCTCGATCCGCTCGGTGTACTCGGCGAGCGGGGGTGCCTCCCCGAGCGCGCCGACGAGCCGGGAGCGCCAGCCCCGCACGAGGGCCTCGCGCTGCGCGGGCGCGGCGTCGGCGGTCGGCAGCACGCGGGCCAGCGTCTCGTGCATCTGCGCGGTGGCGACCCCGAGGTCGAAGGCCGGGCCGGTGAAGTCGCTTCCGGTGCGGGCCGATTCGAGGGCGACCCGCCACGCGTCACGGGTGCCGGGCAGGAACTCCTGGCCGAACGCGAGGTGCCCGTGCCGGCGCGGCCCGCCGGTGGGTTCGGTCTCGCCTGCGGGCGCCGCCTCGACCGGGTCGGCCCAGTCGCCCGCGACGTGCCCGAGCGGGCGCGGCACGAGCGGGGAGCCGTCGGCGGCCAGCGCCGACTGCAGCACGACGTCGGGGTTCTCACCGGGGTGCAGCAGCCGGAAGATCTTGACGATCACGGGGGACGCGTCGCCGGAGCGGTCGGTGGTCTCGTAGATGATCGAGGTGTTCGACTGCTCCCCGGAAAGCACCCGGCTGGAGACGAACTCGACGTCGGGGCTCGCCGGGTGCGGGTGGCCGGTGACGGCGGGCTCGAGCGTGTTGCTCGCCGTGGCGCTCTGGGCCCGCACCTGCCCGCGCAGCAGCCCGAGCAGCGCGGCTGTGTACACAGGATCGTGTGCGGCGTCGTAGACGTAGCGGGTGCCGAGTTCGCCGTGCTCGATGGTGCCGACGAACCCGATGTCGGCGGCCCCCGTCAGCGGGGCGGACCGGTACGTCACCGGCACCTGGTACACGACCGGCTCCGGTGAACTCGTGTCGGCCTCGTCGAGCACGATGAGCGTCTCGACGCCCACCTCGCCCGCCGGGTCGTCGAGCCGGTACCCGCCGAGCCGCCGCAGCCTGGGGGTGCGGCCCTTTGCGGCGAACCAGCGCTGCCGCGGCATCCACGCGGCGAGCAGCTCGAGCTTGCTCGGCTCGAGCGTGGTCTGCATGACCTCAGCCATCGTCGTCCTCGTCCTGGGGCAGATCGACCCGCAACCAGAAGAAGTCGCGGGAACCGAGCGTGAGCGTGATCGAGCCGTCGGCGCCGATCCGGGGGAAGCGCGAGCCGCCGAAGATGTCCCGCACGCGGGCGCCGGCGAACCGCTGCGGCAGCGTCATCGTGCCCGACTGCGGCCGCGAGGAGAGGTTGTGCACGCACAGCACGGTCTCCGCGCCGTCGCGCCCGAGCGGTGACTCCTGCGCGGTGAGGTCGCGCACGAACGGCATGATCGTGTCGTTGTCGCAGTCGAGCATCTCGAACGTGCCGAGCCCGAAGACCGGGTGCGCCGCCCGGATCCGCAGCATGGCCCGCACCCAGTGCAGCAGCGAGGAGCCGCTGGCCATCTGGGCCTCGACGTTGACGTTGTTGTGGTGGTACACGAGCGACTGGATGACCGGCAGGTACAGCTTGCCGGGGTCGGAGCTGGAGAAGCCCGCGTTGCGGTCCGGGGTCCACTGCATCGGGGTGCGCACGGCGTCGCGGTCGGGCAGCCAGATGTTGTCGCCCATGCCGATCTCGTCGCCGTAGTACAGGCAGGGGGAGCCGGGTAGCGAGAGCACGAGCGAGTGGATCAGCTCGATCTCGGCGCGGGAGTTGTCGAGCAGGGTCGACAGTCGGCGCCGGATGCCGACGTTGGCGCGCATCCGGGGGTCGGAGGCGTACCAGCCGTACATCGCCGAGCGCTCCTCGGGCGTGACCATCTCCAGCGTCAACTCGTCGTGGTTGCGCAGGAACGTGCCCCACTGCGTGCCGCGCGGGATCGGCGGCGTGTCCTCCAGCGCCCGCCGGATCGGGGTGGCCTTCTCCTCGCGCAGCGCTGAGTACAGCCGCGGCATCACCGGAAAGTGGAAGCACATCTGGCACTCCGGCGACTCCTCGGTGCCGAAGTAGTCGACGACCTCGTTCGGCATCTGGTTCGCCTCGGCGAGCAGAATGCGCCCGGGGTACTCCTCGTCGACCATCGCCCGCAGCTTGGCGAGGAACTCGTGCGTCTTGGGGTGGTTCTCGCCGTTGTGCCCCTCCTCCTCGAACAGATAGGGCACGGCGTCGAGGCGGAACCCGTCGATGCCCAGGTCCATCCAGAACCGCACGACGTCGAAGATCGCCTCCTGCACCTTCGGGTTCTCGAAGTTCAGGTCGGGCTGGTGGGAGAAGAAGCGGTGCCAGAAGAACTGCCGGCGCACCGGATCGAAGGTCCAGTTGGAGACCTCGGTGTCGATGAAGATGATCCGCGCGTCGCCGTACTTGGTGTCGTCGTCGCTCCACACGTAGAAGTCGCCGTACGGCCCGTCGGGGTCGGACCGGCTCGACTGGAACCACGGGTGCTGGTCGCTGGTGTGGTTCATCACGAGGTCGGTGACGATGCGGATCCCGCGCGCGTGCGCCTGGCTGACGAGTTCGGTGAAGTCGACGAGCGTGCCGAACTCCGGCAATACCGCGGTGTAGTCGGCGATGTCGTAGCCGCCGTCACGCAGCGGTGAGGGGTAGAAGGGCGGGATCCAGATCGCGTCGACGCCCAACCACTGGATGTAGTCGAGCTTGCCGATGAGCCCGCTGAAGTCCCCGGAGCCGGTGCCCGTGGAGTCCGCGAAGGCGCGCACGAGCACCTCGTAGAAGACCGCGGTCTTGAACCAGTTCGGGTCGTACTTCAGGCCGGGCTGGGACAGCTGCAGCCCCTGCACCACCTAGAACCTCCTCACGTGGATGATGTGCACGGGCTCGGCGTCCCGACCGACCCGCACGAAGTTGTGCTGCCCCCAGTGCCAGGACGCCCCGGTGATGAGATCCTTGGCGACGAAACCCTCGTTCCAGTCCAGGCCCAGCGCGGGCATGTCCAGGTGCACCCACGTCTCGCGCGTCGTGTGCGGGTCGAGGTTGGCGACGACGATGATGATGTCCTCGGCCCCGCCGTCGACGTGGCGCTTGGAGAAGCACATGACGTTCTCGTCGTCGCACGGCTGGGCGCGCCAGTTGCGCAGCCACTGCAGCGCCGGGTGCGCCCGCCGGATCTCGTTGAGCGTGCGCAGGTAGTCGGCCATCCACAGCTGGCCCTCCTTGGGGCCGCCGGCTTCGTAGTCTTCCCACCCGCGGTTCTTGAACTGATACTTCTCGTTGTCGATCTGCTCCTCGACGCCCGGGCGGGGCACCGACTCCAGCAGCTCGTAGCCGGCGTAGATGCCGTAGGTCGGCACGAGCGTGGCGGCGAGCGCGGCCCGGGTCTTCCACGCCGTCGGCCCGCCGAACTGCATGTACGGCGTGAGGATGTCGTGCGTCGTCGGCCAGAAGCTCGGCCGCATGTAGTTCGCGGCCTCGCCCGACAGCTCGGTCATGTACTCCTCGAGCTCCCATTTCTGGTTGCGCCAGGCGTAGTACGTGTAGCTCTGCTGGAAGCCGACCTTGGCGAGCGTGGCCATCATCTGCGGCTTGGTGAAGGCCTCTGCCAGCCAGATGATCTCGGGGTGGCTCTGCGCGACGTCACCGATGAGCCACTGCCAGAACTCCACCGGCTTGGTGTGCGGGTTGTCGACGCGGAAGATCGTCACGCCGTGGTCGATCCACACCTGGATGACGCGGCGCACCTCGGCGTAGATGCCCGCCGGGTCGTTGTCGAAGTTCAGGGGGTAGATGTCCTGGTACTTCTTCGGCGGGTTCTCCGCGTAGGCGATCGTGCCGTCCGCGCGCGTGGTGAACCACTCCGGGTGCTGCGTCACCCAGGGGTGGTCGGGCGCGCACTGCAGCGCGATGTCGAGCGCGACCTCCAGGCCGAGACGCTTGGCCTGGGCGACGAAGAAGTCGAAGTCCTCGAACGTGCCCAGACTCGGTTCGATGGCGTCGTGGCCGCCGTCCTTGCTGCCGATCGCGTACGGGCTGCCCGGGTCCTTCGGGCCGGCGTCGAGGGTGTTGTTCGGGCCCTTGCGGTTGATCGTGCCGATCGGGTGCACCGGGGTGAGGTAGATGACGTCGAAGCCCATGTCGGCCACGGCGGGCAGCCGCTTCGCCGCGGTGCGCAGCGTTCCGCTGACCCAGTCTCCGGTCTCCTCGTCGAGGTAGCAGCCCTCGGAGCGGGGGAAGAACTCGTACCAGGCGCCGGTCAGCGCGCGGCGGCGCTCGACGAGCCAGTGGTACTCCGGGCTCGGGCTGACGTACTCGCGCAGCGGCCGGGTGGTCAGCTCGTAGGCCACCTCGCGGGAGGTGCCCGCGGCGAGCCGGGCCGCCGGGGTGCGCTGCTCGTCGCGCAGCGTGTCGACCGCGGCCCGCAACGTGCGCTGCGCCGCCTCCGGCCGGCCGTCGACCTGCAGCGCCCGCTCCAGCACGCGGGCGCCCTCCTCGAGCATGAGCTCGACGTCGACGCCGGCCTCGACCTTGATCGTCGCGTCGTGGTCCCACGTGCCGTACGGGTCGGACCAGCCCTCGACGCGATAGGTCCACACGCCCTCGCGGTCGGCGCTGATCGTGCCCTCCCACAGGCTCAGACCCTCGTTGGTGCGGGTCAGCGGCAGCGTGTGCTCGCCGCCGCTGGGGTCGGTGAGCACGATGTTCGCGTTCACCGCGTCGTGCCCCTCGCGGAACACCCGGGCGCTGACCGGCACCTGCTCGCCGACGACGGACTTCAGCGGAAAATCGCCGCCCTCGACGAGCGGGGTGACGCCCACCACGGGGATCCGCCCGATCGGCCGTTGACCGGCCCACGTCGCGGTGCCGGACACGGCCGGTGATCGCGACGACCCCGCCTCGGGCGCCAAGGGCCCCGCGGCCGACGCGTCGGCGACCCCGCTGTCCTGGTGGTCCTGCGTGCCCGGCTCGACTGTCACGGCCTCGGCGGTGGTGTCGTCCGGCTCGGGCGGCTCTGGCGCAGCTGACTGCGATGTCGTGGTGGTCACGACATCCGACGCTATCGGTTCGACGGGCCGGATGACACTTATCGGCTGGCCGCGTCGATCACCGGCCTCGACCGGCTCCTTCGGTGGGTCGAATATGCCACCGTTGGCAGGGCAGGAGGTGACCGGATGCTCGACCTACACCGGCTTCATGTCCTCGCCACACTCGCCGCCGAGGGCACGATGACGGCCGCGGCGGCGCGCTTGCATATGACGACGTCGGCGGTGAGCCAACACGTCGCGCAACTGGAGCGCGAGGTCAAGGTGCCCCTTCTCGTGCGCCACGGGCGTCGGGTGGTGCTCAACGAGGCCGGCCTCGCGCTCGTAGGTCACTACCCGAGCATCGCCGAGGCCGTCGAGGAGGCGGAGGCGCACGTGCGCTCCTTCCAGGTTGACGTGCACGGCACGATCGCGTTGAGCGCGTTTCCCAGTTTCTGCAGCACGGTGTTGCCGGACGCCCTCATGCGACTGCGCCGGGCCTACCCCGATCTGCACGTCACCGTGCGGGACATGGAACCGATCGAGAGCATTGATCACCTGTGCAGCGGCCAGATCGATGTCGCCGTGATCGACGACCTCCATCCGATGTCGGCCGAGGGCATCAGCCTCACGGTTCTCGCTCGCGACGAGGTGGTGCTCCTGCAGGCTCCGTCGCGGGACATTCCGACGTCGATCTCTGCGACGGCGCGGCTGCGCGATTACGCCGATGCCCCGTGGATTCTCGACACCGAGGCCAGCGCCTTCGCCAGGCACGTCCGGTCGCTGTGCCGGGCCGCGGGCTTCGAACCGAAGGTCGTTGCCAACTGCAGCAATCTGGTCGCCTCCCTGGGGCTCGTGCGGGCGGGCTTCGGCGTCGCGCTCATGAGCGAGCTCAACCTCGGAGCCGCCACGCGCGACCTGGACGCGCGCCCCGTCGACCCACCCTGTTCCCGGACGATCCTGGTCGCGACTCGCGTCGCCGCCGGCCAGGCGCCTTCGGTACAGGCGGTGATACGCGCCTTGCAGCGCACGACACGTGTCCGCCAGCACTCGGCCTCCTCCGGCTGATAAGTGACGCTAAATTGTCGCTCCAGTTCTTCGCGATGGACGCCGTCGACGGTCTCTCCATAGAGTGAAGAAGAAGGCGAAGCCAACCGTCGTGAGGGCTATTCGGCGGGGGTGCACTTCTTCTCCCTTTTCCTATTTTCGGCTGCGACGGCGCATGCCTGCTTGCGATCGCGGCATTCCGGAGGTGTGTCGTGACCGTCAGCGTTTTGGATCTCTTTTCG
>NZ_BCNQ01000199.1 GCF_001515525.1 Piscicoccus intestinalis NBRC 104926 | reverse complement strand
CCCGCAGGCCGGGCAGCGGCGGCAGGGCCCGTCCGACCCGCCGACCCGCCAGTGGCAGGAGCGCCGCGCCACGGGCTCCCACGAGGGCTAGCCTGACCGGCGGCCCGGCGGCCGCTCGCTAGGCTGGCCACGTGCTCTTTCGACCCCTCCTCGCCACCACGGCAGGCAAGGCGGCGCGCGTCGCGTCCCGCCTCCGAGGCGGCGGTTCGGCGCTGCCGGGCCTGGTCGCCGAACGCGTCGATCCGAAATTCCTCGCGAACGCGCTGTCGCAGGTGCGCGGCGGCGTGGTCGTCGTCTCCGGCACCAACGGCAAGACGACGACGACCAAGATGCTCGCGGCGATCCTGCGCGAGCACGGACTCGACGTGTTCAGCAACCCGACGGGCAGCAACTTCACGCGCGGGGTGATCTCCGCGATGCTGCCGCTGCTGCCCGCCTCCGGCCGGCTGCGCGCCGACGCGGCGGTGCTCGAGCTCGACGAGGCGCACGCGCTGAAGTTCGCCGCGGCCGTGCAGCCCACGCATTCGCTGCTGCTCAACGTGGCCCGAGACCAGCTCGACCGCTTCGCCGAGATCGACCACACCGCCAAGCTGCTCGCGCAGCTCGCCGGGCAGACCACGCAGGGCGTCGTGCTCAACCGCGACGACTCCTTCGTCTCCCGCATCGCCGGCGGCCAGGGCGTGCCGACCGCCTCCTACTTCGGTCTCGACGACTCGATGCGCGACCGCCTCGACGAGCTGTCCGAGCAGGACGTGCGCTTCGAGGACGAGTCCGCGGTGCCCGACCCCGGCCCGCAGGACGGGCTGCTCAAGGCCATCGACGAGCGCGACTTCGAGGTGAGGTTCTCGGACGGTCTCGTGCTCGGGCCGCTCGCGCTGCGCCAGCGCGGGCTCGCCGCGATGATCAACGCGACGGCCGCGGTCACGATGGCTCGCCGGGTGCTGGGGGAGCGGTTCGACGCCGCGGCCACGGAGCGGGCGCTGCGCGCGGTGACGCCGCCGTTCGGTCGCGGCGAGGTCATCGACGTCGGCGGGCAGCCGCTGGAACTCGTGCTTGTGAAGAACCCGGCGGGGTTCACGGTGGCGCTCAACACGTACGGGTCGACGCCGGTGGCGACGATGATCGCCATCAACGACAACTACGCCGACGGGCGCGACGTCTCGTGGCTGTACGACGTCTCGTTCGCCTCGCTCGCGGGCAAGGGCGTGGCGGTGACCAGCGGCGTGCGCGCCTACGACATGGCGCTGCGGCTCAGCTACGACGACGTGAGCACCGGTCACGTCGAGCTCGACCTGACGCGCGCGCTGGACCACCTGCTGGCCACGCACCCGGACGAACCCAAACGGATCTTCTGCACGTACACCGCGATGATGGCGCTGCGGCGCACGCTGGCCGAGCGCTACGGCCTCGCGGACTTCGGCGAGGAGGCGGTCTGATGGCGCGCGGCAAGAGCAAGGGCACGATCCGGCTCGTCCACCTGTACCCCAAGGAGATGAGCATCTACGGCGACCTCGGCAACACCCGCTGCCTGGCGACGCGGCTGCGCCGGCACGGCTACGAGGCGGAGGTCGTCGAGCACCACCCCGGCACCGAACTGACTCCGGGCGCGCACCTCATCGTCGGCGGCGGCGGGCAGGACAGCGGGCAGGCGCGGGTCGAGAAGGACCTCGAGCGCAACGGCCCGCTGCTCAAGAGCCTCGCGGAGGACGGCACGCCGATGCTCATGATCTGCGGCATGTACCAGCTGTTCGGCAACGACTTTCTCACCGTCGACGGCCAGCGCCTGCCCGGCCTGGGCATCCTCGACGTGACGACCCGCGGCAACAAGGAACGCATGATCGGCCCGGTCGTGCTCGACACCCCGCACGGCCAGGTCGTCGGCTACGAGAACCACTCCGGCGCAACGACTCTCGGAGGCGGTCAGGAGCCCTTCGGCACGGTGCGTCACGGCCGCGGCAACAACGGCAAGGACGGCTCGGAGGGCGCCCGGCGCCACCACGTCTACGGCACGTACCTGCACGGCCCGGTGCTGCCCGCCAACGCGCAGTTCGCCGACGCGCTCATCAAGGCCGCCGTCGACCGCGCGTTCAGCCGCGGTTTCGAGCCCGAGGACCTCGACGACACCCTCGCCGACGAGGCCCAGCAGCGCCAGATCACCCGCCTCCTCACCGGCCGCAACAAACCCCACTAACCCCCGAAGCCAGCCCCCGAGCCGGCTGCAGCGAGCCCCCACAAAACCGGCCGAAGGCTGCCCTTTCGGCCGAAGGCCAGGGTTGTGGCAGGAGCCCTCGACCGAAAGGGCAGCCTTCGGCCACGTGTGGGGTGAGCATTTCGGCCGAGTGTGGGGGTGGGGCTAGCGCGGAGGCGGGGGGCGGCGGGCGTAGTGACCGCGGGTGTTGAGCCAGATCACCGCGGCGATCGCGCCGAACGGGATCTCCAGCAGGTAGCTGAACAGCGCGAACAGGGTGACGGCGGCCGCGGTGCCCTCGCCGGGCACGCCGAGGGCGATCATGACCGCCGCCGCGCCCGCCTCCGCGACGCCGATGCCGCCGGGGGTGACGGCCACGGTGGTCAGCAGCCGGCCCACCGCGTAGGCCGCGAACGCGTGCGACCACGACATGTGCACGCCGACGGCCTCCAGGCACTGGCGGAACAGCAGGAAGTACACGCCCATGAAGCCGACGAGCCCGAACGTCAGCGCCGGCCAGCGGGAGCGCACGATGTCGATGATCTTGTCGCGCACGTCGAGGGCGAGGCGTTCGGCGTCGTGGGGGCGGCTGCCGCGGCGCAGCCGGCGGATGAGGGGCCCGAACAGTCGGTCGACGGCGCGACCGACCCACCGCGCCGCGCGGCGCGAGGAGATGATCGCGATGAGCGCGGCGGCGATGAGCGCCCCACCGACCCCGCCGAGCACGGCGCCCTTGACCATCGCGGTGGGCACCTGGCCCGCCTGGGGGATGAGCACGATCGCCGCGATGACCGGCAGCAACACGCGGGCCAGCATGTTCCACACGGCGGTGACGATGATCGACGTCGAGATACCGCGGTGGCTGAACCGCCACGAGCGGAACATCGCGTACGTCAGCATGCTGCCGACCGCGCCGCCGGCGGGCAGGGTGTTGCTCACCCCGGAGCCGGCGAGGTTGGCCAGGATCGCCTGCGAGTGCCGCAGCCCCGGCAGGGAGCCGGTGAGCGTGAACGTGTAGCAGTACAACCCGAGGAACATCAGAGCCAGCAGCCCGAAGAACGTCGGCCAGCCGATCCCGGTGATGATGCCGAGGATCGTCGACCAGCTGGTGTCCGTCAGGTACGGCAGCCCCCACCCGAGCAGCCCCACCGCCAGCCCCAGGCTCGCGACCACCTGCACCACCTGCCGCGCGATGGCCGCCGGCGTGCGCGGCAGCGAAACGCCGGGCGCACCGTCCGGATTCGCCTCGTCGTCCGGCGAGGCGGTGGCCTGCCCGGGCGGCGCCGACCCCGTCATCGGCGGCTCCCGTCGAGGCCGGCGAAGATGTCGTCACGCCGCGAACCCGCGACCGAGCCCGAGACCGGCCCCGAACCCGCGACCGAACCCTGCTCCGAGGCCGCGGAGCCGGTGGCGTCGACGAACCACTCCCGCCCGAACACGAGGTAGTACAGCGGCCGGGGCAGGCGCAGGAAGGCCGCCAGCGTGCGGTCGGCGCCGTCGTCGGCAGCGGCCTGCGTGGCGTGCGCGGCCATCGAGGCCCGCTTGGCCGGGATCTGGCGACGCACGTCGATCCGGTGGGTGATCTGCGCCGACGGCGTGAACGCGCGCTGCCACGCCACGAGGTCGACGTCGATGGCGACGCCGGGCAGCCGCCGCGCGAACGCGACGGCGCGGGTGATCGTCTCGCGCGGCACGGTCGCCTCCAGCAGCCGCGGCGAGCCGGCGATCGCGGCGGCCGCCCGGGTCACCTCGTGCACGCGGATGTGGTCGCGGTGCCCGTACCCGCCGTTGCGGTCGTACCCGATGACGACGTCGGCGCGCTCGCGCACGAGGATCGCCGCGATCCGGTCGGCCACCTGGTCGGGGTCGGCCCGCAGCAGCCGGAGCCGGTCCGGCGGGTCCGGCGGCACCTCACCGACCATGCCGCTGTCGGCGTACCCGAGCCACTCGACGTCGGCCGCGCCGATCGCGCGGGCGCTGGCCTGCAGTTCGCGCAGGCGGCGGGCGCCGAGGGAGCCGAGGGCACCGTCGCGGTAATCGCTGGAGGTGAGCCCGAGATCGCCGTCGGTGGCGACGACGAGCACCACTCGGTCTCCGGCGGCGGCCTTGGCGAGCGTGCCCGACATGAGGAGAGCCTCGTCGTCAGGATGGGCGTTGACGGCCACGACGGTTCGACTCACCCGCCTAGTGTCTCCCATGGTTCGTGGGATTCCCGTGCAATGTGCCAGGGTTGGACCTGTGAAGATCGCCCTTGTCACGGACTGTTACCTGCCGCGTCTCGGCGGCATCGAGGTGCAGGTCCGCGACCTGGCCCACGGGCTGCGCGCGGCGGGTCACCAGGTCGAGGTCTTCACGGCGACGGTGGGGGAGGACGGGCAGCACGGCGGTCTCATCGAGGTCGTCGACGGCATCCCCGTGCACCGGCTCGGCATGGATCTGCCGATCGGGTTCCCGCTCAACCCGTTTGCCTCCCGCGAGCTGCGCCGCCGCCTCGGCCGCGGCTTCGACGTGGCCCACGTGCACATGGGCGTCGTGAGTCCGTTCACCACCGAGGCCACCCGGGTGGCCCGCGGTCTCGGCCTGCCGACGACGATGACGTGGCACTGCATGCTCGCCTGGGCGGAGCCGGCGATCGCCCTCACCGGGGCCGTGCGGCGCTGGGCGCGCTCGGGGGTGACGATGAACGCCGTCTCCTCGGTCGCGGCGGTGCCCGTGCAGCGGTTGCTCGGCGACACCGGCGTCGTCCAGGTGCTGCCCAACGGCATCGACGTCGACACGTGGTGGCAGCCCCGGCACGATTCGGCGCCGCCCGCGGACGACGGGGTCGTGCGCCTGGTCACCGCGATGCGGCTCGTGCGCCGCAAGCGCCCGATCCCCATGCTGCAGGTGCTGCAGCGGGTGCGAGCGATGGAGCCCGACGTGCGGTTCGAGCTGACGATCCTCGGAGACGGTCGGCTCCGCCCGGCGGTCGAGTCGTTCGTGCGGCGCGAGGGCATGGCGGACTGGGTCGAGCTGCCGGGCCGGGTCAGCCGCCCCGAGCTGCTGCAGCGCTACGCCGGGGCGCACCTGTACCTGTCGCCGGCCAAGCTCGAGTCGTTCGGCATCGCGGCCCTGGAGGCGCGGTGCGCCGGCCTGCCGGTCGTCGGGCTCGACACCAGCGGCGCCTCGGAGTTCGTGCACGACGGCGTCAACGGCTTCCTCGCCCGCACCGACGAGGAGATGGCCACGGCGATCGCCCGGCTGCTCACCGACGTGCCGCTGCGGGAGCGCATGTACCGCTACAACGTCAGCGTGCCGCCGGCCGACCTCGACTGGAGCGCCGTCATCGCCAAGACCGAACGGGAGTACCGGCGCGCGATGGGGCGCGAGACGGTCAGCCCGGCCCGCCCGGCCGCCCGGGTCGCCTGAGCGTGACGCTGCTGCTGTCGGGGCCCATCTGGTTCGCCGGACACGCCGGCGGCCGGGAGCGGTGGCGCCTGCCGCTGCCGCACGGCGTCGACCCGACCGCGGTCGTGCGAGCGACCGTGCGCCGCGCGGGCACCGAGCGGAGCCGGCGGAGCGCCCCGCCGCCCGACGACCGCGTCGGTCTGCCGCAGGTGGTCCGCGAACCCGACGGTGACCTCGTGCTGGCCTACGACCTGCCGGTCCCGACCGGACCGCCTCCGGCCGAACTGCTGACCCGCACCACGCCGCCCCGGCACGCGCCCGGCCTGAGCATCGCCGCCGGGGAGCAGGCGCTGACCGTGCAGCGGGTCTCCGCCTCCGTCATCGTCTGGACGCAGGGTGCGCTGCTGGCCACCCGCTACTCGACGACGACCGGTGCCCCCGGCGCGTGGGCCCTGCCCGGAGGCGGTGTCGACCCCGGCGAGGATCCGCGCGCGGGTGCCCGGCGGGAGTGCTGGGAGGAGACGGGTCAGCGCGTGCGCGTCGGCGACCTCGTCCGGCTCATCCACCGGCACTGGATCGGCCGGGCCCCCTCCGGGCGGCTCGAGGACTTTCACACCCTCGGCCTGGTGTATGAGGCCGACTGTGCCGAGCCGACCTCTCCCGTCGTGCACGACGTCGGCGGGTCGACGGCCGACGCCGCCTGGGTGCCGGCCGCCGACGTGGCCCGCCTCGGCTGGTCGGCCTCCAGCCGCTGGGTGGCGCCGTTGGCGCCTCCCGGGTGACGCACTTTCGACAGGTCTGCGGGCTGGAGGTCAGCGTCAGCGTCTGATGAGGCCGACGACCCCCGCCAGCACGAGGGCGGCGCCGACGGCGACCGCGGCGGCGGGACCGACCCAGTCGCCGGCCCCACCGACTCCCGCGAGCTCCTGCAGCAGCGCGAGCGCCGCGACGACGAGCCCGACGAGGGCGAGGATGAGCAACGCGACGTCCGGACCCCGCGGCGGGCCCGCCGAGCGGGAGCCGGCCCGGCCGGCTCGCCCGGCCTG
>NZ_BCNQ01000198.1 GCF_001515525.1 Piscicoccus intestinalis NBRC 104926 | reverse complement strand
CGCTCCCGCCCCGCCTGCGCAAGCCCGGCGTCCGCGCAAGCCGGCCGCCCGCGCAAGCCCGCCAAGCCCGCCGTCCGCGCACGCCCAGGGAATGCCCCCGGCCCGCCGGGGTGTTGCACACAAGCGGGTGCCAGCGGAATCGGAGCGGAGGCGTGATGGCCCACCTCAGATCGCTCGAGTCGATCGAGCGGATGGCGATGCTGACCGTGCACACCTCGCCCCTCGACCCGCCGGGCAGCGGCGACGCCGGCGGCCTCAACGTCTACGTCGTCGAAGTCGCCCGCAGGCTCGCCGAACGCGGCGTCGAGGTCGAGATCTTCACCCGCGCCACCACCGCCTCCCTGCCGGAGACGGTCGAGCTGGCCCCCGGCATCCTCGTGCGCCACGTGGTCGCCGGCCCGTACGAGGGCCTCGGCAAGAACGACCTGCCCAGCCAGCTGTGCGCGTTCACCGCGGGCGTCATGCGCGCGGTCGCGGCCCGCCCGGAGGGCCACTACGACCTCGTCCACTCGCACTACTGGCTCTCGGGCCAGGTGGGCTGGCTCGCCGCCGACCGCTGGCAGGTGCCGCTCGTGCACACCATGCACACGATGGCCCGCGTGCAGAACCTCTCGCTGGCCGCGGGCGACCGCCCGGAGCCGGCGCTGCGGGAGATCGGCGAGGCCCAGGTCGTCGCCGCCGCGGACCGGCTCATCGCCAACACCGACGTCGAGGCCCGCGAGCTCGTCGAGCTGTACGACGCCGACCCCTCCCGCGTCGCGGTCGTGCCGCCCGGCGTCGACCTCGACCGGTTCACCCCCGACGGACCCGACGGCCGCGCGCGGGCCCGCGCGCACCTCGGCCTCGATCCCGACGAGCTCGTCGTGCTCTTCGTCGGTCGCATCCAGCCGCTCAAGGCCCCCGACCTGCTCGTCAAGGCCCTGACCCGTCTCAGCGAGCGCGACCCCGGCTCCGAGCTGGCCCGCCGACTGCGGCTCGTCGTGCTCGGCGGCCCCAGCGGCTCGGGCCTGGACCACCCCACCGGCCTCGCCGACCTCGCCCGCGATCTCGGCGTCGCCGACCGCGTGCGGTTCGAGAAGCCCAAACCCCGAGACGAACTCGCCGCCTGGTACCGCGCCGCCGACGTCGTCGGGGTGCCCTCGCACAGCGAGTCGTTCGGGCTCGTGGCGCTCGAGGCACAGGCGTGCGGCACCCCGGTCGTGGCGGCCGATGTCGGCGGCCTGCCGATGGCGGTCGGCGGTGGGGTGCTCGTGCCCGACCACGAGGTCGACTCGTGGGCCGACGCCCTCGCCGGCGTGCTCGCCGACCCCGCCCGTCGCGCGGCGCTGTCCCGGCGCGCGGTGGCTCACGCGGCCCGGTTCGGCTGGCCCGCCACGACGGATCGGCTGCTCGCGGTCTACGGTGAGGCGGTGGCCCACCGCCGGGCCGCGTACCGCACCGCCGGCTGACGCGCGAGGTCCGCCGGTGCACCGCCGAGGGAGGGCCCATGCACGCGGACGACGTCGTCGACAGGGTGCTCGCGTTCGCGCGGGTCAACGAACTGGAGGCGGAGCCGGGCGGGCGCGCGGGCGAGGTCGTCGTCGTGCTGCCGGGGGAGAAGAAGCTCAAGACCGTGGTCTCGCTGCTCGTCGGCGATCGCGACGTCTCGGTCTCCGCGTTCGTCGTGCGCAACCCCGACGAGAACCACGAGGAGGTCTACCGCTACCTCCTCGGGCGCAACCTGCGGATGCGGGCCGGCAACGTCGGCTACGCGATCGACGGCTCCGGTGACGTCTACGTCGTCGGTTCCGTGCCGATCGAGGCCGTCGACGACGCCGCGCTCGACCGGCTCTTCGGCGCGGTGCTCGAAGCCAGCGACACCCCGTTCAACGAGCTGCTGGCCCTCGGATTTCTCAATTCCATGCGGCGCGAATGGGCCTGGCGGGTCTCCCGCGGGGAGTCGTTGCGCAACCTCGAGGCCTTCCGGCACCTTCTCGAACCGGAGCAGTCCGGCTCCGACGCCCAGGAGGCCGCGCGCGACTAGGGTTGGGGCCATGACCTACACCCTCGTACTGCTCCGCCACGGCGAGAGCGAGTGGAACGCCAAGAACCTGTTCACCGGCTGGGTCGATGTGGAGCTGTCCGACAAGGGCCGTTCCGAGGCCGTCTCCGGCGGTGAGCAGCTCAAGGAGGCCGGTGTGCTTCCCGACGTCGTGCACACGTCGCTGCTGCGCCGGGCCATCAACACCGCCAACGCGGCCCTCAACGCCGCCGACCGTCACTGGATCCCGGTCAAGCGCAACTGGCGCCTGAACGAGCGCCACTACGGCGACCTGCAGGGCAAGGACAAGAAGCAGACCAAGGAGCAGTACGGCGAGGAGCAGTTCATGCTGTGGCGCCGCTCCTACGACACCCCGCCCCCGGACATCGCCGACGACAACGAGTTCTCCCAGGCCGGCGACCCGCGGTACGCCGACCTCGGCGCCGACATGCCGAAGACCGAGTGCCTCAAGGACGTCGTCGCCCGCATGCTGCCGTACTGGGAGTCCGACATCGTGCCCGACCTCAAGAGCGGCAAGATCGTGCTCGTCGCCGCGCACGGCAACTCGCTGCGCGCCCTCGTCAAGCACCTCGACGGCATCTCCGACGACGACATCGCCGGGCTGAACATCCCCACCGGCATGCCGCTGGTGTACACGCTCGACGACGACCTCAAGCCCACCGTGCCCGGTGGTGAGTACCTCGACCCGGAGGCGGCGAAGGCGGCCGCCGAGGCCGTGGCCAACCAGGGCAAGTGATCGGCGGGCCGGTACGGTCCGGTCCCCCGTGCGGACCGTCCCGGCCTGCCGCCGCCGGCTCATCTCGGCGGCGGGCACCATGAAACGGCCGGCGACCCGATCAGGGTCGCCGGCCGAATCCGTCTCAGGGAGCGTCAGGCGTTGATCGCGCGGCGGTGGGCCCACTCGCCGGTCACGAGGTAGGCGACCTGCCGGGCCACGGAGACGGCGTGGTCGGCGAAGCGCTCGTAGTAGCGCGACAGCAGCGTCATGTCGATGGCGGCCTCGGTGCCCGCGCTCCAGGTGTCGCCGACGAGCATCGTGAAGACCTCGCGGTGGAGACGGTCCATCGCGTCGTCGTCGCCGTGCAGGTCCTTGGCGCCGTCGACGTCCTTGGCCGCGATGATGGATCCCGCCTTGGCGACGATGCGCTCGGCGAGTTGACCCATCTCGACGATCGTCGCGCGGGCTTCGGCGGGCACGGCCGTCTGCGGGTAGCGCAGGCGCGCGACCTTCGCGACGTGCTCGGCGAGGTCGCCCATCCGCTCCAGGCTCGAGGCCATGTGCAGGGCGGTGACGACGATGCGCAGGTCGGTGGCCACCGGCTGCTGCTGGGCGATGAGCTGAACGGCCATCTCATCGATCTCGTCGCGGATGGTGTCGACGAGGTGGTCCGCCTCGATGACGCCTTCGGCGAGGGAGAGGTCGGCGTCGAGCAACGCCGTCGTCGACCTCGACATCGCGGATCCGACGAGCCGGGTCATCTCGACCAGCCTGTCGGAGATCCGGTCGAGGTCCTCGTGGAACGAGTCGCGCATGGTGTCCTTCTCGGATAGTCGGATCGCGGCGGATAGACCCTCGCAGTTGCTGGTGAACGGGTGTGCGCGCGCAGATGAACAGTAGTTGTCGTCCGGGCGATCTGCCGCCTCACGGGCCCGCACGCGGCATGGACCTGCGCGAACGCGTCGTACGCTGCACACGTGGAGTGGTTGGAAGTTGCCGTTTTGGCGGTGTGTGTCGGGGTTGTCTTGGGCCTCGTCGCGATCCGCCAGTTGCACCCCGGCCGCCCCGGCAGACGCCCCACGGAGACCGAGCCCCGCCGCGCCCGCCCCGCGCTGGCGGGCGACCCGGCGGACGAGATCGACGACGCCGGCGTGGCCGACGTGCTCGCCGTGCTCGGCGACATCGCGATCGCCGTGGACGTCAACGACACCGTCGTCATGCACAGCCAGAGCGCGGTGCCCCTCGGCCTGGTCCGCGACAGCGACCTCACCCACAACGCCCTGCGCACGGTCGTGCGCGGCGTGCGGCGCGACGGCGTCATCCGGCAGATGGACCTGGACGTGCCGCGCGGCCCGATGGGCGAGGGCACCCTCTCTCTCAACGTGCGGGTCGCGCCGCTGGGCGCCCGCCACGTGCTGCTCCTCGTCGAGGACCGCACCCAGGCCCGCCGGGTCGAGGAGGTGCGCCGCGACTTCGTCGCCAACGTCTCGCACGAGCTGAAGACCCCGGTCGGGGGCATCAGCCTGCTCGCCGAGGCCATCGTCGACGCCACCGACGACCCGGAGGCGGTGGCGCGCTTCGCGAGCCGGATCGGCGCGGAGAGCCGCCGCCTCTCGACGCTGGTCGCCGAGATCGTCGAGCTCTCCCGGCTGCAGACCCAGCAGGACGACCCGCCGGACACCCTCGTCGACATGGCCGTCGTCACCCGGGAGGCGGTCGACGCCACGCGCACGCTCGCCGAGGGGCGCGACATCGTGTTCGCCGAGGCCGTCGCCGAGCAGTCCTGGGTCTACGGCGACGCCAACCAGCTGCGCACCGCCGTCGCCAATCTGCTGACCAACGCCGTCAACTACTCGCCGCGGCACACCCGCGTGGCGGTCACCGTGCGCACCCGCGGCTTCGTCATCGAGGTCGCCGTCGCCGACCAGGGCACCGGCATCGCCGCGGCCGACCTCGACCGCATCTTCGAGCGGTTCTACCGCGCCGACCCGGCCCGTTCCCGCGCCACCGGCGGCACTGGCCTCGGGCTGGCGATCGTCAAGCACGTCTGCTCTAACCACGGCGGCGAAGTCACCGTGTGGAGCTCCGAGGGCCACGGCTCGACGTTCACGATCCGGCTCCCGAGCGCCTCGCACGGCCCCGCAGCACCACCCGACACGTCCCCCGCCGCCACCCGCGACCGGGGTGCCACACCGTCCGGCCCACCCGGCCCGACGCCGCCTCAGCACACCCCTACCCCTTCGGAAGAGGTACGTCGATGACCCGCATTCTTGTCGTCGAGGACGAGGTCTCGTTCTCCGACCCGCTGAGCTATCTGCTGACGAAGGAGGGTTACGACGTCGCGGTCGCCGAGACCGGGCCCGACGCGCTCCTGGAGTTCGATCGCGACGGCGCCGACCTCGTGCTGCTCGACCTCATGCTGCCCGGGCTCTCCGGGGTCGACGTGTGCCGCGCGCTGCGGCAACGCTCCTCGGTGCCGGTCATCATGCTCACCGCGAAGGACAGCGAGATCGACAAGGTCGTCGGGCTCGAACTCGGCGCCGACGACTACGTGACCAAGCCGTATTCGAGCCGCGAGCTGCTGGCTCGCATCAAGGCCGTGCTGCGCCGGCTGCACGAGCCCGAGGAGCTGCTACCCGCCAACCTCACCGCCGGCCCCGTGCGCATGGACGTCGACCGGCACATCGTCACCGTCGACGGGCAGACGCTCGCGTTGCCGCTCAAGGAGTTCGAGCTGCTCGAGATGCTGCTGCGCAACGCCGGTCGGGTGCTCACCCGCATGCAGCTCATCGACCGCGTCTGGGGCACCGACTACGTCGGCGACACCAAGACCCTCGACGTGCACGTCAAGCGACTGCGCGCCAAGATCGAGCCCGACCCCGCCAACCCGCGGCACATCGTCACCGTGCGCGGCCTCGGCTACAAGTTCGAGGACTGACCGCGCGGCCGGTTGCCGCGGCGACACGAAAGCCCGCCCCATCGCGAGACGGTGGGGCGGGCTTTCGTCGTGCCGACGTGGCGTTCAGCCGATCTGCGCTCAGCCGGTCGGGCTGGCGGTCGCGGTCGGCGCCGGCTGCTGCGTCGGCGACTGGTTCGGAGCCTGCGTGGGCGACTGCGCCGGAGACTGAGTCGGGCTCGCGGCGGGGGAGCCACCGCCTCCGGCGGGCCCGTAGTTTGCGTAGTACCCCTCCGCCGGGAGCACCGGCGCGTCGACGACCGTCTGGCCGGTGTTGGACCGCACCAGCAGCTGCACCATGGCCCCCGGCGGCACCTGCACCGCGGGCACGGACAGCGCCTGGCCGGAGCCGCTGGTCAACTGGGCGGTGCCGTTGGCGGGCACGTCGACGGCCGCCGCGCCGCTGTCGCCGCCCTGCTGGCCCGCCTGCACGGTGGAGACCGAGATCCGCTCGGGCTGCCCCGAGCCGTTGATCGCCAGACCCACCACGTTGCCCGGGCCGCCCTGCTGCTGCGCGATCACGAGCAGGTTGTTGACGTGCAGCGCACCGATCTGCGCCGAGACGCCGTCACCCGGGTCGTACGTCTTCATCGTCGTGATCTCCGAGGTGTACTGGCACCCGGAGACGGTCAGCGCGAGCGCCGAGCCGGCGACCACCATGCGCAGCGCCCGGCCGGAGCGGGACGTGGCGTCGCGACGTCGCGCGGGCACGGTCGGGGTGGCGGGGCTGGCACCACGAGAGATTCGTCGGTTCACGCGGCTCACCCTACCTGGCCAGGCGCTCCCGCCGCGGCCAACGAGGCAGGACAACAGCGCCCGCCTGTGTTGCCGATGCCACGAATGCGACGGTGGTGCCGACAGAGTTGCCGACGGGGCGATCGGCAGCGCGGGCGATGGCCCGGCCGACAGTGGGCCGGCGGTGCGGTTCGGCGGCGGGTCGGCGGCGGGTCGGCGGTGCGGC
>NZ_BCNQ01000197.1 GCF_001515525.1 Piscicoccus intestinalis NBRC 104926 | reverse complement strand
GTCATCGCCGAGCGGCTGCCGGCGCCGGCGTCCGGGTAGTCGGCGGGTCGGCTGGGCGCGCCAGGCCGCGTCGCGGACCCGCTGCGGTCGCCGCGGACATGTCGGGCCCCCGCGGGCATCGGCGGGCACCGGCGGATACTGACGGATACCGACGGACACCCACGGACACCGAGCCAGCGGCCCGCGGCGGTCGCCGGAAGGAAGGGAGAGCACCGTGCCCATCAACGCGTGGTCGATCGAGCACGTGCGGTCCGCGGAGGCCGCCACGATGGCGACACTGCCCGACGGCGAGCTCATGCAGCGGGCCGCGCGCGGGCTGGCTCATGTCGTCGCGGCCCGCCTGCGTGACATCGAGGCGCCGCGGGTCGTCGTGCTCGCCGGCCCCGGCGGCAACGGCGGTGACGCGCTGTTCGCCGCCGCGTTCCTCGCCGACGGGTCCGTGTCGGTCGCCGACGCTGAGGACGCCGCCGATGCGGACGCTGCCGATTCGGACGGGACCGTCTCCGTGGCGGCGGTGCTGCTCACGTCGAACTCGCACGCGCCGGCGCTGGCGGCGGCGCGGGCGGCCGGGGTCGTGCTGCACGAGGCACGGTCCGACTCCGATGACGAGGCGGTGCAGCGGGCCCTCGCGGCCGTCTCCGAGGCCGACGTCGTCGTCGACGGCATCACGGGGATCGGCGGGCGGCCCGGGCTGGCCGAGGGCTTTCCGGTGGCGTGGCGCCTCGTGCAGGCGATCCCCGACGACGCGTACGTCATGGCCGTCGACCTGCCCAGCGGCACCGACCCCGCCGGCGAGCGGACCGTCTCCGACTGCGTGTTCGCCGACGAGACCGTGACCTTCGGGGTCTGCAAGCCGGTGCACGTGCTGGCCGGTGGCCCCGCGTGCGGACTGCTCACGGTAGTCGACATCGGCCTCGACGACCCGGGGGAGCCGGTCGCGGCGCGGCTGGAGCACGACGACGTCGCCGACCTGTGGCCGGTGCCCGGCCCCGCCGACGACAAGTACACCCGCGGCGTGCTCGGCATCGTCGCCGGTGGCGACCGCTACACCGGCGCCGCCGTGCTGTCCGTGACGGCCGCGGTGAGTGCCGGGGCGGGCATGGTCCGCTACGTGGGGCCGTCGGCTGCGACGGATCTCGTGCGCGCGAGCGTGCCGGAGGCGGTGCACGGCGTCGGGCGCGTGCAGGCCTGGCTCGTCGGCTCCGGCCTGGAGGCGCTCGAGGACGGCGACCAGGGCGAAGAGCAGCGCGCGCAGCTCGACGCGGCGCGGGCTGCCCTCGACTCGGCCGAGCCGTGCGTGGTCGACGCCGGCGGGCTCGACCTGCTCGACGGGCCGCGGCCGCACGCGGGCGCCCGCACGCTGCTCACCCCGCACGCCGGTGAACTGGCTCGGCTGCTCAGCCGGCTGGAGGGCGCCGACGTCGATGCTGTCGATGCGGAGGCGGTGCGCGCGGCCCCGATCGAGCACGCCCGGCGGGCGGCGACCGCGCTGCACGCGACGGTGCTGCTCAAGGGCTCGACGACGTACGTCGTGCCGCCGGTCGACGCCCTGCCGGTGTACGCCCAGGCCGACGGGCCCGCGTGGCTCGGCACGGCGGGCAGCGGCGACGTGCTCGCCGGGCTGGCGGGCACGCTGTTGGCCGGTGGTCTCGACCCGCTGCGGGCGGGGGCGCTTGCGGCGCTGGTGCACGGTCTGGCGGGACACGAGGCGAACCCGGGCGGACCCGTGCGGGCGCTCGACGTGGCGCACGCCATACCGCGGGTGGTCGCCCACACTCTGCGCCGCGCGCAGCGCTGAGGGAGGCTGAGAGCGATGACCAGCACCGATGTCCACTCGCCCGCGCGGCTCGTCGTCGACCTTCGGGCGATCCGCGACAACGTCGCCGAGCTCGCCCGACGAGCCGCCGGAGCCCGGCTGCTCGCCGTCGTCAAGGGCGACGCGTACGGGCACGGGCTGGTGCCGACGGCGCGCGCGGCTCTCGCCGGGGGCGCGACGTGGCTGGGCACCGCGCAACTCGCGGAGTCGCTCGCGCTGCGCGCGGCCGGCATCGACGTGCCGGTCATCTCGTGGCTGCACGGCCCGGGCGCGGATTTCGTCCGGGCGCTGGAGGCCGATGTCGACCTCGGGGTGTCGGCGCCGTGGGCGCTGGCCGAGATCGAGGCGGCGGCGGTCGCGACCGGGCGGGTGGCCCGGCTCCACGTGAAGATCGACACGGGGCTGGCGCGCAACGGCGCGTTCGGGCCCTCGCCCGACGGGTCGCTGGGCGCCGACGCGCGCTCGCTTCTGGAGGCAGCCGCGGACGCCGAGCAGCGCGGCACCGTGCGGGTCGTCGGGCTCATGAGTCACTTCGTGGAGTCGGACGAGCCCGGCTCCCCGACGATCCGGGCGCAGCAGGACGTGTTCGAGCGGGCCGACGCGTACGCGAGCGGCCTCGGGCTGGGCCTGCAGGTGCGGCACATGGCGAACTCGGCGGCGACGCTGACGGTGCCCGACAGCCACTACGACCTGGTGCGACCCGGGCTCGCGATCTACGGGCTGTCGCCGGTGCCGCAGGTCGCCGGACCCGCCGAGTACGGGCTGCGGCCGGCGATGACGTTCGTCGCCGACGTCGCCAACGTCAAGTCCGTTCCCGCCGGTCAGGGCGTCAGCTACGGGCACACGTACGTGACGCCGCGGGCCACGCGGCTCGCGCTGCTGCCGGTGGGCTACGCCGACGGGGTGCCGCGGCACGCCTCGGGCTCCGGGCCGGTGCTCGTCGGGGGGCTGCGCACGCGGCTCGCGGGCCGGGTGTGCATGGACCAGGTCGTCGTCGACATCGGCCCGCCCGGCGAGGGCGCCGCGACGGTCGAGTCCGGCGATCCGGCCGTGCTGTTCGGAGACGGCTCCGACGGCGGCCCGACCGCGCAGGACTGGGCGGACGCGGCCGGCACGATCTCCTACGAGATCGTCACGCGGATGAGCGGGCGGCTCCCGCGGGTCTACCTCGGGGCCGATGAGGTGGGCATGACGGGACAAACCACCGATTCGACGACCCGAACGACGACCCGAACGGCGGGCGGGGCGGACCGATGAGCGGCGAGCTTCCCGAACCCAAGGGAGTGCCGAAGCTGCCCGGCACGCCCGACGGCGGACCCAAGGGCCTCGGCCTGGGCATCGCGTTCGGCATCGCGGCGGCCGGGGTGACGGCCGCGGCCGGGTACGCCGCGGACCGCCTCAATCGCGACCGGCGGCTGGCGCTCGCCCTCGACGCGACGACCGAGGATCCCTTCCACGAGGAGCCCGACGAGGTGCACACCGTGGTGGCCTCGGACGGGGTGCAGCTTCACGTCGAGGTCGACCACCCACGGGCGCACCCGAGTTCGCCGGAGCCGGGGGAGCCCGGGGAGTCGGGGGAATCGGGGGAGTCGGGGGAGTCGGGTGGCACGAGTGGCATGGATGGGGCGCAGGTCGGCGACGCTGCGGCGCGTCCGACGTTCGTGCTGTGTCACGGGTACTGCCTGTCGCTGCGGTCGTGGGTGTTCCAGCGCCGGGCGCTGCGCGAGGCCGGGTATCGGGTGGTGCTGTGGGACCACCGCGGGCACGGCCGGTCGGGCACCGGCGACCCCGACTCCTACGACGTCGACCTGCTCGGTGACGACCTCGCGCGCGTCATCGAGGAGGTCGTGCCGCGCGGTCCGCTCGTGCTCGTCGGGCACTCGATGGGCGGCATGACGATCATGGGGCTCGCGCTGGACCGCCCCGACATCGTGCAGCGGCGGGTGGTCGGGGTGGCCTTCGTCGCGACGAGCCCCGGCAACCTCGCCGGCACGAGCTACGGCATGGGGGCGCTCGGCAAGGTCGTGCACCGCATCGCCGCACCGACGGCGGGTCTGCTCGCGCGCCGGCAGGGGTTCGTCGACGGCACGGTCAAGGTGGGTCGCGACGTCGTCGACCTGCTCGTCGACTGGGGCTCGTTCGGGTCGCCGGTGCCGATGAGCGTGGCGCAGCTGACCACCGACATGATCTTCGGCACCCGCATGGACGTCATCTCGGCGTTCATGCCGCGCTTCGACGAGATGGACAAGCGCGAGGCGCTGGCGCGGTTCGACGGGATCGAGGCGCTGGTCATCAGCGGCATGCAGGACCGGTTGACGCCGCCGGAGCACAGCGAGGAGATCGTGCGACACCTGCCGGGCGCCGAGCACATCGTCGTCGCCGATGCCGGGCACGTCATCATGCTCGAGCACCCCGACCTGCTCAACGAGCAGCTGCTGGCGCTCGCCGAGCGGGCGACGCGAGCCGGGGCCCTGATCGGCCGTGCGGGTGCTGGCGGTGTCGGTGCTGGCGGTGGGGGCGGTCGACGTCGGTCGCGGACCTCGGTGCGGCGCACCGTGACCGATCTCTCCTCGGCGCGACGGGCCCGGCGAGTGAGCGCGCGCCGGGCCGTCGGCCGCGAGGCGGGGGACGGGCCGGGCGCGGACCCGAGGACGCGGTCGGGGAAGGGTTCACGACAGGATTCGAGAAAGGACGGCAGTGGCTGAGGCGCGCGACGAGCAGCCGGTGGACGGCCGCTGGCGGGAGCTGCCGACTCCGGAGGCGACCACGGCCCTGGGTGCGGACCTCGCGGCGCGGCTGCGCGCAGGCGACGTCGTGCTGCTCACCGGCGAGCTGGGCGCCGGCAAGACGACGCTGACGCAGGGGCTCGGCGCGGGCCTGGGAGTGCGCGGGCCGATCACGTCGCCGACGTTCGTCATCGCCCGGGTGCATCCCTCGCTCGTCGGCGGGCCCGCGCTGGTGCATGTCGACGCCTACCGGCTCGGCGACGTCATCGAGCTCGAGGACCTCGACCTGGAGGCGTCGCTGGCGGAGGCGGTGACCGTGGTCGAGTGGGGCCGCGGGCTCGCCGAGCAGCTCGCCGACTCCTACCTCGAGGTCGAACTGGCCCGGGCCGTCGCCGACGAGGACGAGACCCCACGGCTGGCCCGCGTGACCGGGCACGGGCCGCGCTGGCTGTGACGGGCAAGGGCGGGCGCGAGTGAGGGGCCTGCCCGCCTGGGGACAGCCGCGGCGGCGTGGTGCGGGCCCGGCCTAGGCTGAGGTGATGCTCCCCTCGCAGCCGCCGGCCCCGGCTCCCTCCGATGCGCTCGAATTCGGCCTCGAGCCGCCCGGCTCCGCAGACGCATCGGCGCAACTGGCGGCGCTGGAGACGCTGCGGCGCGTGTGGGGATACGAGGGTTTCCGCGGGCAGCAGGCGCAGATCATCGACACGGTCATCGGCGGCGGCGACGCGCTCGTGCTCATGCCGACCGGCGGCGGCAAGTCGCTGTGCTACCAGGTGCCCTCGCTCGTGCGGGAGGGCACCGGCGTCGTGATCTCCCCGCTCATCGCGCTCATGGCCGACCAGGTCGACGCGCTGTCGGCGCTCGGGGTGCGGGCGGGCTTCCTCAACTCCACGCAGGGGCCGCAGCAGCGCCGCGACACCGAACGCGCCTATCTCGCAGGCGACCTCGACCTGCTCTACCTCGCGCCGGAGCGGCTGCGCTCGGCGGAGACCGTGCGGCTGCTCGACTCAGGCCGGATCGCGCTGTTCGCCATCGACGAGGCGCACTGCGTGTCGCAGTGGGGGCACGACTTTCGGCCCGACTACCTGCAGCTGTCGATGCTCGCCCAGCGCTGGCCGGCGGTGCCGCGGATCGCGTTGACGGCCACCGCGACCCAGGCCACCCACGCCGAGATCTCGGAGCGGCTCGGGCTGGACGAGGCGCGCCACTTCGTCGCCGACTTCGACCGGCCGAACATCACGTACCGCATCGTGCCCAAGGACAACCCGCGCCGGCAGCTGCTGGCGTTTCTGCGTGCCGAGCACCCCGGCGACTCGGGGATCGTCTACTGCCTGAGCCGATCGAGCGTCGAGGCGACCGCCGAATTCCTGGTGTCCGAGGGCATCGCGTCGCTGCCCTACCACGCGGGCCTGGACCGGGAGGCGCGCGCCCGGAACCAGGCGCGCTTCCTGCGGGAAGACGGTCTGGTCATGGTGGCGACGATCGCGTTCGGCATGGGCATCGACAAGCCCGACGTGCGCTTCGTCGCGCACCTCGACCTGCCGAAATCGGTCGAGGGCTACTACCAGGAGACGGGCCGCGCCGGCCGCGACGGGCTCCCGTCGACCGCGTGGATGACGTACGGCCTCGCCGACGTCGTGCAGCTGCGCAAGATGATCGAGACCGGCGAGGGCGACGAGGCGCACCGGCGCCGCCAGGGCCAGCACCTCGACGCGATCCTCGCGCTGTGCGAAACCGTGTCGTGCCGGCGCGAGCAGCTGCTCGCGTACTTCGGGCAGCCGGGCACCGGGCCCTGCGGCAACTGCGACACGTGCCTGGACCCGCCGCAGGCGTGGGACGGCACGATCCCGGCGCAGAAGCTGCTGTCGACCGTCGTGCGGCTCGACCGGCGCGGGCAGCGGTACGGCGCTGGGCATCTCATCGACATCCTGCGCGGCGTGGCCACCCCCCGCGTCAGCCAGCTGGGGCACACCGACCTGACGACGTTCGGCATCGGCACCGACCTCACCCAGGGGCAGTGGCGCGGGGTCGTTCGGCAGCTGCTCGCCGCGGGGCTGCTCGCCGTCGAAGGCGACTACGGCACGCTCGGGCTCACCGAGGGCAGCGCCGCCGTGCTGCGCGGCGAGCGCACCGTGCCGCTGCGGCACGACCCGGCGCCCACCGGGCGGGGCGGGC
>NZ_BCNQ01000196.1 GCF_001515525.1 Piscicoccus intestinalis NBRC 104926 | reverse complement strand
TCTGACAGTGGCTTCTCGGGACGTTTCCCGCCGGAGTCACGCGCCTTCTTCACCCATTTACCCAACGTCATCTCGTGCACGCCGATATTCCTGGCGGTCTCGGCGATGCTGTGGCCATCATCCAGGACCAACCCTACCGCGGACGCCTTGTACTCCTCCGTGAACGATCTCCTCGTCGAACCCATCACGACTTCCTTTCAGTTCAGAAAGGAATCACGACTTACCCCAACTATCCACCAAACCGGGGACGGTCCAACAACCAGCGACTGCACAGTAGCCTGGGCTACGTGGCCCCCGTCGAATACGAGGCAACCCACTACGCGACCATCACAACCGAGTCGCGACCCGCATAAGAGCGGCACAGAACCTGGGGCGCTTCAATATGACGAACCGCGGTGTCATGACTCGGGTCTGGGCGAAGCGCTCGCCTACACACCGGCGAATAGCCTGCGGGAAGTCGCTTTCAGAGTTGGGTCCTCAGGGACGCCACCGCCTTGCCCGACTGATCATTGGTCCACAGCATTCAGGTCTGCGCGCGGGACACGGTCAGCCGCTGTGCCTGGTGAACTGGCTGAGGCGGCAATGATGTGCTCGGCGCGTTGCGGTCCGCCAAACAGCCATCCTTGTGCCATCGGGCAGCCGATTGCCAAGAGCGCGTCCTTGTGGTGAGCTGCTTCTACACCTTCGGCGACGACGTGCTGGAAATTCAAACTCTCTAGCATAGCCAGGACAGAAGAGAGAAGCTGCGTGGAGTCTTGCTGGCCTTGCACGCTACGAGTGGTCAGCATCTTGTCCAGCTTCACGCAGTTGACGGGCAGTTCCAGCAGGGTCTGTAGTGACGTGTAGCCTGTGCCGAAGTCATCGACACAGACGGTGATTCCCATGTCACGCAGCGCGCTCAGGACGCGCTTCGTCGAGGCGGTCGGGTCGACCACGGTGCTTTCTGTCAGCTCCAGCCAGAGCCGGTCCGTGGGGAGGCCGGTTTCTGCGAGTGTCTGGGATACATTCTCGCAGAAGCCGGGGTCGAGCAGCTGCCTCGGGGAAATGTTAACTGAGACGAATAAGTGGTCGCCCAGCGCAGTCCTGAGTCGTACCGCCTCCGAACAGGCTTGCTGCAACACAACGCGGCCGAGTGTAATGATCATTCCGCGTTCTTCCGCAATGGGAATAAACACATCCGGCGGAACAGTCCCCAAGATTGGATCTTCCCAACGCGCCAGGGCTTCCCAGCCCATCACCTGATGGTAGTCTTCTCCACCGACGATCGGCTGAAGCACGACATGGATACTCTCACTATCCAGTGCGCGAGACAGATGCGATGCAATACGCGACCGGTGTCTTTCCCGCCGGTCCAGGTAGGGGTCGAAGAGGACGCATCTTCCCCGTCCGTTTCGCTTCGCTTCATACAGTGCCGTATCAGCGTTTCGCACTAGCTGCGTCGCCAGGAGGTGATCTGAGGCGTGGGCGCACGCGACTCCTATGGACGGAATGATGCTGATTCGGTGCCCCGCCACCGTGGCGGGTTCGGAGAACAGCTTTTGTATCTGCATGGCGCGATCTTGGGCGTCCTGAGGGTCGTTGACGACGGTGTGCATGACGAACTCATCCCCGCCGTGACGAGCCATGAATTCGCCTTCGCGGGCGATGCATCTGAACAGGGACGAGATTTGAATCAGCAGCAGGTCCCCCACGTGATGACCCCACGTATCGTTGACGCATTTGAAGTTGTCGAAATCGAAGAAGAGGACGGCCACCGTGCGGTCCGCGCGCTCGGTAGCATGCGCTAAGCGTTCTTCCAGCGTGCGTAAGAAGAACGCGCGGTTGGCGAGGTCAGTTAGCGCATCGTGTGAGGCGCGATATCGGCTGTCTTCCTCGGCTCGAGCCAGAGCGGACATGGTCAGAGACAGACGTGTGAACAATAGGGTTATCAGAACCGCGAGGAGGATTGAGCGGACTGAAGCATCCAGAACTCCCTGAATGGGATACAGAATGGACAACACTGCGGGAGACACCATGAAAAGAAGCAGCATGGAGCGGCTTCGCGCGCGGTGGATTGCATGGTAAGAAGTTGGATGCGAGCGCGTTATGTGTGGCACCGATGGATGGCACGCCCCTGCCGCGAATCCCCAATAGGCGTATAGGAAGACGGAGGTGAGCGCTGGAACTGTCAAGCCCGGGTGATGGGCCCAAATCACCGTGTAGGCAGTGTCAGCGATTTGTAGAACCACAAGCCCGAAAAGGATGGCCCACATCGCGGGTGCCGGGGTGCGCACTCGCAAGATGAGCTGGACCGACAGCGACACCAAGGCGATGTCAAGGACCGGGTAGATGCCCCACATGAGTGCCTCGGTGAGCAGTGAGCCTCCAATCCTCGGAGAAACAGTCACCGACCACATCGCCAGCGACGCTCCGGCGGCGACCGCCGTGGCATCCAGGGCACTGCCGCGGGCGGTGCGCCGTCCGAGCCGTTTGAGCAGCATGACCAGCCACGCAAGCAGAAAGCCGTACCCGCTGAGCGAGAACAGGTCCGCTAGGGGCGGTACACCGCTCGGTTGATCGGCCGTTCGGTTGACCAGACCGAGCAGAAAACAGGCCGCACCGAGTGTGGCTGCCCCCCACAGTCGTCGTGGGCGAGCACCGCGAAGAGGAGGTCCGATGGCCATGGCAGCGATCGAAGTGGCTGCGGCGACCACGAAGGCGGTGCTGCCGATGGGGTCCGGGGCGTAGGTGTAGGTCAGGGCGCACGCTGTCGTCAGTACGAATGTCGCGACCATCACCCAGCCGTAGCCGCGCGCGGCGGGCAAGAGCTCTTCAGCGGGGGTGGTAGCGGGCAAGGAAGTTCACTCCCTTCACGGAGCCCCCGTAGCAGCGTCCCAGATACTCGGCAGCGAACCCGTACGCTGCGGCGTCCGCGCTGAGAGACGCGAAGTCCGTGAAATCCCATGAGCCGTGTCGTGCGACGACGTCGATGGCAACGTCTGCGGCAGCGACGAACAGCAGACCTGGGTGCGCGAATGCCTCTAGCCCCGCGTGCGACAGCTGCTCCTGGACGAGTGGCCATGATCCGGGCCTGTCGGTGTGGCTCACCACCACATATCCCTGTGGAGCAATGACGCGCCGGGCCTCTTTCCAGAACGCCTCGCGGTCGCGCACCGCGTACAGCACATTCACTGCAATGATGCGGTCCACCGTTTCTTGACCCAGGGAGGCCAGGCCGCGCACCAGGTCGTTGTCCTGCACCACCGCTTTGACAGACTGGCCGGCCAGCTTCGCCCGGGCTCTACGTAGCATAGGCTTGCTGCTGTCGAGGCCCAGGAGGCAGCGTGGCGACTCCTGCGCCAGGCGCATCAAGACGTTACCGGTACCACACCCCACCTCGACCACTCGGTGATGTGGTTGAACAGCGGCAATCTGCGCGACCGACTCCAGGAGCCGCTGATAGCCGATGAGATACCGCAGGTTGTCGTACACCCGTGCGTACAGGCTCCACAGGGTGCACTCGAGGAAGGAGTGGATTCGCGCGTCGAGGAGCGTTTTCATGGCCGTCGCACAGCTTCATTGGCCGGAAACAGCGTCGGCAGCCGGGATCGCATTGGAAGGTCGCGCGACTGCGCCGCCGTACAGTGGATTATCTGCGCCGCCTGGTCGGTCCAGATGACCGCGGGGATCACGTCGCTTCCCATGAACCATTGCGGTGGGCCCATCGGAACAATCACGGGGCCGAGGAGACCGACGATGCTCCGCGCTAAGGCCGGGTGGATCGCCATGATCCATGCGGTGTGCTCGCACTCGATGCTGTGAAGCCACATGTGCGAATACAGCTGAATCGCCGTGTCGCGGGGAGCCGTGGCATGTACCGCCAAAGCGCTGATCTCAACAACTCGTGATCCCCCTTGGCGCTGGACCTGCGACACCACGCCGTCATCCAAGCCTGGCAGCCGCAGGGCGGGCAGGGCCGCTGGGTCGTCAGAGTAGATCTGACGACCGACGGCTACGGCCCGCCCGGTGGGGGAGCGAGCCAGGAAGTACGTCGCAGATTCGGCCCACGGGTCCACCCGCGTGGCTAGGACTCCACGGTCGACCTCGTCAGCCTTCACGTACCGCCGTTCCAGATACACCCGCGCGTGCAATTCACGCGCCTCCCGAACCTCGCTGGCGGTCTCCACCCGACTGATCGACAAGGAAGGCCCCACGGCGCTGACAACGCCACGGCTACTCATCGCGATCCACCCGACGCGGTGGGCCAAGGTACTCGCCGCCCCCAGGTACATGGGTGGTCGACTCTGTACTGCGATCGCAGGCGAAGACCGATCCTTGCGTCATGGTCTAGATCCGAGAACTCGCGCGGGCAATGTCCCTGTCCGGAACACCCAGCAGGAACCCTTGTCCCCATTCACACCCCAGTTCGTAGGCGCGACGCAGATCCTCCTGGGTCTCGATCCCCGCGGCAACCACTGGCAAGCCACGGTCTTGAACGGTGGCGACCAGATCGGCGAACCTCACCTGGTCGCGCACGACCGTGTCTTCGCTGATCTCGCCCGGATGCATCTTCAGCACATCGATGGGGACCTGTTGCAGGTGCGGCAAGAGGTCGAGGTCACGGTGAGTGAACCTATCGACACAGATGGCGGTGCCCGCGGCTCGCAGCGCGGCGAGCAGCTGGACAGGGTGACCGCCATCGAGCAGGGAGATTCGCAGCGTGTCAACGCTCACGTCCAGCAGCAGGCGATCGGCCCGAACCCCGTGGCGGCGAAGCGCATCCTGCACGTCGGCGACCACACCGCCGTGCCGCACCCAATCCCAGGAAAGATTGACCGACATCAAAAGGTCTCGCCGGTCGGATCCTTGGAAACCCGCCAGTTCCTGCAGTGCTTGGTCGAGGACGAACTGGTCGACCTGTGCGGTCTCCTCCGAGAGCCTCTCAAGACCGTCCCAGTCTGCTGTCGGTGATGCCTGATTCAGGGGCGTGTGCCTGGGCAGCTTCCGGGACAGCGCCTCGAAACCTTGCAGCCTGTCGGAATGCAGATTGAAGAAGGGCTGGTAGAGCACCGCCATCGGTTGTTGGTAAGGGCGCCCATCGTCTCCAGCCACCAGCAGTTGCTCCTAACTCCCCGTCGCGTGTGCGGCCCTCGTCATCCGCGCCACCCTATCGGCGCCGCCGACGCCACCCTGAGACAACACCCGACCGCCGGTCAGCACGTCCACACCGCTCCCTACCGTTCAAGATCGTCAGTGCGCCGTGTGAAGCGAGGGCACGGAGAGGAGGGAAGTGCATGCGGCAGGGCCAGCTCAGGCTCTTTGGAAGGCTTCCGCCACGGGGGACCTTCTGCCTGCCAGTCGGGAAGTCCTCTCCGGCAGACAGAAGGTGCGTCCCGCCCTGCCCCCGTGTACATTGTCGAGTGTTACCCGACAACTAAGGGCAGAACGGCGCCACTGTAGCACCGTTGGGCTCAGGCGTTTTCGTTGTCTGGGCCGGTTCGTGGTGACGGTCACGACATCAAGGCCACGACCAGGCGAAAGAGCACCGTGACCCGCCCACAGGCAGTGGGGTGAGCCCGCGGTGTCAGGACCCAGGCGATAGATGCGCACTCGAGACAACTCGGAACCGTCGATGACTGTCCACCGCGGGAGGCTGCTCGCCACGGACACAGGCCGCCCGCCGAGGTGCCCGTGGACGATACGCAGCGCCTGTGAGAGGACTCACATTGCACCCCTGCCGGGCGATAAGACCGCGTAGGGCTCGAGCGGCTATGAACCCGTCCGTTGAGACCTGTTCTCACGCGTACGGATTCTGAGCAGGTCTGCTGGGGCCCACCTCCTCATCCACGCATTTCAGGGGACCTGTGGCCAGACATCCACGTCATCGCGCAACGGTGTCAGTATTGGCACTCGTCATCCTGACGACCCTCATGGCTTCCATAGGCGTCCACCACAGCGCGTCCATCGCATGGGCGGCCCCCCGCCGCCAAGGAAGTGGCGGCTGCCCGGACACTGGGGACCACACTCCTCGGCAGGGGCCACAACGCAGCGTTAGATGTGCCGACAACAGGGGGCGTGTCGCGGACACCGTGTCATGCCGGGGTTCGACAGGTGTGTTGCACGCAAAGAAGGCCAGGCCCTCCCGAGCGGAGCCCCCGACGCGGCCGACCAGCCCTCCCATCGCGAGCCTCGTCAGCGCACTGCTCGTGCCGGACCGCGAGGGCCCCACAGCGTGTCAAGGATGGCGGCCACACCCACATGCGTGGACACCGAACCCGCGCGAGCGAAGCAACCCGCTGGAGACACAGCTCGTCGCCCACCCCGACGTCGGCGGCGCGGGCAGGGTACCGGTTCGATGTGACGACACACTTACCTTCGTCGCCGGCCCGGGGGATTCGCGGTCCGAGGTGTTCTGGGGGACCGTGGCCGGTGGACGCTACCGTCTAGCGCGAGGGACGACAGTGAGCATCAATTTCCAAGTACGTCATCACTTCTCGGATCCTCGCACGAGGCAACGCCCCGACCCCAAGACTTGGCACACCATTTTTCAGTTGCACGGTCCAACTCGTACCGGGTCGTGGCCGACACCACCTGTCACGATTTCCTGGCAGAACGGGACATACCGCGTCGGGGGCGGAGCTGCCGTTCCTGACAACACGGGTCAGATGCGCCCTCTGGGAAGCTGGTTTCGGCCATACGCCACGGCTCCCGAAGACCGCTGGCGAACTATCAAGCTGACGGCCTACCTTGATGGCCCCCAGCGCGGCTCGGTCTCGATGTGGATCGATAATCACCCGTACATCTCCGGCTGGAGGCCGCGAGCAGGAACAATGTATGTCAACGCTGGCGGCTACTCTCATCGGGAGATCAACCTCAAGTCCGGTCTGTCC
>NZ_BCNQ01000195.1 GCF_001515525.1 Piscicoccus intestinalis NBRC 104926 | reverse complement strand
CCGCGACCGCAACGGTGACGGCCGCGACCGCGGCGACCGCGGCGACCGCGTCGTCGGGTAGCGCGGCGGTGCCGCCCGAGGCGACGGACGAGCAGTACCAGCGCGCGGTGTCGGCCGCCCTCGAGCGGATCGCCGAGGGGTCGCTGCGCAAGGTCGTGCTCGCGCGGCGCCTCGAGGTGCACCTGCGCGGCCTCGACGCCGGCGCTGTCTGGGCCCGCCTGGCCGTCCGCAACCCGCACGGCTACACCTTCGCGGTGCGCGAGGGCGCCGACGTCTTCCTCGGCGCCTCACCCGAACTCGTCGCCGCCATCGACGACTCCGGGTTCGCCACCCATCCGCTGGCGGGTTCGGCCCCGCGCGGTGACTCGGCCGCCCGCGACGCGGCCCGCGGCAGCGCGCTGCTGGCCTCGCAGAAGGACCGTCGCGAGCACGGGTTCGTCGTCGATCACATCGTCGCTCGACTCGCCCCGCTGCTCGGGCGGCTCGACGTGCCGAGCGCGCCCGGACTGTTCGCCACCGACGCGATGCTGCACCTCGGCACGCGCGTGACCGGAGCGCTGCGCCCCGGCGTCAGCTGCCTGGAAGCCGCGCTGACGATCCACCCGACGCCCGCGGTGTGCGGGGTGCCGACCGCGCGCGCCCTGCACGAGATCCGCCGGCTCGAGCCCGCGGGGCGCGATGGGTACGCCGGGCTCGTCGGCTGCATGGACGCCCGCGGTCACGGCCAGTGGGCGCTCGCGCTGCGCTGCGCCCTGCTGCGCGACGGCCGGGCGCGCCTCTACGCCGGAGCCGGGGTGGTCGCCGGCTCCGCACCGGAGGCCGAGCACGCCGAGACCGCAGCCAAGTTCGCGACCATGACCGCCGCCCTCGCGCCCGCGCGCGAGGCCTCGACGCCCGCAGGAGGGCCGCGATGACGTCACTGCAGGACAGCCCGGGGGTCACGCCGTACCCGCCGGAGACGGTCTCCGCCTATGTGGCCGCCGGCCTGTGGGGGGACACGCGGATCGAACAGCTCGTCGCCGCCGCGGCCGAACAGCGGCCGGACGCGACCGCGGTCGTCGACGCCGACGGCGCCACCGACTACGCCGGGCTCGTGCGGCGGGTCGAGCGGACCGCCTCCGACCTGCGCGAGTGCGGTCTGCGCACCGGGCAGACCGTCGTGCTGCAGATGCCGAACACCGTCGACGCGATCGCCGTGCTGCTCGGCTGCTTTCGGCTCGGGGTACGGCCGGTGCTCGCGCTCGCCGCGCACCGCGGGCAGGAGATCGCCGGGTTCGTCGAGACCGGCCGCGCCACCGCCTGGATCCTCGGTGACCTGCCCGGGGTCGACGCCGAGGCGCTCGTCGACGACGTGCGCACGCGCCTCGGTGAGCGCGCTCTACCGGTGCTGCGCCGGACGGGCTCCCGCGGCGAAGCCGGCGACGACGGCGCTGACGGGGTCTCCGGCGAGCGCAGTGGTGCGCGACCGGGTCGGGAATCCGGTTGGGACACAGTGCCGGTGCGCGACGCGGGCGCCGACGAACTCGCGTTCTTCCAGCTCTCGGGCGGCACGACCGGGGCCGGCAAGCTGATCCCGCGGGCGCACCGTGAGTACGCCTACTCGTTTCTGCGCAGCAACGAACTGTGTGGCATCGACGCGCGGTCGGTGCTGGTCATCCCGCTGCCGGTGACCCACAACTTTCCGATGAGCTCGCCCGGCTTCCTCGGGGTGCTCGCCGCCGGCGGCACTGTGGTGCTGTGCCCGCACGGCGACCCGGCGACCGTCTGCGCCGCCGTGCAGGAGCATCGCGGCACCCACCTCATCGCCGTGCCGCCGCTCGCGCAGGTGCTGCTCGACTCCACCGCCCGCCACGACGCCGACCTGAGCAGCCTGCGCCGGGTGCTCGTCGGCGGCGCCCGGCTCTCGCCGTCCGTCGCGCGGCGCATCCACACCGAGCTGGCTCCGCTGCAGCAGGTCTACGGGATGGCCGAGGGGCTCGTCTGCTACACCGACCCCGCCGACGACCTCGAGACGATCGTCACCACCCAGGGGCGGCCGATGTCGGCGCTCGACGAGGTGCGGGTCGTCGCGGCGGGGCCCACCGGCTCCGGCGGCCCCGACGCCGACGACGGCGTGGTCGAGGTGCCCGCCGGTGCGGTCGGGGAGCTGCAGGTGCGCGGGCCGTACACGATCCGCGGCTACTACTTCGGCGGGCCGCGCGAGCAGGCCGCGTTCACCGCCGACGGCTTCTACCGCACCGGTGATCTTGTGCGCCGCGACGCGACCGGCAGCATCACGGTCGTCGGGCGCACCAAGGAGCAGATCAACCGCGGCGGCGAGAAGATCTCGCCGGCGGAGGTGGAAGACGCGCTGCTGCGACACCCGCGGGTGCACGACGCGTGTGTCGTCGGCGAGGCCGACGAACTGCTGGGGGAGCGGGTCGTCGCGTACGTCGTGCCGCGCCCCGACGCGGTCGATCGCGACGCCGGGAGGCTGGACCGGCGGGTGCTGCGGCGACACCTGCTCGCGCAGTCGCTCGCGCCGTTCAAGATGCCCGACGGCTACCGCGTCGTCGCGCAGCTGCCGACGACCGCCGTCGGCAAGATCGCCCGGCGGCGTGTCGGATCGGACGCGGGTTTGCCTGCAGCTGGTGAGCGGGCCGTCTTTGAATCTGGCTGCGGCGACGCCGGCCCCACCGAGATGCTCGACGTGTTGGGAGTCGGATTCGGGCCGGCGAACATGGCGTTGGCGATCGCGCTGCGGGAGGTCGACGAGGTTCGGGCCGCGCAGGGCGCCCGGCGGCTGCGGGCGGCGTTCGTCGACGCGGCGGCCCGCACGAGCTGGCACGAAGGCATGCTGTTCGAGGACGCCTCGATGCAGGTGGCGTTCGCGAAAGACCTGGCGACGATGCGCAATCCGCGCTCGGACTTCACGTTTCTGCAGTTCCTCGCCGAGCGCGCGCGGCTCGCCGACTTCGTCAACCGCGGCTCGATGAATCCGCTGCGGGTGGAGTTCGTCGAGTACCTGCGCTGGGCCGCCGCCAAGCTGCGCGACGACGTCACCTACGGCGCCCGGGTGGAGACGGTGACGCCCGTGCTCGTCGACGGCGCAGTCACCGGCTACGACGTCGACGTCCGCACCTGCGAGGGCGTGACCCGCCGCCGGGCCCGGCACGTGGTGCTCGCCGCCGGGCTGCAACCCCGGCTCCCCGCGCAGGTGCGACCCGGGCCTCGGGTGTGGCACTCCAGCGAGCACCTGTTCCGGGCCGAGGGACTCGACCCGCGGAGCGTGCGCGACGTGGTCGTCATCGGCGGCGGTCAGAGCGCCGCCGAGGTCGTGCTGCACCTGCGCGGCCTGCTCGACGACGGCGCGCGGGTGCACGCCGTGCACGGGCGGTTCGGATACGTGCCCTCGGACTCCTCGCCGTACGTCAACCGCATTTTCGACGCGGAGTCGGTCGATGCGCTCTTCGACGCGCCCGAGCCGGAACGGTCGCGGGTCGACGCGCTGCACGCCGGAACGAACGACTCCGTCGTCGCGCCCGCGACGCTGCAGACCCTGTACGACCTGGACTACCGCGACCGCTGGCTCGGGCGCGAGCGGCTCGTGTGGCACCGCTGCACCCGCCTGCTCGGTGCCCGCGACACCGGGGACGCCGTCGAGGTCGAGCTGTTCGACGCGCTCGCCGACGCCACGACGACGCTGCGTGCCGACGCGGTCGTGTGCGCCAGCGGGTACCGGCCACTGGACCCGGGCGCGCTGCTCGGTGAGCACGCCGGCTTGCTGCGCCGCGACCCGCGGGGCCGGCCACTGGCGCGCCGGGACTACGCCGCCACCTGGCAGGTGCCGGCGCACGGCCAGCTCTTTCTCGTCGGGCAGACCCGTCACCAGCACGGGGTCTCCGCGACGCTGCTGTCGAACGCTGCCGTGCGCGCCGGCGAGATCGCCGAGACGATCGTCGCCGCCGCGGAGCGCGGATCCGGCGCCGAGATGGGTGCCGGGATCGGAACTGCGACAGGGCCGCCCGACTCAGGGCCGGTCGGATCGGTCGGGGCGTCGGGCGCCGTGCAGGTGGCGTCGTGACGGGCGCGGCGTTGTTCGAGGTGCGCGGCGTGCGCGTGGGCTACCCGCGGCGGCCGGACGTCGTGCGCGACGTCGACCTGCGGCTGCCGAGCGGCGGCTTCACCGCGGTCCTCGGCCCGAACGGATGCGGCAAGTCGACGCTGCTGCTGACGCTCGCGCGGCTGTTGCGGCCCGCCTCCGGGAGCGTGCGGCTGCACGGCCGGGAGCTGGCCGACTACGCCGCGCGCGACCTGGCCCGCACGCTGGCGTTTCTGCCGCAGCAGCCGCTGGCGCCCGACGGGATCCTCGTGCGCGACCTCGTCATGCGCGGCCGCCAACCGCACCGGCGGTTTCTCGCGCCGGCCTCGGCTGCCGACCATCGTGCGGTCGACGCGGCGCTGGCGGCCACCGCCACCGAGTCCATCGCCGACCGCCCGCTCACCGACCTCTCCGGCGGTCAGCGGCAACGCGTGTGGATCGCGATGACGCTGGCGCAGGACACCCAGGCCGTGCTCCTCGACGAGCCGACGAGCTTTCTCGACATCGCCCATCAGGTCGATGTGCTCGAGGCCTGCGCCGGGCTCGTCGCCCGCGGCCGCAGCGTCGTCGCCGTGCTGCACGACCTCGGGCTGGCCGCCCGCTACGCCGACCACCTCGTCGTCATGCGCGCCGGGCGGGTCGTGGCCGCCGGAGCGCCGGCCCGGGTCGTCATCGCCGAACTCGTCGAGGACGTCTTCGGCCTGCCGTGCCGCGTGGTCGCCGACCCCGAGACCGGCACCCCGCTCGTCGTTCCGCGCCGTCCCCACTCCGCCTCCGGCAAACCGTTCGCCGAGCGAGCCGACGACGACTCACCCGATCAGCCCGATCAGCCGGACCGTACTGATGACAGGACCACTCATGCCCTCGTCTGAGACCACCACCCTCGACGCGGCGACCGTGCTCGCCGACCTGGCCGCCTCGGCGGGCCTGAGCCCGCACGAGATCGAACCCGACGAGGACTTTCTCGGCCTCGGCATCGACAGCGTGCGGCTCATGCGGCTGCTCGACTCCTGGCGTGCGGCCGGCGTCCGCGTCGAGTTCGCCGACCTCGCGGCCTGCCCCACCGTCTCCGACGCGGTCGCCCTCATCACCCGCGACTGAACCACCCGCCCGACCCTCACCTCGAAAGGCTCCATCACCCATGCGTTCTCGCGCCCTCGCCGCCACCGGCGCCCTCGTGCTCGGACTGTCCCTGGCCGCCTGCGGCTCCGATGCCGCTGCCGACAGCCCCGCCGCCGGTTCCGGCTCCGCGGCCGCGGGTTCCTCCGGCGCCGCGGCCGACGGTTCCACCCGCACCGTCGAGACCGCCTTCGGCCAGGTGCAGATCCCGACCTCCCCGCAACGCGCGATCGCCCTCGAAGGCGGAGTCGGTCCGCTGCTCGGCGCCGGCATCACGCCGGTCGCGACGGCCGACGGCGACCTCGAGGACTCGTTCCTGCCCCAGGAGTACGCGACGGTCAAGGACCTGCCGATCGTGCTCGGCCCCGACGGCCTCGACTACGAGAAGATCGCCTCCCTCAACCCCGACCTGCTCATCGGCTTCGTGCGCGGCGGCACCGAGGCCGAGCTCAGCGCCGAGAAGAAGGCCGAGTACCAGCGGCTCAGCTCCATCGCGCCGACCGTGCTCATCCGCTCCGACGGCTCGGGCAGCACCAAGGACGCGACGCTGGCGATCTCGGAGGCCCTCGGAGACGGCGAGGACGCCCGCGCCGCCAAGCAGGCCTACGAGGCCAAGGCCGCCGAGCTGAAGAGCACCTACGCCGACGTGCTCGCGGCCAACACGTTCGCGCCGCTGGACTACTACGAGGAGGTCAACGTCTACTCGCCGATCTCCTGGCCCGGCGACGTGCTCACCGACGCCGGCGCGAAACTCACGTCGGTCTCCGCGAACGAGAAGACGCAGAACGCGACCTTCCTGTCGGCCGAGCAGCTCGGTCGACTGCAGGACGCCACCGTCGTGCTCTACGACCAGACGGTCGAGGGCAAGCCGGGCGAAGGCGCGGCCGAACTGGCGAAACTGCCGACGTACCAGGCGCTCCCGGCGGTCAAGGCAGGCCACTCCTACGGCCTGTCCTACTTCTTCGCCGACCGCTACGAGACCGGTCTGAAGTCGCTGGAGAGCCTCGAGACGACGTTGAAGAAGCTGGCGTGAACTCGGAGCCGGCCGCCACCGGATCCGCGGGGATACTCACGCGCTCGCAGGAGGGCGTGGTGCACGGGCACCTCGTCGCGGGTGCCGACGCCGCGGCGCGCTACACGGTCGGGGAGGCGGTGGAGCTGGAGTCGCGCGCACCGATCGACCCGCCGCTGCTGGCGCGTTCGATCGAGCAGGCCGTCGCCGAGGCACCCGGCTGGTTGCTGCGGGTCGACACCGACGGCGGCGCCCGGGTGCTCGACACCGTCCTGCGGCCGCACGAGGTCGACGGCGCGGGGTGCGAGATCCGAGACCTGCGCGGGCTGCCGCGGCCGTGGGCGGAGGCGGTCGGCGCGATGCGCGACGACCTCGCCTCGGGCATCGGCTTCGGCGCGGGTGCGCTGCACCGCCAGCGGCTGTGGGTGCTGAGCGAACACCGCGTCGTGTGGAGCCTGCTCGCGCACCATGTGCTCGTCGACGGCTACGGCGCGGTGCTGCTCGCGCGGCGCGCGCTGGAGATCTTCGCGGCCCGCCGCGACGGGCGCCCGGTGCCGGCCGCGCGGTTCACCGATCCCGCGCGGATCGCCGCCGCCGAACGGGACTACGAAAGCTCGGCGGCGTATGCGCGCGATCGGGAGTTCTGGCTGCGCGCAGACCGATCCGCGCAGGAAGCGGGCGCGGTGCGCGCGCTGCTGCCGGCGTCGGCGT
>NZ_BCNQ01000194.1 GCF_001515525.1 Piscicoccus intestinalis NBRC 104926 | reverse complement strand
CCGCCGCCCCGTCGAGCGCCGCGAACGTCTCGGCGATCTCGTCGGCGGCCGCCAGGGGCAGCACCACCTCCCAGGAGCCGGTCGTGGCGCCGGGCAGCCGGCGCACCGCGAGCCGGTAACGGTCGGTCGCCGCGACCCGCACACCGCCGGCGCCGGCGCGCACCGCGATCCCGCCGAGCACCTCGACGTCGCGGCCGTCGCCGGCCGCGAAGCGCACCGACCGCACCGCCGCGGCGAGGGCGGCGGCCCCGACCTCGACCGGCGCGTCGACCGGTTCCAGGGTCCGCAGCACGCGATCGGTCTCCGCACGCGCGTTCCGGGCCGCGGCCTCGAGACGCTCGACGTGGGCCTCCACCAGGTCACGCACCGTCCGCGGATCGTGCAGGTGCTCCACGACGAGCGCCATCGACTCGATCGGCATGCCCACCCGGCGCAGGCCCGCGAGCACCCGGGCGGTCGCGACCTGGCTCGGGGCGTACCGCCGGTAGCCCGAGCGGGGGTCGACGACCGCGGGCACGAGCAGGCCGACGCGTTCGTAGTAGCGCAGCGCGGTGGCGGTGAGCCCGGAGCGCTGAGCCAGCTGACCGATCCGCAGTTCAGGCTCGTCCATGGGGTCCACGGTGAACCCTCCACCAGGTGCAGGGTCAAGCCGTGGGCAGGTCAGCCCGTGACCGGGCGGCCGTCGACGAGGCGGTAGCGCACGAAGGCGGGCACGGCCAGGGCCGCGGCGACGGTGCCGACGACGACGAGGAGGCCGCCTCCCGCGGAGGCGACGGCGGTGCCGACGCTCGCGGCCGCGGCGCCATGGGCGACGTCGGCCATCCGCGGGCCGCCCGCGACGACGACGATGAACACGCCCTGCAGCCGGCCGCGCATCGCGTCGGTGGCGGCGGTCTGCAGCATGCTCGTGCGGAAGGCCGCGGAGATCATGTCGGCGGCGCCGCCGAGCGCGAGCATGCCTGCGGCCAGCGCGAGCAGCGGCGTCGACGGGCCGTTCGAGAGGCCCACGGCCACGCCGAAGCCGGTCATCGCCAGCCCCCACACGAGGATCGCCGCGATGACGGCCAGCCCCTGCCGCTGCACCCGCGACACCCAACCGGAGAAGACCCCGCCGAGCACCGCGCCCGCCGGGATCGCGGCAAAGAGGATCGCGAACGCGAAACCGCCCTCGACCGGGCCGCCGAACGACTCGTGGGCGATCTGCGGGAACAGCGCCCGGGGCATGCCGAAGACCATCGCGATCACGTCGACGACGAAACTCATGAGCAGCACCGGCTGGGTGCGCAGATAGCTCAGGCCGTCGACGACCGAGCGCAGCCCCGGCGTCGCGCGACCCGGCCCCCCCACGGGCAGCCGCGGCAGCCGGATCACCGCCCACAGCGTCGCGAGCAGGCAGAACGAGTCGATGAGGTAGAGCCACGCGAGCCCGAACACCGGGATGAGCGCGCCCGCCACCAGCGGGCCGGCGATGCCGCCGGCCTGCATGACGGTCATGTTCAGCGAGTTGCCGGCGGGCAGCTGGTCGAAGGGCAGCAGTTTGGGGAGCACGGCGCTGCGGGTCGGCTGGTTGATCGCGAAGAACGCCTGCTGCACGGAGAACAGTCCGAGCAGCGTCCACACGGTGCCGAGCCCGAACGCGGCCTGCGCCCAGAACAGCACGCTCGTGGCGATGATCCCCAGCGTCGTGACGACGAGCAGCGTGCGTCGGTCCATCGCGTCGGCCAGCGCCCCGCCCCACAGCCCGAACACGATGAGCGGCACCAGCCCGAAGACCCCGGTGAGCCCCACGTAGGCCGAGGAGCCCGTCTCCGCGTAGATCTGGGCGGGCACCGCGACGATGGTCAGCTGGGCGCCGATGACCGTGACGATGTTGGCGAGCCAGAGCCGGCGGAAGTGCGGGTTGCGCAGCGGCCGGGTGTCGGCCAGCACGGCCCGGATCGACGCCACCGCTGCTCACCCCCTGGTTCGGCCGGCCCGTGATGGGCCGGGCGGCAGCCTACGACGCGCCGGTCCCACACGTCCGCCCCGGTGCCGGCGGTGCGAGGATTTCGGGATGGACTTCGAGGGCGCGATCGACGAGCTGTACACCGCGCCGCTCGACCGGTTCGTCGACCTGCGCAAGGAGTTGTCGCAGCGGGCGAAGGACGCCGGAGACTGGCAGCTGAGCATCCTCGTGCTGCCGCTGCGCAAGCCGACGGTCGCCGCCTGGGCCATCAATCACGCCGTGCGCAGCGACCCTAGTGACCTGCGCGAGTTCCTCCGCTTCGCCGAAGACATGCGCGCGGCGCAGGCCGCCCTCGACGGCGACGCGATGCGCGCTTTGAGCGCCGAGCGCGCGGGCGTGTTGAGCCGGGTCGAGGCGCGGGTGCGCGAGCGCGCCGCCGACGCGGGCCAGCCGCTGTCCGCGGCGGTATTGGAGGAGGTGCGCGCCAGCCTCATCGCCGCGATCGCCGACCCCCGTGCCCAGGAGGCGCTCGTCTGCGGCTGCCTGACGAAACCGCTGTCGTACGCCGGGCTCGGTGAGGTCGACGTGCGGCAGTCGGTGGCCGCGAACAGCGCGATCAGCGCGCCCCCGCGCCCGCCGAAGGAGCCGCCGCCGGGGCTGCGGGACGCCTCCGAGAAGCGCCGCAAGACCCGGGGGAAAGGCCGCGGGAAGACCGGCGGCAAGGCGAAGGCGCAGGAACCGACTCCGCCGCCGGTCGAGGAGCCGGTGGACCCGTCGGTGCCGGAGCCGAGCATGGCCGCGCGGGCGCGGCGACGCGAGCGGGAAGAGGCGCGGCGCAAGCAGATCGAGGCGGTCCGGGACCGGCTCACCGCGGCCGAGCGTGACGTGACGGCAGCCGAACTGGGGGTGGCCGAGGCCGAGCAGGCCGCGCAACGGGCGCAGGCCCGGGTGGCCGAGCTCGAGCGGCTGTTGGAGCGCACCCGCGACGACGCGCGGCTGGCCCGCGACGCCTGCGGCGAGGCCGAGCAGGAGCGGGACCGGGCGGGCGCCGCGCGGGATGAGGTGCGCGCCGAGCTGAGCGCCCTGGAGCCGTGAGCGGTCAGCGGATCTGTTCGAGCACGCGGGCCACGCCGTCGTCGTCGTTGCCGGCGCACACCTCGTCGGCGCTCTGGCGCACCTGCTCGTGGCCGCTGCCCATGGCGAACGAGCGCCCGGCCCAGGCCAGCATCGGCAGGTCGTTGGGCATGTCGCCGAAGGCCCAGACGTCGGCGGCGTCGATGCGGCGCTGCGAACACCAGCGGGCCAGGGCGGTCGCCTTCGTCACGCCGGGCGGGCCGATCTCGGCCAGCCCGCCGGCGCCGGAGTAGGCGACGATGCCGCGATCGCCGACGAGCGCGGCGACGCCCTCGATGAATTCGAGGTCGGGCACGGCCGGGTCGCGGGCGAGCAGCTTGCCGACGACGCCGCGCACCGACTCGATGGGGCCGTGGTCGATCGCCGGGTCGTCGTGGGCGTGCGGCGGCAGCATCGGGGAGGTGTAGGAGCGGTCCAGGTGCATGCCCTCCGGGCGCTCGGCGGCGAACCCGACGCTCGGGTAGTGCGCGCGCACGTCGGCGACGATGGCGCGCAGCGACGGGTGCGCGATGCCGATGGCCTCGACGACGCGGCGCTGTGCGACCTCGTAGACGAAGGCGCCGTTGGCGCAGATGACGACACCGTGGCCGCCGACGTGATCGGCCAGCGGGTCGATCCAGCGCGGCGGGCGGGCGGTGACGAAGACCGTCTCGATGCCGAGGTCCCACATGCGGTGCAGCGCGGCGCGGGTGCGGGCGGTGACCGCCCCGCGCGGGTCGAGCAGCGTGCCGTCGAGGTCGGTCGCCACGACGCGGGGCCGTGGCGCGCGACGTCGAGGCTGCGGGGGCATGCGCCCAGCCTAAGGACCCGACCGCGCACCCCGCCCGGCCCGCCACACGCTCCCGCGGGGTCGCAGCTCCGCTCGGAATTCGCCAAATCGACGATCTCGATCTCGGCCGCTCGACATAGACACCCCCCTGACCTGCGGTTTCGGTGATCTCGACGCGCTGACCACCGCATCGGGGTTGTCGATTTGGCGATACCCCGGCGCAGGCTTCGGCGCGCAGGGGATGAACGCGGAAGATCGCAGCCGCACGTCGGCGCACGAGGGCGCACGGGGGCGCTGTTCGGGCCGGCGTGGCACGATGCCCGGATGGAGCCCGCCGAGGAAGCCGTGCCCACCCCTGACCTGTCGCCCGCCGAGCGCGCGCACGTGCGCCGGGCGGTCGACCTGGCCCGCGCCGCACTGGAATCGGGTGACGAGCCGTTCGGTTCGGTGCTCGTCGACGCGGACGGGCAGGTGCGCTTCGAGGACCACAACCACGTCGCCGGAGGCGACGCCACCCAGCACCCCGAATTCGCGGCCGCGCGCTGGGCGGCCACACACCTCGGCCCCGACCAGCGGCGGGCCGCCACCGTCTACACCTCCGGGGAGCACTGCCCGATGTGCGCCGCGGCGCACGCGTGGGTGGGCCTCGGCCGGATCGTCTACGCCACCTCCAGCGAACAGCTCACCGCCTGGCACCGGGAGTGGGGCGTGCCGCCCGGCCCCGTCGCGCCGCTGCCCATCCAGCAGATCGCCCCCGACCTCGACGTCGTCGGCCCCGTGCCCGAATTCGTCGACGAGGTCCGCGGCCTTCAGGCCCGCGCCCGCAGTCAGGACCGGTCCTAGGCACCGACGGCTGAGCAACCGTCTGCCGCCCGAGCCTCCGGGCCGCCCAGGCCGAGATGCCGACGCGCCCAGAGGCCGAGCGCGGGCGGCCCGGATAATCTGCCCCAATGGTCCGGATCCTTGCCGTGGCGGACGAGACCAGCGAGTGGCTGTGGAATGCGCGCGTGCGCGAGTTGCGTCCCGACCTGGTGGTCAGCGCCGGTGACCTGCCGTGGGACTACCTGGAGTTCCTCGCCTCCGCGCTCGACGCGCCGCTGCTGTTCGTGCCCGGAAACCACGACCCCGCGCGTTCACCGGCTCGGGCCGCGCGCTCGGGCCTGCACCTGCACGCCGGGATGCCGGTGCCCGACCCTCGGCCGCGCGGCGGCGTCGACATCGACGGACGCGTCGTCGACGCGGCCGGGCTGCGCGTGGCCGGGCTCGGCGGCTGCGTGCGCTACCGGCCCGGCCCCCACCAGTACTCGCAGGACCAATACCGCTGGAATGCGATGCGGCTCGCGCGCCGCGTCGAGCGCGCAACCCGGCTGGACCGCGCGAGTCGGGTGCGCCGAACGGGCCCGGTCGGGCGGGCGGACCGCGACCGCCCGGGCCTCGATCTGCTGCTCACCCACGCACCCCCGCGGCACTGCGGCGACGAGGAGGACCGGGCCCACCAGGGGATCGAGGCCCTGCCCGGCCTCATCGATCGGCTGCAGCCCGCGGTGCACGTCCACGGGCACATCCACCCGCACGGCCGACCCCGACCCGACCGGCGATTGGGCCGCACGATCGTCCGCAACGTCGTCCCGTTCGCCGTCTTCGAACTGACGCGTCACGGGCGCGTCGACCAGCCATAAGGAGACGGGCATGCCGATGGACAGCGGATCACCGCGCGCCGACGCCGAGGCCGACTTCCTGCGCGTGCGGCGTCAGCAGCGGATGGCCAGCCTCGGCCACCGCCTCACGGGCCGCGACGGCCGCGCGTTGTCGCTGTCGGAGGTGCTGGACGCCCTCGGCCACCGCGGCGAACGCGCGATCGGCGTGCAGGTCATCGGCCTCGACAAGATCGTCGGCTCGGTCGACAAGGTGCGCGACTTCGACCCCGAGTTCCGACCGACCTCCGGACGCAGCCGGTTTCGCTGGGAGCGCATCGCGGAGGCGGTCCGCCGCGGCCAGGCGCTGCCGCCGATCGACGTGTACCGGGTCGGCGACCAGTACTTCGTGCGCGACGGTCACCACCGCGTCTCGGTGCTGCGCGCCCTCGGTGAGACGGTCGTCGACGCGGAGGTGACCGTCGTCGCCACCGCCATCGAACCCCCACCGATCGGAGGCCGACGCGACCTGGCCGCCGCGGAGCTACACCGGATCTTCCTCGAGCGGGTTCCGCTGGACCGGCTGGCCCGGCGCGAGGTCGTGTGCGCCGACGCCTGGAACTACCCGGGCCTCGCCGAGATGGTCGAGGCCTGGTCGGCCCGCCTGATGTTCCGCGAGCAGACGGTGCTGACCGCCTCACACGCCGCGTGCCGGTGGTACGCCGAGGAGTTCACCCCGGTCGTCACGATGCTGCGCGACATCGGGCTCGTCGATCCCGACGAGGGCGACGGCGACGCCTACCTGCGCGCCGCGCACCAGCGCTACTCGCTCGTGCGGGCCCACGTGTGGACCGAGGAGGTGTTCGACGGCCTGCGCGACGCACGCTGAGGCGGCCGGTCACCAGCCCTCGACGTCACACCCGTCCGTCCCAGCCGGTCTCGAGGGCGAGCCGGGCCCCGACCGTCCACGCCTGCACGCGGTTGGCGACCTCGATCGGCCGCACCCTCGGTCCAACCCTCGGTCGCGCCCGGTCTCGGTCGACGGCGTACAGCTCCGGGTACCGGCCCAGCTGGTCGAGCGCCCGCAGCACCCCGCCACGCACGCGGTCGGCGGCGTCGAGAGCGCCCACGCGCCGCAGCCCACCCCACGCGAGCCACGAGTCGAACGGCCAGATCGCGCCGCGATGGTAGCCGTCGACGCGGAACGCCGGATGCGTCGCGGCCAGCGTGCGCACGCCGAACGGCGTCAGCACGTCATCGCGGGTGAGTCGCGCGACGGCCCGGTCGGTGCTCGGTGCGTCGAGGGCGCCCGCCCACAGCAGCCAGCCCAGCTGCGACCCCGCCCCGGAGACGGGCCGGTCGACGCCGTCGAGCGCGAGCACCTCGGGCGTGAACACCCGTTGCACGCGCGCCCGCAACTGCGCAGCGCGCTGGGACCAGCCCCGCGCCCCAGGACCATCGAGGCGCGTCAGCGCGTCGAGCGCCGCGATCGCGACGGCCTGTGAGTCGGCGTCGGCCAGCGGCGCGGTCGGCATCGAGCCGTCGGGGCGCACGATCCCGCCGCCGTTGGCGTCGCGCGCGGGGTCGAGGCTGTCGCGCCAGCCCTGCTGGGCCAGCCCACCCGGAAAGCGTCGCGGCCCGCAGCGCACGAAGCCGCCGCCGGCGCGCAGCGTGCCGTCGAGCCACCGCGCCGCGGCGGCGCGGGCCGGCGCCAGG
>NZ_BCNQ01000193.1 GCF_001515525.1 Piscicoccus intestinalis NBRC 104926 | reverse complement strand
TGGCGAGCGTCGGCGTCGCGCTGCGGGCGGCGGGAGGTGGAAGGCACCGACTCAGAGTAGGCGAGCGCACCGACAACGTGCCGCCGCCTCACCCGGGGCCTGTGGACGGCGGTATCGCGCCGGGAGCGCCTGTGGATGGATCAGGGGTGTACTCCCGGGACCTGGCAGCGCACCGGTGCGTGTGTGATGCTCGGCTGCGGCGTTCGACATGCGAAACCACCCAGGCGCGCCACCGGCTCTACAACACGGCTCCACGACACAGCTACCCGACACGGCTCTACTGACACAGAGGAGACCCGCCATGCGCGGCACCATCATTCACGCCCCGGGGGACATCCGGATCGAGGACGTTCCCGAGCCGACGATCACGGCGCCGACCGACGCGATCATCCGCACCGTCGTCACGTGCGTGTGCGGCTCGGACCTGTGGGCCTACCGGGGTGCCGAGCCCGTCAAGGAACCGCACCCGATGGGCCACGAGTACGTCGGGGTCGTCGAGGAGGTCGGCAGCGAGGTCACGTCGGTCACGCCCGGACAGTTCGTCATCGGCTCGTTCGCGACCTCCGACAACACGTGCGAGATCTGCCGGGCCGGTTACCAGTCCCACTGCGTGCACCGCGAGTTCATGAGCACGTGCCAGGCCGAGTACGTGCGCATCCCCAACGCGCAGGGCACGCTCGTCGCGACCCCCGAGTACCCCTCCGACGACCTGCTGCCGAGCCTGCTCGCCGCCTCCGACGTGCTCGGCACCGGCTGGTTCGCCGCCGTCGCGGCCGCCGTGGAGCCGGGCAAGACTGTGGCCGTCGTCGGAGACGGTGCGGTCGGCCTCCTCGGCATCCTCTCGGCCCGCGCGCTCGGCGCCGAGCGCGTCATCGCGATGTCGCGGCACGAGTCGCGGCAGAAGCTGGCGACGGAGTTCGGCGCGACCGACATCGTCGCCGAGCGCGGCGACGAGGGCGTCGAGCACGTCAAGGAGCTGACGAACGGGCTGGGCGCGCACAGCGTCATCGAGGCCGTCGGCACCCAGCAGTCGATGACGCAGGCGATCTCCTCGACCCGGGCGGGCGGGCACGTCGGCTTCGTCGGCGTCTCCCACGACGTCGAGCTCCCGGGTCAGCAGCTGTTCTTCTCCGGGGTGCACCTGCACGGCGGGCCGGCGCCGGTGCGCCGCTTCCTGCCGGATCTCATCGATCGCATCTGGGCGCGCAGCATCGATCCGGGCAAGGTCTTCGACCTCGAACTGCCCCTCGACAAGGTCGCCGAGGCGTACCAGGCGATGGACGAGCGCCGCGCGATCAAGGCGCTGCTGCGGCCGTGACGCGCGCAACGGGCTTAGGCCCCGCCTTCGGGCAGGGCGCCGACCGACGAGAGCGAGGACACCGGTGAGCGACATGTCGGCGATGGGCCTGACCGAGTTCGGCGGGCCGGAGGTGCTGCGGGCGCTAGAGGTGCCGGTGCCGGAGCCGGGACCGGGCGAGGTGCGCGTGCGGGTGCGCGCCGCGACCGTCAACCCGGTCGACACGATGGTGCGCCGCGGGCTGGCGTTCGTCAGCGACGCTCCCCCGCCGTACGTGCCGGGGATGGAGGCCGCGGGCATCGTCGACGCGATCGGCGCCGGCACCGACACCGACCTGGACGTCGGCGACGACGTCATGGCGGTCATCGCCACGTCGGGCACCCGCGGCGGCTACGCCGAGCAGGTCGTGCCCGGCCGAGTCGGTGGTGCGAATGCCGTCCGGGCTGTCGCATGAGCAGGCCGCGACGATCCCGATGAACGGTCTCACCGCGCGGATGGCCCTCGATCTGCTGCAGCTGCCGGAGGCGGCGACGATCGCGGTCGTCGGGGCGGCGGGCGCGGTCGGCGGGTACGCGGTGCAGCTTGCGGTGGCCGACGGCGTGCGGGTGATCGCCGACGCGGCGCCCAAGGACGAGGAGCTGGTCCGCAGCCTCGGGGCGCACGTCGTGCTGCCGCGCGGAGACGGTTACGCCGCGCTCGTGCGCGAGCAGGCGCCCGGCGGGGTCGACGGCCTGGTCGATACCGCGGGCCGGGTCGTGCAGAACGCGACCGCAGTGCGCGACGGCGGCCGGATCGCCTCGTCGGCGCGCGGTTCTCCGGTCACCGACGAGCGCGGCATCGTCAGCTCGAAAACGTTCGTGCCGCAGTACGCCCGCGAGCACGCCAAGCTCGACCGCCTGCGGGAGCAGGCGCAGGAGGGGCGGCTGACGGCCCGGATCGCGACGACGCTGCCCGCCGGCGAGGCGGTCGAGGCGCACCGGCTCCTGGAGAAGGGCGGCCTGCGCGGGCGGATCGTGCTCACGCGGTGAGCCGTGTCGGGGTGACCTCTCACGAGAGGTCACCCCGACGCGAACCGGCGTTTCCGCAGGTCAACGGAGCCCCGTTCTGAGATCCGAGACGAGTGACCGCTCGACGCACACCGAGCGGTCACTCGAAGACTCCCTAGAGGCCGGACGGCTCCAACGTCGTCGTGTGCAGCACCTCGCCGAGACCGTTGCGCAGCGAGACGGTCATCTCGCCGGCACCATCGATCTGCACGTAGCCGAAGAACATGGCTTTCTGGTCCCGCGGCGACTGGTTGACCCTCGCCGGCAGGCCCTGGAAAAGCACCTGAGGACCGAACGTCGCGTCCATGTCGTTGGGCCCGAAACCGCCGGCGCTGATGGGTCCGGCGACGAACTCGTGGAAGCCGTCGAAGTCGCTGAAGGCCGCCTTGTCGGGGTCGTAGTAGTGCGCGGCGCAGTAATGCACATCGGCGGTGAACCAGACGACATTGCGGATGCCCCGCTTCTTGATCTGGCTCAGCAGATACGCGATCTCGAGTTCGCGCCCAAGAGGCGCACCGGGATCGCGGTTGGCAATGGCCTCGATGGCGATGTCACCGTCTGGGACGATGATCCCGATCGGCATGTCGGCGGCGATCGCCTTCCATGTGGCCTTCGAAGCGCTCAGTTCGCGCAGCAGCCATTCGACTTGAGCCTCCCCGAGGAATGCGGTGCGCCGACCCTCGAGACCAGCGGTGTTACGCCCGCGGTAGGTGCGCATGTCGAGGCTGAAGACATCGAGGAGCGGGCCACGCTTCACCGCGCGGTACATCCGCGGCTGCGGCCCACGGGCGCGGTCACGGTACCGGTGCGAGATCGGCATGTATTCGAAGAATGCCTGTCGGGCCCGCGCGGCGAGCACGTCCACCCGCTGTTCTGTGTATCTGTCGTCGGTGAGAATCTCGCCGGGGTACCAGTTGTTCGTCGTCTCGTGGTCGTCCCACTGCGAGATCACCGGGACGTCGGCGTACATCGCGCGGATGTTGTCGTCTAGGAGGTTGTATCGGTAGCGGCCGCGGAACTCGTCGAGGGTCTCGGCGACCTTGGCGACCTGGGTCGTGACGATGTTGCGCCACACCTGGCCGTCGGGCTCGGTGACCTTCTCGGTGATGGGACCGTCGGCGTAGATGTTGTCGCCGGAGTGGATGAGGAAATCGGGCCGCAGTTCGTGCATAGGGCGGTAACCGACCATGCCGCCGAGGTCGGGGTTGATACCCCACCCTTGGCCGGCGGTGTCACCGGTCCACACGAAGCTCGTCGCGGCCGTGTTCTCGGAAGCGGTGCGGAGGCTCCCGATGCCCACTTCGCCGGCCTCCCCACTGAGATCCTCGAAGTGCACTCGATAGTCGTACTCGCGCCCGGGAGCCAGGCCGCGCACGTCGACCTGCGCGGTGAAGTCGGTCCGCGGGGTAGCCCACGGTCCGCGGATCATGCGCGCGTTCTGGCCGCGGCCGATCCGCACGACGAGGCGGGAGGGGCGGTCGGTGCGCGACCAGATGATGGCGGATCCGTCGGTCACATCGCCCGACTGCCACCCGCTGGGCAAGCTCGGGCGGGCGGTGACCAGCCCCGGAGTTTGGGATCGGACCGGTCGGGCGGCGGATGGGTCCGCGGAGGCGACGCCGAGGACGCCCGCACCGAGGGCGCCGCTGAGGACGGTACGTCGGGAGAGGTCGACCATGCCGTCAGCCTCGACCACCACCGACGACGATCGGGTGGCCCGGAGATGAAAAGGCGCCGAATGTCACTCGGCGATTATCGCTCCGTCCCAGAGCGACCGGCACCGAGATGAAGCCGCGCGGCTCGATCCCCTGAGCCGGCCGACGACCACTCGAATCAGACCGCGGCGACCTCGAACTCGCGCAGGGCGTCGACCTGATGCTCGGCGACCTTGACCTCCAGGCGCGTGCCGGAGGCGGTGTGTTCCTCGGCGAGCACCTCGGCGTCGGTGTGCAGCCGGTTGACGACGTCCCCGCGCGAGTACGGCACGAGCAGCGTCAACGGAATCTGTGGCTTAGGCAGCGCCGCGTCGATCGCGTCGCGCAGCTCGGGCAGTCCGGCGCCGGTGCGGGCGGAGACGACGAAGCAGCGCTGCTCGTGCCGCCGGAGCCGGTCCAGCACCTCGGGGTCGGCGGCGTCGGCCTTGTTGACGACGACAATCTCGGGCACATCGGTGGCGTCGACGTCGGCGAGCACCGCACGCACCGCGGAGATCTGGCCCTCGGGGTCGGGGTGGGACCCGTCGACGACGTGCAACAGCAGGTCGGCGTCGGCGACCTCCTCCAGCGTCGAGCGGAACGCCTCGACGAGCTGGTGCGGCAGCGAGCGCACGAACCCGACGGTGTCAGCGAGCGTGTACGGCCGCCCGTCCTGGGTCTCGGTGCGTCGCACGGTGGGGTCGAGGGTGGCGAACAGCGCGTTCTCGACGAGCACCCCGGCTCCGGTGAGGCGGTTGAGCAGCGAGGACTTGCCCGCGTTGGTGTACCCGGCGATCGCGACGGCCGGCACGTGCCCGGCGCGGCGGCCGGAGCGCTTGGTGTCGCGGGTCGTCTTCATGTGCCGGATCTCGCGGCGCAGCTTGGCGATCTTCGTGTTGATGCGGCGCCGGTCGAGCTCGATCTTCGTCTCACCGGGGCCGCGCGAACCGATGCCCTCACCGCCGGCGACCCGGCCACCGGCCTGCCGGCTCATCGACTCACCCCAACCGCGCAGGCGCGGCAGCAGGTACTGCAACTGGGCGAGTTCGACCTGCGCCTTGCCCTCCCGGCTCTTGGCGTGCTGGGCGAAGATGTCGAGGATCAGCGCGGTGCGGTCGATGACCTTGACCTTGACGATGTCCTCCAGGGCGCGCCGCTGGCTGGGCGCAAGCTCGGAGTCGCAGATCACGGTGTCGGCGCCCTCGTCGGCGACGATGTCGCGCAGCTCCTCGGCCTTGCCGGAGCCGAGGTACGTGGCGGCGTCGGGGCGCACCCGGCGCTGCAGCACGCCGGCGAGCACGGTGGAGCCCGCGGTCTCGGCCAGCGCGGCCAACTCCCGGAGGCTGTTCTCGGCCTCCTGCACGCTGCCCTCGCTCCACACGCCGGCGAGCACGACGCGTTCGAGGCGCAGCTGCCGGTACTCGACCTCGGTGACGTCCTCGAGCTCGGTCGACAGCCCCGCGACGCGCCGCATCGCCGCGCGCTCCTCGCGCTCGAGCTGGTCGCCGTCGTAGGCGTTGAAGTCGGGGTCGCGCTCGTGCCAGTCGTCGGAGTCGGACAGCGCGGATGCCCTGGCGTCGAAGAGGCCGGAGCCGTGAGTGGTGGGGTGGGTGTTCGTCATATCACCACCAGGTTCTCATCCGGGCGGTCCCCCGTCGAACCCTTAACCGGTCCCACGGCGGGCGCGTCGAGACCCTCGACACCCTGACCAGGCAATGACGCCCGGTGAGCCGGGTCAGGTCGCGCTGAGAGTCGCGATCGTGCGCCGTCGTTCCGCGTTGCGCTCCCGAGCCCCGCTGACGATCCTGGAGGCACTCAGCCGCGTCGGCATGCACCCGGCAACGTCCGCAGGACGGCCTGCGACACCAGGCGTCGAGCCCGCCCGGGGTCACCCCCGAGCAGACCCGCCACGGCCAGCCCGTCGCCGAGGGCGAGCAGTTCCGCGGCGGCGTCGCCCGCGACGATTCCAGGGGCGGTCTCCCCGCACTCGCGGCCGTTGTCGACGGCGGCGGCGAGGCGCTCCTCGAGGCGGCGGCGAAGGTCGGCGGCGACGCGGGACAGCGCGTCGTCTCGGAGGGCCCGGGACGCGAATTCCATCCGCACGCGGCCCTCCTCGCGGCGCGCGTCGTCCAGGGGGAGGAACTGTTCCAGGGCCGCGCCCATCATCTGCCGGATCGTGCCGCCCGCCGACTCCCCCGCCTGCACGATCGCCGCCACCCGCTCGTCGACCCGGGCGCCGAGGCGCTCGTACGCGACGACGACGAGGTCGGCCTTCGCCGGAAAGTAGTGCTGCACGAGCCCGACCGAGACCCCGGCGGCGGCCGCGATGCGCGGCACCGTCACCCGGTCGAGGCCCTGGTCGAGGGCGATCGACAGGGCGGCGTCGGCGAGGTCGGCGCGGCGGCCGTCGCGGTCGGCGTCTCGAGGCATGCGCACCACAGTAGCCCGACCACCGTATTGCCATACGGTAACGTCACCGTATGTCCATACGGTTTTCTCGATGGTGGCTCGTCGCCGGGCTGCTCGCCGCCCTGCTCGGTCTGCTCGCGGCCGGCTTCGCGGCGGCTCCCTGGCGATCGGGCACCACCAGCGATGCAAGTTTCGACGGCCTGTGGCGAGACCACCTGCACCGCACCGGCGCTCCCGGCGGCGCGTACGCCGTCGTCACCGCCGACGGCACGACCCACCGCGGGGCCACCGGCGTCGACGGCTCCGGCCACGCCTACTCCCCCGACACCCGCGGGCTGTGGGGGTCGCTCGCCAAGCCCGTCGCCGCCTCCGTCGCCACCGATCTCGCCGCACGCGGCGCCCTCGATCTCGACGCAACCCTCGACCGATACCTTCACCTCCCCTGCGCCACAACCCGGCTCAACGACGTGACGGTCCGCGACCTCATCCACCACACCGCCGGAGCCGGGTCGCCGCCCGACGCCCTCGACGTCGCCCGACCCGGGCCGGCCAGCGAGGCCGCCGCGCAGCTGTGCGACGCCGTCACCGGCTCCCCCGGCGGGTACCGGTACAGCAGCGGCGGCTACCTGCTGCTCACCGCCGTGCTCGAGGCCGCCGGCGGCACGACCTACGACCGGCTGCTCGCCGACCTCGCCGCCCGCACCGGCGCGCGCACGCTGGTCGCG
>NZ_BCNQ01000192.1 GCF_001515525.1 Piscicoccus intestinalis NBRC 104926 | reverse complement strand
GAGCCGCTGCAGGCGGTCGCGGCGTTCGAGATCACCGAGGCCTTCGCGGCGCAGGTGCTCGCGTGCACCGACGCCCTCGGGCTCGATCCGTTCGGCGCCGACGCCGAGCGCGTCTGCGCGTGGGGCGGCGCGATCGCCCTCGGCCACCCCTGGGGTGCCTCGGGCGCGCTGCTCGTCGTGCGGCTCTTCTCCCGGCTCGTCACCGCCTCCGCGCCGCCCGTCGACGCCGGCGCGGCCTACGGCCTCGCCACCTGCGCCATCGGAGGCGGTCAGGCCCTGGCCCTGCTGGCCCGTAGGGTCGGGCCGTGATCACGTTCGAGGGGGTGCACCACTCCTACGGAAAGCGAGTCGTGCTGCGCGGCATCGACCTGACGCTGAGCGAGCGGCGCGTCGGCATCGTCGGCGCGAACGGCTCCGGCAAGTCGACGTTGGCGCGGATGATCAACGGCCTCATCAGCCCGAGCCGCGGGCGGGTCGGCGTCGACGGGCTCGACGTGGCCAGGCAGGGGGCGGCGGTGCGGCGCCGGGTCGGGTTCGTCTTTCCTGACCCCGAGGCGCAGATCGTCATGCCGACGGTCGCCGAGGACGTCGACTTCTCGCTGCGCCGCCACCGGCTCGACCGGGCCGAGCGCGCCGCGCGCGTGCGCGAGGCGCTGACGCGCTTCGGGCTCGCCGACCACGCCGATCACCCCGCACACCAGCTCTCCAGCGGGCAGAAACAGCTGCTCGCGCTCGCGGCCGTGCTCGTCACACAGCCCTCGGTGCTCGTCGCCGACGAGCCGACGACGCTGCTGGACCGCCGCAACGCGCGCGAGATCACCCGGCTGATGGCCGGGCTCGACCAGCAGGTCGTGCTCGTGACCCACCAGCTGGAGCTGCTCGCCGACTGGGACCGGGTGGTCGTCATCGACGCCGGCCGCGTGGCCGCCGACGGGCCGCCGCAGGAGTCGCTGGAGCGCTACCGCCGGCTCATGGACGAGTCGTGATCGGCGTCTATGTCGCCGGTGACTCGGCGGTGCACCGGGCCCGACCCGGGGTCAAGCTCGCGGTGCTGCTCGCCGCGACCACCGCGCTGCTGCTCGCGGCCCGCTGGGAGGTCGTCACCGCGGGCGCGCTGATCGTCGTGGCGGTCGGGCTGTGGGCCGGGCTCGGACTGCGCGGCCTGGGTCGGCTGGTGTGGCCGCTGCGCTGGATCGTGCTCGTGCTCACGCCTGTGCAGGCGTGGCTCGCGGGCTGGGAGCGGGCCTACGTCGTCGTCGGCGGGCTCGTCGTCGCGGTGACCGCCGCCTCGCTCGTCTCCGCGACCACCCGCGTCGCGGACATGACCGACGCCATCGTGCGCATCGTCGTGCCGGCGCGGCGGATCGGCATCGACCCCGAGCGCGTCGGGCTCGTCATCGCCCTGGCGATCCGGTCGGTGCCGGTGCTGCTCGACGGCCTGCGCGTCGTGCGCGAGGCCCGTCAGGCGCGCGGCATGCGCCTGACCCCCGACACCCTGCTGACTCCGCTCGTCGTGCGCGCCGTGCGCCACGCCGACCGCGTCGGCGAGGCCCTCGCGGCCCGCGGCATCGACGACTGACCTTCTGACCGCCCCCAACGTCGCTGAGAACTGCGTGTCGCGGTGAGAACTGCAGTCCATGCCGCAGCTCCGACCATGACACGCAGTTTTCAGGGACGTTCGGTGAGGTTCACTCGCTGGGGAGGCCGATTTCGCACGGGGGTGGGCTCTCGGGTATGGTCTTCCCTGCATGTCAGCGCGCCACTGCGCGGCTGGCTCGCCCCGATAGCTCAGTCGGCAGAGCGTCTCCATGGTAAGGAGAAGGTCTAGGGTTCGATTCCCTATCGGGGCTCAGGTCTGTCAGCACCTCCTTCGCGGCCCGGGCCGCGTCGGCGCAGGTGCCGCCAGGCCCGCGGCGGGGTAGCTCAGGTGGTTAGAGCACACGACTCATAATCGTGGTGTCGCGGGTTCGACTCCCGCCCTCGCTACCAGCGCTTTTCCGGTTCATCACCATGTCACGTACTCTGGTGAGTCGGTGTGCCCGACTCCGGGCGCCGCTGCACACGCCCGACCGCGCAGAAAGACAGGTAGTCCTGTGGCCAGCAAGACCAGTGAGGTCCGCCCCAAGATCACGCTTGCTTGCGTGGAGTGCAAGCACCGCAACTACATCACGAAGAAGAACCGCCGCAACGACCCCGACCGGCTCGAGTTGGCAAAGTTCTGCTCCAACTGCGGCAAGCACACCGCGCACCGCGAGACCCGCTGACGCGCGCCGCCCGGAGCCGGTCCGCCGGCTCCTCGGGTGCGACAGCCCTGCGGGCCCGCACCAGCTCGTCGTAGACCGCCACGGCCGTCGCCCTTGAGGGTGGCGGCCGTTGCCGCGCCCTAAGGTAGTCGCCATGCCAGTCAACGCCTCCTTCGAGGGCCGCACCTACCCACCGGGGGCGCCCTACCAGGTGGGCCGGGAGCACATCCGCGACTTCGCGCAGGTGCTCGGCGCCCACAGCCCGCTGCATCACGACGTCGAGGCCGCCCGCGCGGCCGGCCACCGCGACGTCATCGCGCCGCCGACCTTCGCGGTCGTGCTCGCGCAGCGGGTCGAGGCCCAGTTCATCGCCGACCCGCAGGCCCAGATCGACTTCACCCGCGTCGTGCACGGCGAGGAGAAGTTCACCCACCACGCGCCGCTGACCGCCGGCGACGAGGTCGTCGGCACCCTGCACGTCGACCGCGTGCGCGAGGTCGCCGGCAACGCGATGGTCACCACACGCGTCGAGCTCGCCACCACCGACGGGCAGCCACGCACCACCGTCACCTCCAGCCTCATCGTGCGGGGGGCCGACTCGTGACCACCGAAAGCACCGACCTGCAAGCGGTCGCCGTCGGCGACACCCTGCCGCCTCTGGAGATCGCCGTCGACCGCGCGCGCCTCGTGCACTACGCCGGCGCCAGCGGCGACCGCAACCGGATCCATTGGGACGAGCGCTTCGCCACGGGAGTCGGGCTGCCCGACGTCATCGCCCACGGCATGTTCACGATGGGCGCCGCGGTCGAGTGCGTCAGCGCCTGGTGCGGCGACCCGGCCCGCATCCTCGAGTACGGCACGAAGTTCGTCGGGATGGTCGTCGTCCCCCGCGACACCGGCGCCACCGTGCAGGTCAGCGGCACCGTCAAGAAGGTCGACGCGGAGGCGGGCCGCGCCACCGTCGAGCTCGCCGTCACCAGCGGCGGCGCGAAAGTGCTCGGCCGCGCGCTCGCCGTCGTCTCCACGGCCCCCGCCGCAGAGGCCACCGACGCCGGTCCCGCTGAGCCCGCCGACGCGGCCGCGGCCCCCGCCGACTCCACCCCCTCCTCGTGAGCAAGCACCCGCGGCTGGCGGACCTGACGACGATGCGGGTCGGCGGGCCCGCGCGCCGGTTCGTCACCGCCTCCGACGCCGACGAGATCGTGCACGCCGTGCGGCAGGCCGACGAGGCGGGCGAGCCGCTGCTCGTGCTCTCCGGCGGCTCCAACCTGCTCGTCGCCGACGCCGGCTTCGAGGGCACCGTCGTGCGGATCGCCTCGCGCGGCATCGACGTCGAATCCGCCGACTACTGCTCCGGCGCGACCGTGCGCATCGCCGCCGGTGAGGTGTGGGACGACGTCGTCGCCCACGCGGTCGACCGCGGCTGGGCGGGCATCGAGGCGCTGTCCGGCATCCCCGGGCTCGTCGGCGCGACGCCCGTGCAGAACGTCGGCGCCTACGGACAGGACGTCTCGCAGACGATCGCGCGGGTGCGGGTCTGGGACCGCGACGCCGCCGCGATCCGCACGTTCACCGCCTCCGAATGCGAGTTCTCCTACCGCCACTCGCGATTCAAGGGCGCGATGGACGGGGCCAGCCCCCGCTACGTCGTGCTCGAGGTGCTCTTCCAACTCGAGATCGCCGACCTGTCCACGCCGATCGCGTACGCCGACCTCGCCCGCGGGCTCGGCGTCGAGCTGGGTGCCCGCGTGCCGCTGGCCGACGCCCGCCAGGCTGTATTGGAACAACGACACAAGCGCGGCATGGTGCTCGACGCCGCCGACCACGACACGTGGAGCTGCGGGTCGTTCTTCACCAACCCGATCCTGTCGACCGCGCAGTTCGAGCAGCTGCGCGAGCGGGTGGCGGCGCGCCTGGGGCCGGACGTCGCCCCGCCCGGCTTCCCGGGGGCCGACGAAACCGTGAAGTCGAGCGCCGCCTGGCTCATCGACCGGGCCGGGTTCGGCAAGGGCTACGGCATGCCCGGGCCCGCGGCGCTGTCGACCAAGCACACCCTCGCGCTGACCAACCGCGGCGACGCGAGCGCCGACGACCTGCTCGCGCTCGCGAGGCACGTGCGCGACGGCGTGCAGGAGGCCTTCGGGGTGCGGCTCGTCAACGAGCCGGTGCTCGTCGGGCTCACGTTGTAGCGCTGCGGCGTCACAACCCGACACGACGAAGGGGGCTCGGACCGTGATGGTCCGAACCCCCTTCTCGTCGTAAAGAACTCACATGAGGTCGTTGATCTCGTCGACGAGGTTCTCGGCGTCGAGGCCGACGACGACCTGCACGACGTTGCCGGCCGAGATCACACCGTGCGCCCCGGCGCGCTTGAGCGCCGCCTCGTCGACGCGCGCCGCGTCCTGCAGTTCCGTGCGCAGCCGCGTCGTGCACGGCTCGATCTCGGTGATGTTGTCGGCGCCGCCGAGGGCGGCGAGGATGTCCGAAGCCTTGCTCATGTCATGGTCCTTCCGGCGTGGTCGGTGCGGGACGGCCCCGGCTCACGGGGCCCACGATCCGATCCAATCATCCCCGACGCCGCAGGCTGCCGGGCGTCCGAGTCCCGATGAAGCGGTGTCCGCGTTCCGGGCAGGCCCCGCATCGCGACACGCTCGGAGCGACACGCCAGTGCCGGAAGCGGGCCGGTTCCCCAGTGCGACGGCCCGGGCCCACCACCATGGGCGGTGTATCGCAACACCGGTGGTCGCAGGCGGCTCGTCCGCGCCGACCGCCGGGGCCGTTCCGGCTCCGGGACCGGCGCAGACCGCACGGAAGGACCGCCATGACCATCGCCGACGAGACCTCCGGTCGCCGCAGGATGAACCTCGCGGGACTGCAGAAGTTCGGCCGCAGCCTGATGCTCCCGATCGCCGCGCTGCCGGTGGCCGGTCTCATGCTGCGGCTCGGCTCCGACGACATGCTCGGCGCGGACGGCCTGAACTGGGGCCCGGTCGCCGCGGTCATCGGCGCGGGCGGCAGCGCGCTGTTCGACAACTTGCCGCTGCTGTTCGCGCTCGGCGTCGCGATCGGCATGGCGCGCCGCTCCGACGGCTCGACGGCGCTCGCGGCGGTCGTCGGCTACCTGACGTACAAGAGCGTCGGTGACGCGATGAGCCCGTACATCCTCGGCCCGGCGGCGGAGGGGGAGAAGCAGGAACTCATCAACTTCGGGGTGCTCGGCGGCATCCTCGTCGGGCTCATCGCGGCGTTCCTGTGGCAGCGCTACCACCGCATCAAACTGCCCGACTACCTCGCGTTCTTCGGCGGCCGCCGGTTCGTGCCGATCATCACCGCCTTCGCCGCGCTGGCCCTGTCGGTCGTCATGTCGTTCATCTACCCGGCGTTCGACACCGGCCTGACCGGCGTCGGCGAGTGGGTCAGCCAGAACACCGTCATCGGCGGGTTCGTCTACGGCACGCTCAACCGCCTGCTCATCCCGCTGGGCCTGCACCACATCCTCAACTCGGTGCCGTGGTTCGTGCTCGGCTCGTTCCAGCCCGCCGGCGGCGAGGTCGTGCACGGCGACATCGCTCGGTTCCTCTCCGGCGACCCGACCGCGGGCGCGTTCATGACCGGCTTCTTCCCGATCATGATGTTCGCGCTGCCCGCCGCGGCCCTGGCGATGGCGCAGGAGGCCAAGCCCGCAGCCCGCAAGGCGACGTTCGGCCTCATGTTCTCGGTGGCGCTGACCGCGTTCCTCACCGGCGTCACCGAGCCGCTGGAGTTCGCATTCATGTTCGTCGCGTGGCCGCTGTACGTCATGCACGCCGTGCTGACCGGCACCTCGCTGGCGGTCGTCAACGCCCTCGGCATCCGCGACGGGTTCAGCTTCTCCGCGGGCCTGTTCGACTTCATCCTCAACTACCGCATCGCCGAGCAGCCGCTGCTGCTCATCGTCGTCGGCCTCGTCTACGCGGTGATCTACTACGTCCTGTTCCGGTTCGCGATCCGCCGGTGGAACCTGCGCACCCCGGGCCGCGAGGAAGACGGCGCCGAGGGCATGTCGATGGACCCGACCGCCGAGCCCGAGCGTGTCGAGCGTGTCGAGGCCGGTGGGCGCGCCGAGCGACGGGGCGAGCCTCGCGGCCAGGGTGTCGAGGGCGAGGGACCGATCCGATCGTGAAGCGGCCGTGATTCTTGCCTCGGCGCGCACCCTGCTGCCTGGCGGACTGGTGCCGGGGTGGGTGCGCGTCGAGGGCGCGCACCTCGCCGAGGTCGGGCGCGGCGCCCCCGCATCGGGTTCGGTCGTCGACCTCGGGGAGTCGGTGCTCGCGCCCGGCCTCGTCGACATGCACTGCCACGGCGGGGGAGGCGGGTCGTTCCCCAGCGGCGACGCCGACCAGGCCCGTGCGGCCATCGCCGCGCACCGCCGCGCGGGCACCACCTCGCTCATGGCCAGCCTCGTCGCCGACTCACCGGAGGAGTTGCGCGAGCAGGTGCGCGGGCTGGCTCCGCTCGTCGCCGCGGGGGAGTTGCTCGGGGTGCACCTCGAGGGCCCGTGCCTGTCGCCGGCGCATCACGGCGCGCACGAGCCGGCGCTGTTGCGCAGCCCCGCCGACGTCGACCTCGTCGGGCTCGTCGACCGCCTCAATGCCGAATTCGGCCCGGTGGTGCGCATGGTCACCCTCGCGCCCGAACTCGACGGCGGCCCGGAAGCGGTCCGCGGCCTCGCCGCGCGCGGCGTCGTCGCCGCGATCGGGCACACCGACGCGACGTACGAGCAGACCCGGGCGGCGCTGGCCGCGGGGGCGCCGGTGGCCACCCACCTGTGCAACGCGATGCGCGGGCTGCACCACCGGGAGCCGGGGCCCATCCTCGCGTGCCTGCAGGACGAGCGGGTGGCGATCGAGGTCATCGCCGACGGCGTGCACCTGGCGGCACCGGTCGTCGCGGGCCTGTTCGCAGTGGCGGGGGAGCGGGTCGTGCTCATCACCGACGCGCTGAGCGCGGCCGGCCTGGGAGACGGGCCGATGCGGCTCGGACCGCTCGACGTCGTCGTGCGCGACGGGGTGGCGCGCGTCGTGGCCACCGGCGCGATCGCCGGCAGCACGCTCACCCTGAGCCGGGCGCTGGACTTCTGCGTCCGGCGCGCCGGGG
>NZ_BCNQ01000191.1 GCF_001515525.1 Piscicoccus intestinalis NBRC 104926 | reverse complement strand
TGATCTCGATCGGAGCCTGTTCCGGCCGGGCCCCGGACAGCCTCACAGGTCGGTGCCCGTCTCGCGCGCGCACAGCCGCCAGGTCGCCTGCGCCGCACGCGGGTCGGCGGCGCGCACGGCCCTCCCGGCCAGGGTCGGGGCGCGCGCTGACCGCCGATGCCGTCCGGCCCGATGTATGAACCGGGCGGCACATCGGCGGTCGCCGCGACGAGTAGCGGCTGCGCCCCTTCCTCCGCGGTCTGCGCCATGCGCGAGCACGACCACGTGACGAAGGCGTTGACGCGCGCGTTGGTCGTCGCGTTCTGCAGGTTGGTGGTGGCCCAGCCGGGGTGCGCGAGCTCGACGCGCGGGCCGTCCGCCGCGCGCAGCCGCCGGTCGAGCTCGAAACCCCACAGCATGTCGCCGAGCTTGGACTGGGCGTAGGCCGCGGCCATCGTCCAGCGCCGCCGGCTGAAGTTCGGGTCGTCGACGTCCACCCGCCCGATCGCGTGGGCGTTCGAGCCGACGATGACGACGCGCTCACGTACCCGCGGCAGCAGCAGGTTGGTCAGCGCGAACGGCCCGTACAGGTTGGTCGCCAGCATGAGCTCGTGCCCCGCGGCGTTCGTCTCGCGCCGCAGCGTGACCCGGCCCGCGCAGTTGACGAGCACGTCGACCGGCTCCGCCACCTCCGCGGCCGCCGCGCGCACGCTGTCGAGGTCGGCGAGGTCGAGCGGGATCGAGCGCGCCGGCCCGGGCAGTTGCGCGCACACCGCCTGGGCGCGCTCCGCGTTGCGGGCCGGCAGGATGAGCCGGGCCCGCGCGCGCGAGGCCGCGAGCGCCGCCTCCTTGCCGATCCCGTTGGTGGCGCCGGTGATGAGCCACGTGCGGCCGCTCTGGTCGGGCAGCGGCGCCGGCAGCAGGTTGGGGGTCATGGCCACCATGCTGGCAAAGCGTGGGGTCGAAGCGTCGAAGGCCGGTCGTGATCCGTCGTCCCGGAACCGCGTGGTGATCGGAGCCGGTCACCCGCGGGCCGCGCGCCACCCGGCGGCCCGGGCCTGCTCCGGCGAACAGAACCATCGCTCGCCCGTGCCCGCCGAGATGCGCGTCTCGTCGTAGGAACGCCCGCCGGGCACGTGGTAGATCTTCTCGCCGTCGCCGTTGATGTTCCCCTTGATGCGGCAGCCCTCGGCGGCGCCCCGAGCCGCCTCGCCGCCGCGCGGCGCCGACGTGTCCGAGGCGCTCGGGCGGGCCTGGTTCGACGGCCCCGCCGGAGTCGGTGCGACCGGCCGGGCGCACCCGGCGCTCCACACCCCGAACGCCCGCCCCCGGGCCGTGCGCTCGGCCGCGACGTAGCTGTCTCGGTGACGGTAGGCCGCCGCGTACGTGTACTCACGGCCCAGACCCGCCCCGATGAGCTGCTGCGCCGCGAGGGTGCCGTCGGGCAGCACGACGTGCCGCAGCAGCCGCCCGTATCGGTCCCGGTCGTCCTGGGTGCGATCGGCCTCCAGCCGCACCCCGCCGGCGACGGCTCGCACCAGCGCCTCGCGCGCCGCCTCGAACCCGCATTCTCCGGTCTCGGGGGTGTCGATGCCGATGATCCGGATGCGCTCGCGCCGGCCGCCGATGCGGACCGTCAGCGTGTCCCCGTCGGCGACCCGCACCACCGGGATCACCGCCCCGGCCGGGACCGCCCCGGTGGTCGCAGAGGGAGACGGGGGCGTCGCCGCGGCCGCGGAGCCACCGGTCGACGCGGGAGTCGGGCTCGCGGCGGAGCCGGAGACCACGGCGGGCGTCGAGGGCGCGGGCGTCGATGTCACAGGCGTCGACGGCGCGGACGCGCTCCCCGCTGCCGAGGCCGTCGCGTCAACAGCCTGGCTCGGGTCGCCCGCACCCGGGTCGGCCGACGGCGCGCCCTGCTGCCCGAGGACGATGAGCGCCGCGACCGCGGCCGCCGCGCCCACGCCCCACCGCCTCACTCGCACGCCGCCCTCCTCACCGTCCGATGGCCCACCGGCCTCTCGCCCGGACCCATCGGCAGCCGGCCGAGCGACCCGAGCGCGACCGGCCCGCCGACCCCGCCGAGCCCGACTCCGCCGAAACCCCTCAGGCCACCCTCACACCCCGAGCGAGAGCCGCGGCTGCGGCACGGGCGCGGGCATCGAGGTCGGCGTCGTGTGGCCCTTCTCGTCCTTGCCGGGCCGGGCGGCGAGCAGCGCCCACAGGATGCAGGCGAGGTCGACGACCTCCTGCATCGCGGCGCCCACGACTGCGGGCATGACGCCGGTGGCGGCGATGAGCATGAGCACGACCGACAGGCCCAGCCCGATCGCGATGGCCTGCCAGGCGATCGCCATCGTGCGGCGCCCGACGTGCACGCTGCGGGCCACGCGGTAGACGTCGTCCTGCATGACGACGACGTCGGCCGACTGCGACGCGGCGGCCGAGCCCTTCGCGCCCATCGCCACGCCCACGTCGGCCGCGGCAAGCACGGGCGCGTCGTTGACCCCGTCTCCGACCATCATCACCGGCCGGGCCGGGGCCTCGCGTACCGCCGCGACCTTGTCGGCCGGCAACAGTCCGGCGCGTGCCTCGTCGACGCCCACGGCGACGGCGACGGCCTGCGCGGTCGCCGCCGCGTCGCCCGTGAGCATGACCGTGTCGGTGACGCCGAGGCGACGCAGCTCGCGCAGGGTCGCGCCGGCCTCGGGACGCAGCTGATCGCCGAGCTCGACGAGGCCCGCGTAGCCGCCGTCCACCGACACGTGCACCCCGGAGTTGCCGGCGGCGGGCATGATCGCGGTGGCGTCGGCGCCGACGAACCCGGCCTTTCCGGCCCGGACCACGCGCTCACCGACGCGGGCCTCGACACCGGCCGCCACGGTCTCCGTCGCCGCGACCGCCTCGGGGGCGGACAGGCCCCGCTGCTGGGCATGCTGCACGATGGCCGCCGCGAGCGGGTGGGTCGACAGTGACTCCGCGGCCGCGGCGAGCGTCAGCACCTCGTCGGCGGTGTGTCCCGGAGCCGGGTGCACCCCTGCAACCGCCGGCACGCCGCGGGTCAGCGTGCCGGTCTTGTCGAAGGCGACGGTGCGCAGCCGGGCCAGCTTCTCCAGGGAGGCCGAGTCCTTGACGATGATGCCGAGCTTGGCGGCCCGGCCCATGCCGGCCATGAAGGCCACGGGCGCGGCGATGATCAGCGGGCACGGGGTGGCCACGACGAGCACCTCGGCGAACCGCGACGGGTTGCCGGAGACCCACCAGGCGACGCCGGCGATGACGAACGAGACGAGCGTGAACGGGATCGCGACGCGGTCGGCAAGCCGCACGAACGCCGCCCGCGAGGCCTGCGCCTCACGCACCAGCTCGACGATCCGCTGGTACTGGGAGTCGGAGGCGGTGGCGCTCGCCCGCACGAGCACCGCCGCCGAGCCGTTCACCGACCCCGACAACAGCTCCTCGCCCGCGACCTTCTCGACGGGCATCGACTCGCCGGTCAGCGACGACTCGTCGACGGTGGCGGCCGGTGAGACGAGCGCGCCGTCGACGGGCACGAGCTCGCCGGGCCGCACGCTGAGCACGTCGCCGACGGCGACGTCGACGACTGCGATGCGCGATAGCGCCCCGTCGGGCCCCACGCGATGGGTGTGCTCGGGCACGTTCGCCAGCAGCGCCGACAGCTCCCGGGAGGCGCGGTTGCGGGCGAAGTCCTCCAACGCCTCACCCCCGGTGAGCATGAGACAGACCACGAGCGAGGCCCAGTGCTCCCCGACGACGACCGTGCTGACGATCGCGGTGACCGCCAACAGGTCGATGCCGTACGTGCCCGCGCGCAGGTCGGCGATCATGCCCTTGGCCAAACAGGCGGCCATCGCGAGCGCGAACGCCGAGACGACCCAGCGGGAGGCGGTCGGCGCCCCGCTCAGGTGCAGGACGCCGCCGACCACCCCGGTGCAGACCACCACCGCGACGAGCGGATACCGGGTGACGAACCGAGTGACGAACCGCGCCAGCGTGCCTTCCATGCCGTCATCGTGCGCCGCCGCGGCAGCTCTGACTAGCCAGGAAAGCCATGCCTAAAGGCCTTCTGACCTGCGAAAACAGGCTAGGCAAGCCTTAGACGACGCCGAGGGCGACCATCGCGTCGGCGACCTTCATGTACGACGCGAGGTTGGCGCCGGCCACATAGTCACCGGGCTGGCCGTACTCCTCCGCGGTCTCGACGACCCGACGGTGGATGCCGGTCATGATCTCCTCGAGGCGGGTGTCGGTGGCCTCGAACGACCACGTGTCCCGGCTCGCGTTCTGCTGCATCTCCAGCGCGCTCGTCGCCACGCCGCCGGCGTTGCTCGCCTTGCCGGGCGCGAACAGCACGTGGGACTCCTGGAACAGGTGCACGGCCTCCGGGGTGCACGGCATGTTCGCGCCCTCTGCGACCACGCGCACGCCGTTGTCGATGAGCGTGCGCGCGGCCTGCCCGTCGAGCTCGTTCTGCGTGGCGCACGGCAGGGCGACGTCGCACGGCACCGACCAGATGCTGCCGTCGGTCACGTGCCGCACCGAGCCGCCGCGGGCCTCGGCGTACGCGGTGAGGCGCTCGCGACGCTTCTCCTTGACCTCCCTGAGCAGCTCGACGTCGAGGCCTTGCTCGTCGACGACGAAGCCGTTGCTGTCGGAGCAGGCGACGACGGTGGCTCCGAGCTGGGCGGCCTTCTCGATGGCGTAGATCGCGACGTTGCCGGAGCCGGAGACGACGACCCGCTTGCCGTCGAGGTCATCCCCGGCGTCGGCGAGCATCTCCTTGACGAAGTAGACGGTGCCGTAGCCGGTGGCCTCGGTGCGCACGCGCGAGCCGCCCCAGGTCAGGCCCTTGCCGGTGATGGTGCCGGACTCGTAGCGGTTGGTGATGCGCTTGTACTGCCCGAACAGGTAGCCGATCTCGCGGCTGCCGACGCCGATATCTCCGGCCGGCACGTCGGTGTACTCGCCGATGTGCCGGTACAGCTCGGTCATGAACGACTGGCAGAACCGCATGACCTCGGCGTCCGAGCGGCCCTTGGGGTCGAAGTTCGAGCCGCCCTTGCCGCCTCCGATGGGCATGCCGGTGAGGGCGTTCTTGTAAACCTGCTCGAAGCCGAGGAACTTGACGATCGAGAGGTTGACGCTGGGGTGGAAGCGCAGACCACCCTTGAACGGGCCGAGCGCGGAGTTGACCTCGACGCGGTAGCCGCGGTTGATCCGCACATTGCCCTCGTCGTCGGTCCACGGCACGCGGAAGATGATCTGCCGCTCGGGCTCACACATGCGGCGCAGGATCGACCACTGCATGTACTCGGACCGTTGCCCCGCGATGGGGTTCAGGCTGTGGATGACCTCGTAGACCGCCTGGTGGTACTCCTTCTCGCCAGGGTTGCGCTCCAGCACTTCCTCGTACATGGGAGCCAGGTTGGGGTGCAGGTTTTCGACCATGGTCGGAATCGTTGCACTACCGGCACCCGCGGGCGCGTCGGAGGGTTCACTTATCGTGGCCGGGTGCTGCGCGTCGCGTCCCATAACATCAACGGCATCCGCGCGGGCTTGCGCCGGGGCTTCGGCACGTGGTTGACCGGGCGCGACTGCGACGTCGTGGCGCTGCAGGAGGTCCGTTGCCCGATCGCCGCCCTGCCCGCGGGCGCCTTCGGCGACTATCACCTGGCGTACGACGCCGGCGACCTGGCCGGTCGCAACGGGGTCGCCGTGCTGACGCGCCGGCCGCCCGAGGCGGTGCGCACGTGGAGCGGCTCGGCCCTGCTGCGCCCGCCGGGCGGCGAAAGCCTCGACGTATCGGCCGCTCCGGTCGGCGTGCTGGCCCGCGGCCTGGGCGAATTCGCCACCCAGGGCCGGTACGTGGAAGTGGATCTCGCGGACGACCGAGTGACCGTCGCCTCGCTCTACGTGCCCAAGGGGGGCCTGCCGGCGCACCTGCAAAGGCCCGGCCGCATGCGGGAGGCGCCCGACGGTGGCGCCCGGTACGAACGCAAGATGCGCTTTCTTCGCGCCGTGGCACGTCAGCTCACCCGGGCCCGCCGAGGCGCCCGCGCCCGCGGCCGGCAGTACCTGCTGCTCGGTGACCTCAACGTGGCGCACACCCGGTTCGACGTCGCGCAATGGCGGCGCAACCAGAACAGCGAGGGGTTCCTGCCGATCGAGCGGGCTTGGCTCGATGAGGTCATCGGCCCGCGGCGGCTTGTCGACGTCGTGCGCCGGCTGCATCCACTCACCGACGGGCCGTACTCGTGGTGGAGCTGGATGGGCAACTCGTTCGCCAACGACACCGGCTGGCGCATCGACTACCACCTGGCCAGCGCCGGGCTCGCGGGCCGGGCGATCCGCGCGGGCACCGACCGCGACCCGGCTCCGGACCGGCGCATCTCCGATCACGCCCCGGTCGTCGTCGACTACGACCTGTGACCGGGCCGGCTCGGCGCCCCTAGACTCGCGGGATGAGCGGCGGGCACGGCGAGGACCACGAGGACCACGAGGACCACGAGGACCACGAGGACCACGAGGACCACGAGGACCACGAGGACCACGAGGACCACGAGGACCACGAGGACCACGAGGACCACGAGGACCACGAGGACCACGAGGACCACGAGGACCACGAGGACCACGAGGACCACGAGGACCACGAGGACCACGAGGACCACGAGGACCACGGGGACCACGGCAGCACGTTGGGGGCGATGGACGCCCGTGTCCGAGCGCTGGAGACGGTGCTCGTCGAGCGCGGGCTCGTCGACCCGGCGGCCCTCGACGGGATCGTCGAGTACTACGAGCACGAGGTCGGACCGCACCGCGGCGCGCACATCGTGGCCCGCGCCTGGACCGACTCCGGCTTTCGCGGGCGGCTGCTGCGCGACGCGAGCGCGACGATCGGCGAGCTGGGCTGGACCGGCCGGCAGGGCGAGCACATCGTCGCCCTGGAGTGCACCCCCGACGAGCATCATCTCGTCGTCTGCACGCTGTGCTCGTGCTACCCGTGGTCGATCCTCGGACTGCCACCCGTCTGGTACAAGGCGCCGGCCTACCGGGCCAAGGTGGTGCGCGACCCGCGCGGGGTGCTCGCCGACTTCGGCGTCGAGTTGCCTGCGGACACGCGTGTGCGCGTGTGGGATTCGACGGCCGAGGTGCGCTATCTCGTCATCCCGCAGCGTCCCGCGGGCACCGACGGGTGGACCGTGGAGCAGCTCGCCGAGCTCGTCACGCGCGACTCGATGATCGGCACCGGCTTGGCACACACACCCGGTACAACCGCGCCGGAGGCGTGATGGACGGCGTCCACGACCTCGGCGGCATGCACGGCTTCGGACCCGTCGAGCCGGAGGCCGACGAACCCGTCTTCCACGCCGGCTGGGAGCGGCGGGCTCTCGCGGTGACGCTGGCCACCGGCGCACTCGGGCGCTGGAGCATCGACCGCTCCCGGTTCACCCGCGAGCAGCTGCCGCCGGCGGTCTACCTGTCGAGCAGCTACTACGAGATCTGGCTGCGCGGGCTCGAGCGGCTCCTCGTGGAGGCGGGCCTGCTGGCTCCCGCCGACCTCACCGGCCAGGCCCGGGCCGACCTGCCCGTCGGGCCGGGATCCGCGCCACCGCCGGCACCCGCGGAGGCGGTGCCCTGGCCC
>NZ_BCNQ01000190.1 GCF_001515525.1 Piscicoccus intestinalis NBRC 104926 | reverse complement strand
GGCCGAGGCGCCGACGCCGCCGGCGGCCGGCGCGCAGGTGTGCCCGAACTGCGACACACCGAACATGCCCGACGCGCTGTTCTGTGAGGCCTGCGGATACGACTTCACGACGGGGGTCATGCCGCGCCCCGTCGCGTTGACCGACGGCAGCTACATCGGCGGCGTCGACCCGACCCGGGCCTCTCCCGTGCTCGAGGTCGAGCCGGCCGGCGACGAGTCGGACGCCGACGAGGGTGCCGCGCCGGAGTCGGGCGCGGAGGAGTCGGGCGCGGCGGCGTCGGGCGCGGCGGCGTCGGGCGCGGAGGAGCCGGCCGTTGAGCAGGCGGCCGCGGAGGAGCAGGCCGCGGAGCAGCCGTCTGTAAAGGAGCCGTCCCTAAAGGAGTCGTCGGCGGAAGAGCCGGCTGCTGAAGCGGCCGGACCGACCGGCGGGGCCGGCGACGCCGACGACATCGGCCGGAAGCCCGCCTCCGGGTCAGGCTCCGGAGCAGGCTCTGGACCCGACTCCGGACTCGACTCCGGCTCAGGCTCTGGATCGAGAACTGGGCTCGGCGCTGGGTCAGGCCCTGAGTCCGGTGATGGGGCCGGATCTCGAGGTGATGCGGCGGACGCCGCGCACGCTTCGGACCCCGCGCAGGCTCCCGAGCCCGCGCAGGCCCCGGATCCCGCGGAGGCAGCGAACCCAGCGCGGGCCTCGGCCGCCCCGCCGGCCTCCGACTCCCCGCAGCCCCCGCGCGCCTCGAGCTCCTCCCCCTCCACACCCTCCGCGGGCTCCCCGGGCGCACCGGTGCCCTCGGCCTCGAAGCGGATGGCGAACCGCCCTCCGTCGCGGGTGACCGTGAAGGACTGGGTCGTGGAGATCTGGATCGACCCCGACTGGTATGCGGTGCAGGAGAGTCCGGAGCCGTGCCCGTCTCCGGGGGTGCCGGACATCGTGGCCTTGCACGACGGCGCGCTCGTGGGGCGGCCCTCGTCGAGCCGCAACGTGCGCCCCGACATCGACTGCGGCACCGACACCGGAGCCAGCCGCCGCCAGGCGCTGTTGACGACCGACGGGCGCCGGTGGTGGATCGAGGATCTCGGCTCCTCCAACGGCACCTACGTGGGGCCGGCGAGCGGTCCGCTCCCGGTGGACCCGATCAGCTCCAAGGTCGAAGTCGACGCCGACGACCGCATCTACGTGGGCGCCTGGACCCGCCTCGTCGTGCGTCCGGCCACCGACTCCGAGCGTGCCGGTCTGGGCTGACGCGACCGGGCGGGTCACGGCGCCTCGGCCTCGCGGGAGACTCCCAGGCTCGCGAGCAGGTCCTCGTGCAGCTGCATCCCCACCACGTGGCAGGCCGTCCATTCCGGGGCGTCGACCCAGCCGAGCGAGCCGTCGTGCACCCCCTCCAGCGCCGCGTCGAACCGCTCGGCGTGCACGCCGAACCGCGGCAGCACCTGCGTCACGGAGTCGGTGAGCCGGCGCAGCCGGCGTCCGAGGTCGTCGAGCTCGTCGACGATCGCCGCGTCGTAGGCGACGTCGTGGTGGTCGTTCTCGGCCAGCGGGTCAAGGGCGGTGGGGCGCAGCTGCCAGCGCGTGCACGCATCGAGGAGCTGCTCGTTCCAGGGGCGGAAGCGCTCGTGGGCCGCGAGCAGCGCCGGCCGGGCACCGCGGGCCTCGACATCGGCGGCCAGCCAGCGCTCGTTCTGCTCGCGGCCTCGGTCGGTCAGGCTCCACAAGACACGCCGTCCGACGAGCGGCAGCGTGACGTCGTGGCGGGTCACCCACCCGAACGCCTGTGCGTCGAGCAGCAGGTCCCCCACTTCGGCGTGGTCCAGCCCGTAGAGCCAGTAGAGCGAGATGACGTCTCGGTGGCTGGGCATCCCCAGCAGGCGCACCGCGTGCAGGGTCATCCCGAGCGGCGTCAGCCGCCCTGCGTCGTCGGAGTCATCGTTGTCACCGTTGTCATCGTTGCCAGCGCCCAAGACCACGCCTCCATGCTGCCGCACGGCCCCGCCTCCACTCGTCCACTTCATGCCAACAAGCGGCGCCGGGCGGCGTCGCTCGGAGGGGCCTGGTCAGGCGGGCGCGGCCCGGCTCCGGTCGGCAGCTCTGGAACCGCGACCCGCGCGGATGGCAGGATCGCAACAGGGGCGGACCGCCCGCCAGACCCCGCCACCGAACGCCACCGAACGACGGAGGGCACGATGTCGCTGCTGCAGGACGCCCGGGAGATCCACGACGACCTGGTGGTTTTCCGCCGCGAGATGCACCGTGAGCCGGAGATCGGGCTCGACCTGCCGCGCACGCAGGAGCGGGTGCTCGCGGCCCTCGACCCGCTCGGGCTCGAGGTCGGCACCGGCTCCGCGCTGACGTCGGTGACCGCCGTACTGCGCGGCGGCCGGCGCGACGCGGCGAACCCGCGGGCCGTGCTGCTGCGCGCCGACATGGACGCGCTGCCGGTGCAGGAGGAGACGGGTCTGGACTACTCCTCCCGGGTCGACGGCGCGATGCACGCGTGCGGTCACGACCTGCACACGGCGATGCTCGTCGGCGCCGCACGGCTGCTGCACGCCCGCCGCGACGAGCTGCCGGGCGACGTCGTGTTCATGTTCCAGCCCGGCGAGGAGGGCCTCCACGGCGCCCGCTACATGATCGAGGAGGGTGTGCTCGACGCCGCCGGTCCCCGTGTCGAGGCCGCGTTCGGCATGCACGTGTTCTCCGCGATCGACCCCGGCGGGCAGTTCATCACCAAGCCCGGCCCGATGCTCGCCTCCGGCGACGAGGCCCGGATCACGGTCCGCGGCCGCGGCGGGCACGGCTCGACGCCGGTGCTCGCGCAGGACCCGATCCCGGTGGCCGCCGAGATCATCACCGCGACCAACGTCGCCGTCACCCGGCAGTTCAGCGTCTTCGACCCCGTCGTCGTGACGTTCGGGGTGCTGCGCGCCGGCACGAAGTCGAACGTCATCCCCGACGAGGCGCACCTCGAGGCGACCATCCGCTGCTTCTCCGACGACAACCGCGCCCGGCTGCGCGAGATGGTGCACCGGGTCGCCGAGGGCGTGTGTGCGGCGCACGGCCTGACCTGCGAGATCGAGTACGACGCAGGCTATCCGGTGACCCTCAACGAGGAGTCCGAGACCGAGTTCGCCCGACAGGTGGCTCTCGAGCTGTTCGGTGAGCAGCGGCACACCCGCTGGCCGCATCCGATCAGCGGCTCGGAGGACTTCGCGTACGTGCTGCAGCAGGTGCCCGGCTCCTTCGTCGGCCTCTCCGCCGTACCCGAGGGCGCCGACCCGCTGCGCGCCGACTTCAACCACTCCCCCCGCGCGACCTTCGACGACCGCGTGCTCGCCGACGGCGCCGCGCTCTACGCCGAACTCGCCCTCCGCCGCCTCACCACCGCACGCCCCTGAAAACCGCCTGTCGCCACCCAGCACCGCTGTTCGGTGGGGTGAGGGGGCCGAAGGGCCCGGGCCGGGCGGGCGCGGTCGGGATTAGCGTCGAACTCATGCCACACCCAGGTCCCGGCGCCGGCCACCCGCACCGACAGCACGGACAGCACGCGCACCACCCGCACGGAGCCCCGGGCCACCCGGGACGCAGCGCCGCGGCGGGCGGACCGCCTCCGATGGATTTCGACAAGGCCCCGTTCGTCGTCATCTGGGAGACGACCCAGGCGTGCGACCTCGCCTGCCGGCACTGCCGGGCGTGCGCACAGCCCGAGCGAGACCCGCGCGAGCTGACCACCGCCGAGGCGAAGGCGATGATCAGCCGGGTCCGCGACTTCGGGCGCTGCATCTTCGTGTTCTCCGGCGGCGACGCGCTCAAGCGCCCCGACATCGTCGATCTCGTGCGGCACGGCGCCGACCTCGGTCTGCGCATGGCGATCACCCCCGCCACGACCGACCTGTGCACGCCGCAGGTCATGCGCGACCTCAAGGAGGCGGGCCTGATCCGCCTCGCGGTCAGCCTCGACGGCTCGAACCCGGGCATTCACGACACGTTCCGCCGGGTCGACGGCTCCTTCGAGCACGGCCTGCGGATCCTGCGCCAGGCCCAGGAGATCGGCCTGTCCACGCAGGTCAACACGGTGATCCGCAAGGACAACCTCGCCGACATGGACGACATGTGCGCGCTCATGGAGGGCCTCGGGGTCGTGTTCTGGGAGGTCTTCTTCCTCGTGCCGATGGGCCGCGCGACCCCCGACGACGTCGCCGGTGCCGACGAGTTCGAGGCCGTCTTCGACCGGCTCTACGAGCTGAGCAAGACCGCGCCGTTCGACATCAAGGCCACCGCGGCCCCGCACTACGCCCGCGCGGTCATCGCCCACAAGCACGCGGAGGCCGCGGGCCAGCCGGTGGTCGCCAACGCCGGGCCGGTGCAGCTCGACGTCATGACCAGCGGCCTGCGGCACTCGGAGTCCGACGGCATCGGTCGCGCCCGCAACGTCAACGACGGCGACGGGTTCATGTTCATCAGCCACATCGGCGAGATCTTTCCCTCGGGGTTCCTGCCGATCGCGGCCGGCACCGTGCGCGACGACGACCTCGTCGAGGTCTACCGCACCTCCGAGCTGTTCACGCGCCTGCGCGACCGGTCGAACCTGCGCGGCAAGTGCGGCGTGTGCAACTTCCGCGCGATGTGCGGCGGGAGCCGGGCCCGGGCCTACGCGGTGACCGGCGACCCGTTCGAGGCCGAACCGTTCTGCGCCTACACCCCGCCCCGCTGGGCCGCCGCCATCGAGCGCGGACAGGCCCGGCCCGACGAGGAGTACTTCGGCCGGTTCGAGCGCTACCCCGGCTCCGGGCGATCTCTGCAGGTCACCGCGCTCTGAAGGCGCCTGCGGCCGCGCGTCGAACTCGCCGACCCGGTCTCGACGCTGGCCGCGGTCGGCTGGGCGGGACTCAGGTGGGGCGGGGCGCGCCGGCCCGGCCGCGGAAGGCCCCGGAGGCGCTCTCCTCGGACTGCTCCTCCAGCTCATCCGGCTCCGGCTCGGGGTCGTCGAGCACGACGTGTCCGGTGTCGTCGAGGCGCAACGGCATGTGCGCGGCGCGGATCGTCGCGTTGAGGAACGCGACGGTCGGCACGGCGAACAGGGCGCCGGCGATGCCGCCGAGCGTCGTGCCCGCGAGCACCGCCATCGCCACACCGAGGGGGTGCACCTCGACGGTGCGGGCCATGATGAACGGCTGCAGCAGGTGCGCCTCGAGCTGGATGAGGACGACGATCGTGATGGCGACGACGATCGCCGCCGCCGGCCCGTGTTCGATGAGGGAGACGATGATGCACAGCGTGCCGGTCACCGTCATGCCGAGGATCGGGATGTAGGAGCCGACGAAGATCAGCACCGACAGCGCGGCGGCCATCGGTACGTTGAGGACGACCAGCAGCACGAACACGGTGCTCGCGTGCAGGAACGCGATGATCGTCTGGCCGCGCATGAAGCCGCCGAGAGTGCGCCAGCCGAACCGGCCGACGAGGTCGATGCGGGCCCGCGAGGCCACCGGCAGCAGCGACATCGCCCAGCCCCAGATGAGGTCGCCGTCGCGCAGCAGGAAGAAGGTCGCCAGCAGCAGGAGCAGGCCGCCGGCGAGCAGGTGCGACAGCGCCGACAGCGTCGACAGCGCGCCGGAGACGAGCCGCTCCTGGTTGGCGGCGATCGCCGTCTGCAGCTCGACGCCGTACTGGTTGACCTGTTCGTCGCTGATCTGCAGCGGGCCGTGCCGCAGCCACGTGGCGAGATACTCGACGGTCGCCATGAGCTGCTCGCCCATCTTCGGGGCGTTCGTGCTCACCTGCGTGCCGACGAACCACCCGATGAGGCCGAGGAAACCGACTCCGACCAGGAGCGCGAGAAAGGCCGCCAGCGAGTGCGGCACCCTGAGGCGGTCGCGCAGCCACCGCTGCACCGGCCCGAGCACCGCGGTGAGCAGCAGCGCGACGACGAACGGGATGGTGACCATCGGCACCATCGCGAGCCCGCGCACGAGCAGGTAGCCGACCGCGCCGATGAGCAGCAGCCGCCAACTCCACTGCGCCGCCTCACGAATGACGATCGGCACGGTGCGGCCCTGACCGGCGGGAGGCGGTGTGTCGGGCAGCTGCACGTACTCCCCCTGGTACGACGGGCGGGGGGCGCGGCGACTCCGCGCGTCCCGACGCTCCCGGCCTTCGACCATCGTTGCCAACCCCTCTGCGGACGCCCCTGTGCCGTCCGCTCCTGATCCATTGTGCGCTGCCGCCGCAACCTAGAGTCGGCGCATGCCTCTCTCCCCTGACCGTCCGCGCAATCCGGGCGCCCCGACTCCGCCCACGCCTGCCGATGTCGAGGCCGCCGCCAAGCGGATCGCGGGGGTCGCGCACCGGACGCCGGTGGTCACGTCGCGACGCATCGACGCCGAACTCGGCCTGCGGGTGTTCTTCAAGTGCGAGAACCTGCAGCGCACCGGCGCCTTCAAGTTCCGGGGCGCGTACAACGCGGTGAGCCGGCTCGACGAGGCCGCCCGCGCGCGAGGCGTCGTCGCGTACTCCTCGGGCAACCACGCGCAGGCGATCGCGCTGGCCGCGTCGCTGCTCGGCGTGCCCGCGACGATCGTCATGCCCACCGACGCGCCGACGGCCAAACGCGCGGCGACGCAGGGGTACGGCGCCCGCGTCGTCGAGTACGACCGCGCCACGGAGGATCGGGTCGCCATCGGTGCCCGGCTCGCCGAGCGCGACGGTCTGACGCTCATCCCGCCCTACGACCACCCGCACATCATCGCCGGCCAGGGCACCGCCGCCCGTGAGCTGCACGAGGACGTGCCCGGCCTCGACGCCGTCGTCGCTCCCCTCGGCGGAGGCGGGCTGCTCGCCGGCACCTGCCTGGCCACCGCGGCCGCCCGCGCGGCGGGGGTGACCGCCTCCGGGTGTGGGGTGTACGGCGGCGAGCCGGAGGCGGGCGACGACGGCAAGCGCTCCCTGGAGGCGGGGCGCATCGTGCGCATCGAGACGCCGGCGACGATCGCCGACGGCGCGCAGACCCAGTTTCTCGGCGAGCTGACGTTCCCGATCCTGCGCGAGCACGTCACGGGCGTGGTGACGGTCTCCGACTCCGAACTCGTCGCGGCGATGCGCTCGCTCGCGGCGACCACCAAGCTCGTCGCCGAGCCGACCGGCGTGCTCGGCTACGCGGCGCTGCGCCGCCTCGCCGAGCGGCTGCCCGGCGCCCGCGTCGGCGTCATCGTCTCCGGCGGCAACGTCGACCTCGACCGCTACGCCGCCCTGCTGACCCGCGGAGCCTGACCCGCTGAGCCTGACCTCCGCCGAGCCCGACCTCCGTTGAGCCCGACCTCCGTTGAGCCCGACCTCCGTTGAGCCCGACCTCCGTTGAGCCCGACCTCCGCTGAGAACTGCGTGTCGTGGTGAGGCCTGCGACACGGACAGCAGTCGTCACCGTGACACGCAGTTCTCACGGTTGTTCGCTCGCGGTCGTTGGCTCGGGACGTTCGCTCGCGGTTGTTGGGTCGGGTTCGTTGGGTCGCGGCCGTCAGGGGGCTCGGGTGAGGCCGTACTGGCCGGCGCAGTAGGTGGCCATGACCGCGGAGTCGAGGGCGCTCGGCGGGCCGCCGAGCACGAACATCCGCAGGCCGAGCAGCGCGTCGCTGCACCAGAACAGCGCGGCCCCGGCCCGGGTGCTCGCCGGTTGCGCGCGGCCGGC
>NZ_BCNQ01000189.1 GCF_001515525.1 Piscicoccus intestinalis NBRC 104926 | reverse complement strand
CGTCGGTCGGGGTTTCTGGTACCGGCTGCTCCGATCGGCGAGGAGCCGAGTTCGTCCGCTGACCGAATGGGCAGGGCGCCCCTGGGTGCCCATGCGCAGACTGACCGTGACCAATTCGGTGGACCCCCGGTCCAAGCGGTCGTACAGATCTGGTGCCCTGGTTCTGGAAACCCCGCGAGACCTGTACGTCCCCAAGGCCCTGGTGAAACGCGGCGTCGGCGGTTACGAGCCCTTCGCGCTCGAGTGCTTCATGGCGCTGCTGGACATCGCCGGCCCGGGGGCGGTGCTGGACATCGGCAGTAACGTCGGCTTCTACGGGTTGCTGGCCGCCCGCCGGGGCGACCGCGCCGTCGTTGGCTTCGAACCGACCCCACGAGTGGCCGCCGCGGCGCGCCGCTGCGCCGACCGGAGCCGGCTGCCGTTCGTCGTGGAGGAGGCGGCTGTCGGTGACCACAGCGGCCCCGTGACGCTGTACATCTCCAACACCTCCGACGCGTCCAATTCGTTGAACCCCGCGTTCCGCAGTGCAATCGACGAGGTCGTCGTGCCCGGCGTCACCCTCGATGCCTACTGCGACCGGCACCGCGTGCGCCCGGCGGTCATCAAGATCGACACCGAGTCCACCGAGGCGGCGGTCCTGCGGGGTGGGCGACACGCCATCGCTCGGTGCCGGCCGTGGATGCTGGTCGAGGTGCTGCCCAATCGCGCGGTGGGTCAGGTCGAGACGGCGATGGACGGCCTCGGATACACCTACTACCACCTGAACGACGAGGGGCCGCTGGTGCCGACCGAGCACATCGTCGGACGTCCCGGGGGCCTCGACATGTACTTGCTGGCACCGCGGCCGCTGATCGAGTCCGACTGGGCGGCCATGGCGCGGTGGCGGGAGGTCCTCAAGGGGATGTCGATCCACGAGAAGAAGGTGCGCGTGCGCCGGAGATCCCTCGAGGCGGCGTTGCGGTCGTCGGCGTGATGCCCAGGCGCGGTCGCTACTCGGTCTCGCCCCTGCCGGGCCGGAACGTTCGGGCTTCGTGGGACACGCCCGAGGGCTGCGTCTTTGCCGACGTGGGCATGACATCGTGGCTGTGGTGTCGTCGGCGAGGGAGTGTGTATGGGCAAGCGGAGGGGGGAGGAACAGCGGCACTGGCCGTCGGTGAGCGTCGTCATGCCGGTGCTCAACGAGGAGCGCCACCTCGCCGCGGCGGTGGCGCAGGTGCTGGCGCAGGAGTACCCGGGCGAGCTCGAGGTCGTGCTCGCCGTCGGTCCGAGCCGAGACGCGACCCAGGCCGTCGCCGACTCCCTGGCCGCCGCGAACCTGCGGGTGCGGGTCGTGCCCAACCCCTCCGGCCGCACGCCCGACGCGCTCAACGCGGGGATCGCCGCCAGCGATCACGACATCGTCGTGCGGGTCGACGGGCACGCGGAGCTGTCGCAGGGCTACATCCGCACGGCCGTCACGGAGCTGCTGCGCGTGGGAGCCGACAACGTCGGCGGCATCATGGACGCCCGCGGGATCACCGACTTCGAGAAGGCCGTCGCGTGTGCGATGCGTTCGAAGATCGGCGTCGGCAACGCCCGCTTCCACGTCGGAGGGGGAGCCGGCCCGGCCGACACCGTCTACCTGGGGGTCTTCCGGCGCCGCACGCTGCTGGAGGTCGGCGGCTACGATTCCCACTTCGCGCGCGCCCAGGACTGGGAGATGAACCACCGGATCCGCCGGCGCGGCGGGCTCGTGTGGTTCGTGCCGGAGTTGACCGTCACCTACCGGCCCCGCGGCACGCTGAGGGCCCTGGCCGCGCAGTACTTCAACTACGGGCGGTGGCGGCGCGTGGTCGCCGCACGTCACGAGGGCACGATCAACCTGCGCTACCTCGCGCCGCCGGCGATGGTGCTCGGCACGAGCGCCGCGACCCTGCTCGGGGCGGCCTGGCGACCGGCGCTCGCGGTCCCGGCGGCCTACGCGGCGGGCATCACCCTCGGCGGGCTCCTCAGCAGCCGCGGCGAGACCCTGGCCGTGCGCGCCCGGATGCCGCTGGTGCTGGCCACGATGCACTGGTGCTGGGGCCTCGGGTTCCTCACCAGCCCCAAGAGCCTGCGCGCGGTGCGCGCGGACCTGCTCGACCCGGCTCCGCTGCCGGACGCCGCGTCCGGGCCGATCGCGGTGGAGAGCCCCGACGCGGGTGGGGGGCCGCCCGCCGCGGGCCCCGCCGACGGCTCGTCCGGGACGGCCCGATGAGGATCCTCATGCTCGTCGCGACCTCGGTGGCGACCGACGCCCGGGTGCTCAAGGAGGCCCGCACGCTCGTGGGCGCCGGGCACCGCGTGCACATCATCGGCAAGTCGGTGCCCACCGACTTCGAGCCGCCCCAGGGGATCACGGTGAGCAGCGTCGGCGCCTCCTCGGTGCTGCGCCGCGAGGGCGCGCCGTCGCTGAGCCGACGCGAACTCTCCCGTCCGGTGCGGTTCGCGCGCTGGCTCATGCTGCCCACGCACCGACAGTCGACGTTTCGGCGCTGGGCGCAGCAGGCCGTCGAGCAGGGCGCGGGCTTCGACGCCGACGTCGTGCACGCCCACGATTACACGGCCCTGGAGGCCGGCGCGCGCCTCGCCGAGCTGAAGTCGGTGCCGCTGGTCTACGACACGCACGAACTGTGGAGCGGCCGCCCGCGCGAGTACCGGCCCACCCCGCTCCTGGACCGGCGCGAGCGTCGCATCGAGGCTCGCCTGGGCGGCACGGCGGCGGCCGTCATCACCGTCGGCGAGGGCGTCGCCGACGTCCTGCGCGAACGGTACGGCTGGCGGCACGTCGTCGTCGTGCGCAACACCTTCCCGTCGCCGGGTCCGCAGTCGCCGCGGGTCGGCGCGGCACCGTCCGGGCTCATCTACGCGGGACGCCTGGCGGCCTTCCGCGAGTTGGAGACGGTGGCGGCCGCGAGTGAGCCCATCACCGACGACCTCGGCCTGCCGGTCACGCTCATCGGGCCTGCGGACCCGACCTGGCTCGCCGCATTCGACGCCGGACGCGCCCGCGTGCTGGCGGCGATCCCGCCGGAGGAGGTCGACGCGCTGCTGGCTGCGGCGGGACTCGTCCTCGTCACCCATTCGAACGCCTGGGAGAATCACCGACTCGCCTTGCCCAACAAGCTGTTCCAGGCGATCCGGGTGGGTGCTCCGGTGATCGCGACGGACGTGGGGGAACTCGCCGAGATCGTCCGGAGCCACGGTCTGGGAACGCTGTATCCGCCCGGCGACGCGGCCGGCATGGTGCGTGCCGTGCGGACCGCCGTGGCAGACTATCCAGCGCTGTGTGCGGCGGTCGCCGATTCCGCGAAGGCCTTGAGCTGGGAGGGTGACGCCGCGGTGCTACTCGATCTGTACGAACGGCTCACGCCCGCGGCGGGGCGGGACTGCGGATCCGGGGGCGCGGCCCCGCAGCCGTCCAGAGCACGAAGGAGCGGGTCATGAGCACTCAGGCGGTCACCGACGCCGGCGACTCGTACCAGAGCGACTATCACCTCTACGAGCCGCACAAGGCGGGCCTGCCCAAGCTCGGCGTCTACTTCAAGGAGCTGTGGCAGCGCCGCGAGTTCGCCACCGAGATGTCGAAGGCCAGCATGCGCGGTGCGAACTCGATGACGTTCTTCGGGCAGGCGTGGCTGGTCATCAACCCGCTGCTGCTGGCCGCCGTGTACTACTTCATCGTCAACGTGCTCTCCTCGGGGAACCGCACCTCGGGATGGCAGTACTTCAGCCACCTCACCGGCGGGCTGTTCCTCTTCTACTACTTCCAGGGCGCCGTCAACACGGGGGCGAACTCGGTGGTCAGCGCCGGAAAGCTCGTGCTCAACACGGCGTTCCCGCGGCTGCTCATGCCGTTGTCGGCGGTGCGCACGGGCTTCTACCGGTTCCTGCCGACGCTGGCCGTATATGTCGTCTTCCACATCCTGGCCGGCAATCCGTGGAACCTGAACACGTTCATCACGGCGCCGATCTTCCTGGTGCTGATCACGATGTTCGCGGCGGGGCTGGCATCGGTGTTCGCGGCGCTGCAGGTGTACTTCCGCGACACCGCGAGCTTCCTGCCGTACTTCATGAGGCTGTGGCTGTACTGCTCGCCGGTGCTATGGACGATCGACATGATCGACGGGCACGCCGGAGCCCGGGCCCTCGCCCCGTTCAACCCGCTGTACCCGCTCATCGGCGGCTACGGCGAGGCCCTGCAGAACGGCACGATGCCGAGCCTGGACATCTGGCTCGCGGCGGTCGGCTGGGCCGTGCTGGCCTGCGCCATCGGGTTCGGCTACTTCATGTCGAGGGAGCGTGATTTCGCTGTCCGCCTCTGATCCCACGAAGCAGGGCTCGGCCGCCACGACGCCGAACGACTCCGGCGGCCACCTCGTCGGCGGCGTCTTCTCGATGCGCACCGGCCGCGCTCCGCGGCCGGACAAGAGTGCGCCGAAACCGCAGAAGGTGGCGCACGAGTTCCGGGACAACACCGGGCGCACCGACCTCGCCGTCTCCGTGCAGCACCTGTCGATCA
>NZ_BCNQ01000188.1 GCF_001515525.1 Piscicoccus intestinalis NBRC 104926 | reverse complement strand
CGCGAGAACGTCATCCTCGGCGGGCTGGCGGCGGGGCTGTCGCGCAAGGAGGTCGAGGAGCGGGCCGACCAGGTGGCGGACTGGGCCGAGCTCGGCGACTTCATCGACGCGCCGATGCGCACGTACTCCTCGGGCATGTTCTCGCGGTTGGCGTTCTCGGTGGCCGTGCACATGAAGCCCGACATCCTCATGGTCGACGAGGCGCTGTCGGCCGGTGACGCGAAGTTCCGGGAGAAGGCGCAGGCCAAGATGGAGGAGCTGCGTCAATCGGCGCGCGCGGTCTTCCTCGTCAGCCACGCCCTGGGCAGCGTCAAGGAGATGTGCGACGACTGCATCTGGCTGCACAAGGGGCGCATCGCGATGCACGCGTCGCCGCAGGAGTGCATCGACGCGTACACGCAGTTCGTCAAGGTCGGCAAGACGCCGACGACCATGGAGGACCTGTAGGTGTCCACGCAGCGGCGCGCGCCCGTCGACGTCACGATCGTGACGTCCGGTCACGACGTGGCTGACGCCCGGCTGCACCGGGAGGTGGCGGCCCTGCTCGCGCGCGGGTTGCGGGTCGAGGTCTTCGGGCTCGGGGAGGCGGCGGACGCCCCGCCGGGGGCGATCGTGCGCACGTGGCCGCGGCAGGGCTCGCTGCGGCGGGCGCGGCTGGCGGCGCGGAT
>NZ_BCNQ01000187.1 GCF_001515525.1 Piscicoccus intestinalis NBRC 104926 | reverse complement strand
CGCGAGAACGTCATCCTCGGCGGGCTGGCGGCGGGGCTGTCCCGCAAGGAGGTCGAGGAGCGAGCCGACCAGGTGGCGGACTGGGCCGAGCTCGGCGACTTCATCGACGCGCCGATGCGCACGTACTCCTCGGGCATGTTCTCGCGGTTGGCGTTCTCGGTGGCCGTGCACATGAAGCCCGACATCCTCATGGTCGACGAGGCGCTGTCGGCCGGCGACGCGAAGTTCCGGGAGAAGGCCCAGGCCAAGATGGAGGAGCTGCGCCATTCGGCGCGCGCGGTCTTCCTCGTCAGCCACGCCCTCGGCAGCGTCAAGGAGATGTGCGACGACTGCATCTGGCTGCACAAGGGGCGCATCGCGATGCACGCGTCGCCGCAGGAGTGCATCGACGCGTACACGCAGTTCGTCAAGGTCGGCAAGACGCCGCAGACGATGGAGGACCTGTAGGTGTCCACGCAGCGGCGCGCGCCCGTCGACGTCACGATCGTGACGTCCGGTCACGACGTGGCTGACGCCCGGCTGCACCGGGAGGTGGCGGCCCTGCTCGCGCGCGGGCTGCGGGTCGAGGTCTTCGGGCTCGGGGAGGCGGCCGACGCCCCGCCGGGGGCGATCGTGCGCACCTGGCCGCGGCAGGGCTCGCTGCGGCGGGCGCGGCTGGCGGCGCGGATGGCGGCCCGCGCGAACGGGCGG
>NZ_BCNQ01000186.1 GCF_001515525.1 Piscicoccus intestinalis NBRC 104926 | reverse complement strand
GGCGTGGGAGCACGCGAGCGGCGCGTGGTGCGGGCTGCTGCTGCTCGCCGACACCCCGGCGTTCGCCGAGGCGATGCCGAGCAAGCTCGGGGAGTACCTGGCGTGCGGGTTGCCGGTGATCACGACCGACCTGCGCCGCCAGGCGGCCGTCGTGCGCGACTCCGGAGCCGGCGTCGTCGTGCCCGCCGGCGGCGACGAGTCCGTCGGGGAGGCGGTGGCGCAGGTGCTGCGCGACTGGTCGGGTTCGGCTGACGGCCGGGAGCGGCTGGACACCTGCGCCCAGGCGGCGGTGAAGCACGCGGCCGCAGCGCGGCGCGAGCGCAGCGTCTACGAGGACTTCGCCCACGCGGTCGCGGCGCTGCTGTAAACGCTCTGACCGCATCGCTGCCTGGGCGGGGAAACCGCGGCCGTTTGGCGAAAAAGCTTCAGACGTAACCGTTTCCGTCGACTTGAACAGAGGGGACCGGGGTCCTGAGGGACGTCGGTGACGCTGCCCCCATGCGACAGGTCCTCGGATGCCCGAATCCCCTCGCCGCCCGTGCTCCCACGTGGATCACAAGCAGGCTGGCGCCCGCCACACCCCGCGCTTCCGGGTTGGACGGCCGGTCCTGTGGACGTTCTCCGTGGCCATATGTCTGACGTTAGCTGCGGCTGCACACGGTCTCCTCCCACCGACTGCCAGGTCGGAGGAGGCGAACAACATCGTTCAGCATTCATCTCCTAATGCGCCGCGCAGAGCAGTATTGGCGCGGCTGATGCCGATTCGCGGTAGCGCCGCTGTGCCGACGATGACCTGCCGGGTGGACGCGGCCCGCTACGGCTCGCCGATCGGTCTAGTGTGCTCGGCCATGGTGCCCGCGGGTGCCAGGCTGACCTCAATGCGCGTCGTGTTGCCCAACGGCACGTCCGGGGTCTTCGACTTCGCTTCGAGCGCCACAGGTCGGTACGCGCAGCCATCGCGGCGAGTTGTCACGTGGACCGCGCACCGCCCGGTCGTCATGCGAACGCGCGGCCGCGCGGTCTTCCGTTTCAGCGGTGTGATCCTGCCGCGCGCGATGAACACGCTGACAGCCACTCTTTATAACGGGCGGAAGGTCGTGGCTGCGGGCGAGTCGCGCGTATTCAGCCGCCTGGGGCCCGTCCAATCACGGCGGTGGCGGGCGGCAGCCATGAATGCGTTGAGGGAGTACGAGTCGGCCGCGCGCGTCATGGCGCGAGCACCCTCGGCTACGCCTTTGCCACCGCCGCCTACGCCGACTTGTACGGATGGGAGGACAGACGCACTCTAAACTCGCTCAGGGCACTGATGACGCAGAAGTCTGCCCGTGGGGGATGGGGCTTGGGCTCCCCGTGGGACGCTTTTGGCGACGGCACAGTTAACCCTACGGACACCGACTAATCGATCACGTTGAGTGGTCACGTTGGGCCCGTGCTCCTGGACGCTTACCGGGCCGGCAAGGCACCACCTGCTGAGGTGGAGCACATCCTGACCCGGCTCATGTCCATGCCGCTCGTACCGCGGCAGCCCGCCGGCACGGCCTGCCTGGCCTACTCCGATTCCGGTCACGACGGTCGGGTCTGCGTATTCAACATCGCGGCCTCGGCTGCGCGCTTCCTGGAACGACTCCGGGTCGCTGGGTTCGCGCGGCCCGGTCAGCGCGAACTCATCGCGGCCCTCGAGCGACGCAATGCGCTCGCTTACCGGCCGAGAACCGGGTTCTGGCCCTATCTGGAGGGCAGGTTCGCCGACCAGGACTGGAACCACAACGCCGTAAATGCCGAGCAGGCGTATCACAGCAACCAGCCGCACGGCATCGCATCGATCCGCATGATGATGGAGGCCCCGCGACCAGCCGGGATCAACCCACTGGCGTTTGTCACGCTCTTACCGCACCAGTGTTCGCGGACTGATAAGGCCGCAGATCAGGTCGGTGTGTTGTACACGCGGTTTCGGGCGTACAACTTCGGTGGACCGACAAGGGAGAACGAGCGGCGGCGGGCAGGTCTGTGGGCGCAACTCGCGGCGGAAAGTGCGAAGGCCTCGGGCGTTTGTCCGCGTTAAGC
>NZ_BCNQ01000185.1 GCF_001515525.1 Piscicoccus intestinalis NBRC 104926 | reverse complement strand
GCCGGGCGGGGACAGGATGCGGCCGGTGCCCTGGGTTGCCGGCGCGAGGCCGAGCCGCGTCGGGGCGTCGATGCCGTCGAGGCCGGGGTAGCGATCGGCGGTCACGGTGCGGGCCCCGCCGGTCGTGGGGACCGGCGCGGTGAAGGCGGGCACCGGCAGGCCGGAGCGGGCGCGCCCGGTGTCGGTGAGGTAGCGGTCGAACCACGGCGCGAGGGTGTCGGCGTCGCTCGGCTGCTCGCCGCCGTCGTGACCCCCGTCGAACCAGCGCACGGCGACCGGGGTGCCCGAGCGCTCCAGCGCCCGCGCGGTGGCGTCGGACTGGTCGAGCCCGAACAGCGAGTCGCGCATGCCCTGCACGAGCAGCGTCGGCGCGCGCAGCGACGACAGCGTCGGCGCCGGACTGTTCGTGTGCATCATCGCCGCCAGCGGCGCGGAGACCGAGCCGGTGCGGGCCGCGTCGAGGAACAGCCGGCACACGCTCGGGTCGAACCGCCCGCACACATCCGGCGTGGCCCGCGGGTTCTGCAGCGCCGCATCCACGCTGGAGGAGAAGAACAGCGAGGCCCAGCGGCGCTTGAAGACGCCGTCAGGGGTGCCGCTCGAGCCGGTCGGGCCGCCCGGCACGAAGGCGGCGGCGAGGTCGTTCCACGTGATCGCGGAGACGGTGGCGTCGACCCGCGGGTCGGCGCCGGCGAGCATGAGCGCGAGCGCGCCGCCGTAGGAGCCGCCGGCCACCCCGACCCTGGGGTCGCCGGGCGCGTCGAGTTGCACGTCGGGGCGCTTCGCCAGCGTGTCGATCAGGGTGCGCGCGTCGGCGATCTCGTAGCGCGGGGCGTTGAGGTGGATGCGCCCGCCGGAGGCGCCGAATCCCCTGGCGCTGTAGGCGAGCACGACGTACCCGGAGCCGGTCAGGGCGCGGGCGCGGTCGGCGAGGTCGGCCTTGCTGCCGCCGAACCCGTGGGCGAGGAGCACCGCCGGATGACGACCCGTCGAGCCGTCGGGGGTGTAGATCGTGGCGTCGATGGAGACCGGCGTGCCGTCGGGCTCCGGGCCGACCGGGATCGTCACCTGCTGCTCGGTTGGCTGAGTCGTGGCCGCCGTGGCCGCTTTGGCGGTTGTCGCGGCGGCCGCGGGCGGCGTGGTCGCGCCGGGGAGGGTGGTGAGCGCGCAGCACGCCGCGGCCAGCAGAGCCATCGCCCGTGGCCGTCCGCGCATCGACCCACCCGCTCTCGTTCGATCGGCCCGCCGCTCGGCGAGCCCGGTCAGGCTACGTCGCGGATCTGACCCGAACCTGACGGGACACGGCAGTGCCACCCGGGTGGGTGGTGCTGCCGCTGGTGAGCGTTGCCACCTTGGTGAGCGGTGCCATCCTGGCGAGCATGGACCAACGCGTCAGCTTCATCACCCTCGCGGTGCCCGACCTGGCCGCGGAGCGCCGCTTCTACGTCGAGGGCCTGCGGTGGGCGCCCGAGCTCGACGTCGACGACGTGCTGATGTTCCGCGTCGGCGAGCGGCTCGTGCTCTCCCTGTGAGACGAGCGCGAATTCGAGGCCGAGGTGGGACCGGTGCGCCGCGGCGTCGGGCTCGCGCCGGTCACGCTGGCGCACAACTGTCCGACGCCGGCGGGGGTCGACGAGGTGCTCGATCGTGCCCGCGCGGCCGGCGCCGACGTCTCGACCGCGACCAGGCGCGAATGGGGCGGGTACAGCGGCTATTTCGCCGACCCCGCGGGCTTTCGCTGGGAGGTGGCCTACAACCCCGGCGACATCGGCCGCCTCGTCATGCCGGACACCCACTGAGCCCACCGATCGGCTCGTATCACCGAATCTTCGCGGTGGAGTAGAGACGTGAATACGGCTGTCGCGACCCCCATGCGCGAGCCTCGATGGTCTTGTCTCACAGTGTCTAGCGAGTACGCAAGATCGATGCAGAGACTGCCATCGGAGGTGCGGCGACACCGGCGTGACGGCTCGATGTGCGTCTCTATGTCCCTCTAGGCCAGCGCCAATAGCGCCGAAGACGGACTCATCGACGCGGGTGCCCGGCGACAAACATCCATATCGACGATCGCTTCGCGACGCCTGAGCGGCCAGCTGCGGCGTTGGTGCAGGTCAACGGCGTGCGTCGGCGGGCGCGACGTCATCGGCATCGTCGAAATGGTGAATTCCCAAGCGGAGACCACGGGCCAGGTGGTGGCCGACGGCGGTGAGTGGCGATGAGCGGCGCTCCGCGCAGAGGGGAGGGGCGGGCGGCGGCGCGTCGGCATAGCCTGGGGGCATCCCCGCCCCGCCGGCATGGAGGCACCCACCGTGACCAGCCCGCATCCCGCCGACACGGCCCGGCCGCCGAGCCCCGACCAGGACGCACGGTCCGACCAGACACCTCGACCCCGGCAGCCCGAGCGCCCCGAGCAGCCCGAGCAGCCCGAGCAGCCCACGACCGCGAAGCGCACGCCGTCGGCCCGACCGGAGCCACGAGTGCGCCCGGCGGCCAAGCCGGCCCGCCTCAAGGCGCGCAGCCGCCCGCCGGTGGTGCGATTCGCGCGCATGACCACGGGCATGGTCGTGCGCAAGGCCGCGTTCGCCTACGCCCTGCACCTGCGGCGCGACCCCGTGGCCGCGCTCTTCCGCGGCAGCCGCGAAGACCCGTACTCCTGCTACGAGCAGCTGCGTGCCCTCGGCTCGATGCCGAGCTCGGCCCTCGGCTTCCGGTACACCACCGACCACGCCCTCAGCTCGCAGATCCTGTCGTCCCGCGCGTTCGGGGTTTCCAGCGATGACCCGGACGACACCGGCTTCGAGGGCGACCTCGACCTGTCGCTGCTGCAGCTCAACCCGCCGGACCACACGCGGCTGCGCCGCGTCGTCACCCCGGCGTTCGGGCGCGGCCGCATGGCCGGCTACGAGCAGCGGGTCACCGCGACGGTCGACCGGCTCCTCGACGACGTGCCGCGCGACGAGCCGTGGGATCTCATGCGCCGCTTCAGCGCGCCCCTGCCGATCGCCGTCATCAGCGACCTGCTCGGCATCCCCGCCTACGACGAGCCCGCGTTCCTGCGCTACGGCGAGGCGGTCGCCGGCGCCCTCGACGGGGTGCGATCGCCGCGGCACGCGGCCGAACTCGTGCGCGCCTCCACCCGGCTGACCGCGATGTTCACCCGCCTCTTCGAGCTTCGCGCGAACGATCCCGGCGACGATGTGATCAGCGCGGTCGTCGCCGCCCGCGACGCCGGGCGCATGGCCCCCGAAGACATGGTGCCGCTGTGCACCCTGCTGCTGCTCGCGGGCTTCGAAACCACCGTCAACCTCATCGGCAACGCGGTGCTGGCGCTGCAGGCGCACCCGCAGCAGTGGCGCCTGCTCATCGACGATCCGTCGCTGGCGGGCCGCGCCGTCGAGGAGACCCTGCGGTACGCCTCGCCGGTGCAGCTCACCGGCCGGTTCGCCCTGCAGGAGACGGAGGTCGGCGGCCACCACTTCGCCGTCGGCCAGGGCGTCGTGCCGCTCATCGGCGCCGCCAACCGCGATCCGGCGATCTTCGAGCGGCCGCTCGAGTTCGACATCATGCGCCCCGACGCCGACAAGCACCTCGCGTTCTCCGCCGGCGTGCACTACTGCATCGGCGCGCCGCTCGCGCGGCTCGAGGCGACGCTGGCCCTGGAGGCCCTCGCGCGCCGGATGCCCGGCCTACGCGTGGTCGGCCCCGTGCGGCGGCGCCGCGGCACCACCCTCTACGGCCCGGAGGTCGCGGTCGTCGCCGGTTGAGACCGGCGATGCGGTGCTGGGGCGTGGGCTCGGGCGGTGCTGGGGCGGCGGAGGCGACCCGGTGCCGTAAGTCCTCAGAACGTCACGACGACGTTGCCCGCCACGTGGCCCTCCTCGACGAGCGCCACCGCCCGGGCGGCGTCCGCGAACGGCACCTGCGCCGAGACCAGCGGGGTCAACTCGCCGGAGGCGATGAGGCCCGCGATCCGGGCGAACACCTCGCTCGTGCGCCGGCGAGTCACGCCGCCACCGCGGTCGCCGAGCAGCTCGCCGGCCAGGCCCGGCGACGCCGGGCTGACGACCCGGCCGCCCGGCCGCAGCAGCGACACCGCCTCGCGCAGCACCTCCGCACCGACGAGGTCGAGCACCGCGTCGTACGCGCCCGCCGACGACTCAGCCCGCTCAGCCGAACGTGCCGACCCAGCCGACCCAGCCGACCCAGACGATCCACGAGCCCCTGCCGCCGCGGCGGCCCGGTCCGCCCAGCCCGGGCCGGAGACGACGTGCTCGGCGCCCTGCCCGGTCACCACGTCCCTCTTCGCCGCCGACGCCACGCCGACGACCCGCACGCCCCGCCCCGCGGCGAGCGCGCACGCGGCCGAGCCGACACCGCCTCCGGCACCGATGACGAGCAACGCCGCGCCCGGGGGCAGGTCCAGCTGGTCGAGGGCGTCGTAGGCGGTGCCGATCGAGACCGGGATGCACGTGGCGGCCGACACCGACACCGACTCCGGCACCAGCGCGGTGCCGGCGGCCTCGAGCAGCGCGAACTCGCCGATCGCGCCGGTGCCGGCCGCCGCGGCGCCGAACACCTGCGCGCCGACGAGTTCGGCGCCGAGCCCCTCGAACGCCTCGGTGCCGTCTCCGGCCGCGACGACGGTGCCCGCCGCCTCCCGGCCCATCGCCATGGGGAAGGTCACCGGAACCGCGCCGATGCGGTCGCCGTTGCGCACCTTGATGTCGGCGGGGTTGACCCCGGCCGCGGCCGTGCGCACGAGCAGCTGCCCGGGCCCCGGAGTCGGATCGGGCACCTCCATGACGGACGTCGCCTCGGGCCCGCCGTAGGCCGTGAAACCGAAGATGCGCATGCGGTCACCCTGCCAGGTTCGGGGCGCCGGCGCCCGGCTGCGCACGCGCCCGCAGGTATTCGGCGCGCACGTCGAGGCCGTCGTGCACCTCGCGCAGCACCGGGTCGACGAACGCGGCGCGGTAGGCGCCGTCGCTGCCCGCTGTCGCGGCGAACTGCAGCGCCGAGAACGCGCCGAGCACGAGGCAGACCTTCAGCTGGGCCGTGCTCACCGGGATCGCGGCGAGCACGCCGTCGAGGCGCTGCGGCCGTTCGCCCATCCAGGCGCTCGCGGTGCCCTCCGGCACGGCGAGCATGCCGAACAACACGAAGAACACGAACACCAGCAGCGCCAGCAACATGAACTGCATGATTGTGACAAGCACGGTGACGAGCAGCAGGTTGAGCCGCTCGGCCCGCCGCAGCGCGGGCGTCGCGGAACCGGGGGCGCCGACGCCGGCGATGATCTCGCTCAGCTCGTCGCGGGCGTTGACGATCGTCAGCAACACCGCGAGGCCGAGGATGACGGCGACCACACCCCACGTGCGGGACGGCTCGAGTTTGACCGCCACCTGCCAGATCTCGGCGTTGAAGAAGAAAACAGCACGGTGAGGGTGAGCAGCGGCAGCACCCGCGAGATCATCGGGCCGAGCGTGCCCAGTTCGCGCAGCGAGCGGCGCGCCACCCATCGCAGGATCGTTCCCAGGCCCCAGTACGCGCCGGCCAGCACGGCGACGACGACCGCGATCCGGTAGCGCATCGGCATCAGCGCGCCGACGCCCGCGACGGTCGGCGCCAGCAGGGTCGTGGCGGTCGCCACCAGCCCCACGACCGTGCGCCAGGCCCGGGGGAGGTGCGGCAGCGCCAGCGCCACCAGCCACGACACCAGCGGCGACGCGAGCACGACGAGCACGCCGGCGCTCATCACCCACACCCACGTGCCCGCCGCCGCGTCCACCCCCGCGGACCCGACCCCCGCGGGATCGGTCCCCGCGGCATCGGCTCCGGAGTCGGGCAGCATCGCCGCCAGGCGTCGCGCGGCGTGCTCGACGACGGCCCACGCCGTCAGCGCCACCGCGCACCCGGCCAGGGCCGGCCCGGTGCGCTGCAGCAGGCCGCGGCGCCGCACCGAACCCTCGAGCACCAGCGGCAGCCCGCGGGCGCGCAGATCGTCCTGGACCCGGCGCAGCGGTGGGCGCGCTCGCGTGGCCATGGTCTCCCCTTCGCCGGCGGGCGCCTCGCCCGCCATCGGTCGTCGTGCCGGCGCCCCCACCCGGCCTGACCTCGATTATCCCCGCGCGCCCTCGTTTCGCCGCGGGGCGCGGCCGGTCCGCGCGCCTCGCGGCGCGATAGCGTGCCGGGGGACCGCGACGAAGGAGGACACCAGTGGGCCAGCAGGGGCAATCGCCGGTCGACGTGCGGCTCGTCGTCGTCGACATGGACGGCACCCTGCTCGACGGGCAGGGCCGCATCCCCGCGGGGCTGTGGCCGCTGCTGGGCGTCATGCGCGAGCGCGGCATCGTCTTCGCCCCCGCCAGCGGGCGCCAATACGCCACGCTCGCCGCGATGTTCGCCGACGCGCCGGGCGCGCCGGAGGGCCTGGCGTTCATCGCCGAGAACGGCACCTACGTCGTGCGCGACGGCGCCGAGGTGTCGTCGAACAGCCTCGACCCGGGGTTCGTCGCGACGGTCGTGGACCGCTGCCGGGCCCTGGCCGCCGACGGGCACCACATCGGCGTCGTCGTGTGCGGCAAGCGCTCCGCGTACATCGAACGCACCGACCCGCCGTTTCACGCTGAGGCAGACATCTACTACAAGCAGTTGGAGGACGTGGCCGACCTGCTCGCCGTCGACGACGACGTGCTCAAGGTCGCGCTCTACGACTTCGGCAACGCGGAGGCCGACACCTTTCCGCACCTGCAGGACTTCCGCGACGGTCACCAGGTCGTCGTCTCCGGGCAGCACTGGATCGACATCATGAATGTCGGCGTCGACAAGGGCGTCGCGGTGCGAGCCTTGCAGGAGGCCATGGGCATCACCGCCGACCAGACCGCCGCGTTCGGCGACTACCTCAACGACGTGCAGATGCTGCAGGCCGCCACCCACTCCTACGCGATGGCCAACGCCCACCCGCATGTTGTCGCAGTTGCTCGACACATGGCGCCGGCCAACACGCAGGACGGTGTCGTCACCGTGCTGCGCGACCTGCTCGGAGCCTGATCCGCATCCCGAATACTCACGACGGTTCGCACCAGCGCTGCGCGATCGTGCGCAGCACGGTCAGGGTGCGTGCGGTGCCCGCGCCGAGTCCCCCGAAGGTCTTGTGCCGCAACAGCGTCGAGGTGTGCACGTCGCCGCTGAGGAAGGCGTGGGCGGCGCGGCCGCGCACGTACACGGAGTCGGGCAGGTCGAGGGCGTGAGCCGCGGTGACCGCCTCCGTCTCCGGCTCGCGGGCGTAGAGGGTGACGAGCACGCGGGCCGGTTCGCCGTGCTGCGCGATCAGGTCGTCGGCGTCGGCGACGACGGCCCGCAGCTGCTCGGGCGTGAACACCACCGTCGGCACCTCGAAGCCGCGGTCGGCGAGGTAGGCGGCCTCCAGGTCGCGGGCGACCGCGTCGGTGGAACGTCGGGGTGAGGTGAGCCGCACGTTTCCGGTGGCCAGGTAGGTCTGCACGTCGCGCCCGCCGGCCGCGACGGTGGCCGCGACCTGGTCGGGCCCGCCGAAGCGGCGGTTGGCGCCGAGGTTGACCGCGCGTAGGAACGCGACATAGCGGGGCATGCCCGCAGCGTAGGCCGCGACTGCGACGGACGGGTGCGCTCAGGCCCGCACGACGGCGACCGGTCCGTTCGTCACCTCGAGCACCGCGCGGCTGGTCGCGCCGATGAGCTTGCCGGCGAACCCGCCCGCGCCGCGGGCCCCGACGACGACGAGCGAGCAGCCGGCCGCCAGGTCGGCCAGCACGAGCGCGGGACGGCCCGGCAGCGCGCGGGCCTCGATGCGCCCGGACCAGGCGGGTTCGGCGGCGAGGGCTTCGGCGGCCACCTGCGCGCCCCGGTGAGCGACGGCGGCCGCCTCCCG
>NZ_BCNQ01000184.1 GCF_001515525.1 Piscicoccus intestinalis NBRC 104926 | reverse complement strand
GCCCGGGCGCTGACGCCCTATGGCACGATCGTCGCGGGGCTGCTGTCCGCGAGCGCGCTGGTGACACTCCCGGCGCTGGCGCCGGCGGAACCCGTGCTCGCCTCCCCGGCGCTGTGGCTGGCGATCGCCTGCCTGGTCGCGGCCACCGCGTTGCCGTTCGCCCCGGGCCTGCGGGGCGCCGTCGCCCGGGGAGCCGCGCGCACGTGGCGGGCGGTCGGGCTCCCGACCGCGGGGTTCCTGCTGCTCGGCGTGCTCATGGCCGCGACCGGCATGAGCACCGCCCTCGCCCAGGCCGCCACCGGCCTCGGCGGCGCCTACCTCGCGCTCGCCCCGTGGGTCGGCGGCGTGGGCGGGTTCGTCACCGGCTCCAACGCGGGGGCCAACTCGATGTTCGCCGCCGCGCAGGGGCAAGCCGCCCACGCCCTGGGCGTCTCGACGCTGCACCTCGTCGCCGTGCAGAACTGCGCCGCCGCCGCGCTGACGATGGCCTCGCCCTCGCGGGTCGAGATGGCCCTCGGCCTGTGCCCGCCCGACCGGATGCCGCAGCGACGCCAGGTCATGGCCACGGTGCTGGCCGTCAACGCCGTCATGTTGCTCGGCCTCTCGGCCCTCGCGCTGCTCACCCTCTGACGCGCCGCCCGACCGCTGAAGCGCGGGCCGACCAATGACGCGCCGCGACCCGGCGACGCACGCCCCACTCCGCCGACGCGCCGCCCGCTGGACTGGTCTCACCTGCCGGGTGAGCCGACTCACTGGACGAGACGGGACCGTCCGGCTCGAACGAGACCAGGCCCGCGGAGCCGGTTCCGTCGAAGCCGCCCGGTCCGGCCCGATGGCACAGGCTCACGTGCGAAAAATGGGAGGCGGGCGACGACGGAGGGCGGCCCACCAGCCGACCCCAGCCCCTCAGCTGATGGCCCGCTGCAGCTCGATGACGGCGAGGGCGATGAACGCGAGGGCGCACAGCGCCATGAGCACGTTGGACAGCCCCCCGTTGCGCCACTGCCGCGGGACGCGGTCGGTGTTGAGGATCCACAGCAGGGTCAGGGCGAGGAACGGCATGAAGAACGCGCCGAGCACGCCGTACGCGAGGATGAGCAGCACCGGGCGGCCGAGGAACATCATGACCATCGGCGGGAACGTCAGCCACAGGATGTACGCCTTGTACCACTTGCCGCCCGAGCGGGTGTCGGGATGGTCGGGGCCGAGGTTCTTGAGGTGGCCGACGAGGTCGGCGAACATCATCGACACGCCGTTCCACACGCCGACGAGCGAACTCATCGCGGCGGCCCAGAAGCCGACGAGGAAGAGCTTGCCGGCCCACACCCCGTAGCGCTCCTCCAGCACCCCGGACAGGTCGAGCAGCCCCTTGTCGCCGGTCTGCACCGCGATGCCCGCGCTGTACAGCAGCTCGGCGCCGACGATGAGCGTGGCGAGCACGAAGATGCCGGTGACGATGTAGGCGACGGCGTTGTCCAGCCGCATGACGCGCATGTGCCGCGGGGAATCCCACCCCTTCTCACGGATCCAGTAGCCGTACGCGGCGAGGGTGATCGTGCCGCCGACGCCGCCCGCCACCGACAGCACGTTGACGAGCGCACCCTGCGGCACCATCGGCACGAGTCCGGTCAGCAGCTGCGGGATGTTGGGGATCGTCAGCACCGCGGCGCCGACCATCGTGAGGAACATGACGCCGACGAGCGCCGCGCAGATCTTCTCGAAGAACGCGTAGTGGCCGAACCACACGAGCGCCAGGCCGATGAGCCCCGACAGGATGCCCCACCAGGTCACCGACAGGAACGGGAACAGCGAGTGCAGCGGCAGCCCCGTGCCCGCCATGGCCGCCGCCCCGTAGACGAAGCCCCAGACGACGATGTACGGCAGGAAGTACACGTGGGTCCACGCCCCGAGCGTCGACCAGCCCTCGTAGATCGTCTTGCCTGTGGCCAGTGAGTACCGCCCGGCGCCCTCGACGAGCACGACCTTCATGACGCAGCCGAGGATGACGCACCACAACAGCGCGTACCCGTACCGCTGGCCGGCGATGAGCGTCGCGACGAGGTCCGCGGCGCCGACGCCGGTGGCGGCCACGATGAGCCCCGGCCCGATGAGTTTCCATTTCGGACCCCGAACGGTGTCCTGCACGTCGTGGCTCATCGGAGGTCTCCTTCAGCGCTGAGTGGATGCGCATACCTTGCCACTCGAGGCGGGGATGTGGGCCCGTGAGGCGCGCGTCCGACGCCGCGCCGCATTTTCCGGCTCCCGCGCGGGGACTCCGCGGCGACGCGACGCATGCACGTGCAACGCTGGGATCGATCAACCGAAATGACTAGAGGTGGCGGTCGCATACTGGAGCGATGGGTTGACTACGGCGCGGGCAGGTTGGCGGTCTACGACCACGGTGGTGAGGGCACCCCGGTGCTCTTCGTCCACTCTCTCGGCCCCTGTGCGATGACGTGGAACTACGTCGTGCCCCACCTCGGAGCCGGTGTGCACGCCTACGCCCTCGACCTGCCGGGCCACGGGCACAGCACCGTCGACCCCACGGACGCCTCCGACGGCTGGCGCGCGGTGGAGGCCGTGGCGCGCGGGCTCGACCTCGACCGCCCCCTTCTCGTCGCCCACCATCTCGCCGAGCACATGGCCACGGTCGCCGTCCGCGACAACCCCGACCTGTTCCGCGGCCTCGTCGTGCTCGGCGGCGAGTTCCTCCTCGACACCGAGAAGTCCCGGGAAGACATCGCGCTCGCGCTCGACCCCGGGATGGGGGAGGCGCTGCGCACCCGGTTCCGGCTCGGGTACACCGGCACCGACCCCGACTCCGCCCGCGAGCTCGTCGACGCGCTCGTCAACGACTCCGACAACGACTGGCTGCTCGGCGAGATGCGCCGCGGGCTGCGCGCGGAGGTCGAGCACTCGGTGCACATCGAGCCTGACGGCTCCTGGCTGCACAAGCCCACGCTGGAGTCGGTGCTGGCCTACTTCCGCCTGCCCGAGGACAGCCCGCTCCTGCCGAGCCCGCCGTTCTACGAGGGGCTGAGCGTGCCGCTGCGCATGGTGCACCTGCGCGACGGCTACGAGTCGGTCTCCCCGCAGGAGGCCGCGATCGTGGCCGGCCACCCGATGCTGCACCTGGCCTACCTCGACTCCACCGCCTGGCCGCAGTACGACAAGCCCCAGGAGACAGCCGAACTCATCCTCGCGGTGCTCGAAGACCCCGACCGCGACGACCTGCCGACCACGCCCGAGCAGGCGGCCGCCCTCGCGCGGGAGTAGCCGCCCTCGCACGTGACCGCCGTCGCGCGGGAGCAACCCGTCAGCCTCCGAGGGTGGCGACGAGCACGGCCTTGATCGTGTGCATGCGGTTCTCGGCCTGGTCGAACACGATCGAGGCCTCCGACTCGAAGACGTCGTCGGTCACCTCGACGCCCTCGAGCCCGTGCGAGCCGTAGATCTCCTCGCCGATGGCCGTGTGCCGGTCGTGGTAGGCGGGCAGGCAGTGCATGAACTTCACGTCGGGGTTGCCGGTGCGCTCCAGCAGCGCGGCGTCGACGCGATACGGCCGCAGCAGCTCGATCCGCTCGTTCCACACCGACTTCGGCTCGCCCATCGAGACCCACACGTCGGTGTAGACGAAGTCGGCCCCGGCCACGCCGCTCGCCACGTCGTCGGTCACGGTGACGCGCGCGCCGGTGCGCGCCGACAGCTCCTTGGCCGCCGCCACCGTCTCCGCCGTGTTCTGCAGCGGGCCCGGCGCGACCATGCGCACGTCCATGCCGGTCAGCGCGCCCATGAGCAGCAGCGAGTTGCCGACGTTGTTGCGCGCGTCGCCGACGTACGCGAACGTGATCTCGCGGTCGGGCTTGTCGCAGTGTTCGCGCATCGTCAGGGCGTCGCACAGCGACTGCGTGGGGTGCCAGTCGTCGGTGAGCCCGTTCCACACCGGCACCCCGGCGTACTGGGCGAGCAGCTCGACGTGCAGGTGTGCGCTGCCGCGAAACTCGATGCCGTCGTACATGCGCCCGAGCACCCGCGCGGTGTCGGCGATCGACTCCTTGTGCCCCAGCTGGGAGCCGGTGGGGTCGAGGTACGTGCAGTTCGCCCCCTGGTCGTAGGCGGCCACCTCGAACGCGCACCGCGTGCGGGTCGAGGTCTTCTCGAAGATCAGCGCGATGTTCTTGCCGCGCAGCCGCGGCTGCTCGGTGCCGGCCCGCTTGGCGGCCTTCAACGCGGCCGACAGCTCCAGCAGGTAGCGCCACTGCTGCGGGGTGAAGTCGGGCTCCTTGAGGAAGGAACGGTGCCGCAGGTTGAACCCCATCGTGCTCAGATGTCCTCTCGTTCGACCGGGCAGCTCATGCACCGGGGGCCGCCGCGGCCCCGCCCCAGCTCGCTGCCCGGAATCGTGACCACCTCGACGCCTTCGCTGCGCAGGTAGGCGTTGGTGGCGATGTTGCGTTCGTAACCGAGCACGACGCCGGGGCGCACGGCGAGCACGTTGCACCCGTCGTCCCATTGCTCCCGCTCGGCGGCGCCGAGATCCTGCGGCGTGGTCAGCACACGGATCTCATCGACACCCAGGGCCGCCCCGATGACCCGATGCATCTGGTCAGGTTCGTGGGTCTGCACCGCGAAGCCGGCCGGATTGTCGGCCGGGGTGAGGGTGTAGCTGGGCAGCATGCCCAGGCCCGCGTACTTCGTGAACGTCGTCTCGTCGACCATCGACATCACGGTGTCGAGGTGCATCATCGCCCGGCTGTTCGGCAGCTGCAGGCCGACGACCCGGCTCGCGGCGCCCTTGGCGAACAGCTGTTGGGCGAGGCGCTCGACGGCCTGCGCGGTGGTGCGCTCGCTCATGCCCACCAGCACCGCGCCGTGACCGAGCACGTGCACGTCACCGCCCTCCATCGTCGCCAGCCCGACGCCCAGGCCGCCGCCCCAGCGCTCGAACGGCTCCGTGGGCGCGGCGAACGCCGGGTGCCAGCGGTAGATCGCCTCGGAGTTCACCGACTCCCGGGTGCGCGCGAGCATCCGCATCGAGTTGACCGACACCCCGCCGTACACCCAGCACGAGGTGTCGCGCGTGAACAGGTGGTTCGGCAGCGGGCTGAGCACGAACTCGGCCGCGTCGGCGGTGTGCAGCACGAGGGAGTCGGGGGTGCGGGGGAGCCGCTGCAGCGCCTCGGCCTTCGTCAGCCCGTCGATGAGCGCGTCGGCGAGGTCGCGCGCGTCCATCGCATCGAGCACCTGCAGCAGCGGACCGATCATCGCCGGGCCGAGGATCTCGTCGTCGAGCAGCTCGGCGAACACGAACTGCCGGGCCTGCGGCACCGTGAGCGTCTCGCGCAGCAGGTCGCGCAGATAGAGCACCTCGACGCCGAGATCGCGCAGGGCCTGGGCGAATCGGTCGTGCTCGTCCTGGGCCCGACTCACCCACGGCAGGTCGTCGAAGAGCAGCTCGGCCATGTTCGAGGGGGTGAGCCGGGCCAGTTCCTGCCCGGGCCGGTGCAGGATGACGCGGCGCAGCGGGCCGACCTCGGAGCCGACGTACGCTCGCTGACCTGGTGTTGCCATGACCGACTCCTTCGGGGCGATCCGATGCCTGGGGCCCGTACCTGCGCATCCGACGGATCGGCCGCAGGAGGTGGTCGGGCTGTGGCTCACGCTACTGGCCGCCACCGACAAGACGGGGACGCCCTCGGAGCCGGTGCGCCCGCCCACGCTCGCGATGATCCCGTCTCGAAGGGTGAGCTTCTTAGCGCGGCAACGAATCTCACACCTGGGGCGATGCCCGGGCGATGGCGATTTGCCCGGTTGTGGGTGCGGTCGCGGACGCGGATCTGTGATTGGTTGCCTGCGCACACCCCGTCACCGCACCCGGGAGGAACCTGTGGCACACGACACCCTGCACCCGTCCCGCGCACGCGGCGCGCGCCCGGGCCGCACCGCCGGCGCGTGGATCGACGGCGTGCTGCGCGACGTGCGTTCCGGCACCCGCGAACCGTTCGCCGTGTCGGTGCGGGGCGACCTCGTCATGGTCGGGTCGGTGCCGGCGGGGGAGGCGGGCGCGCCCGGCGAGCAGCCCGGCACCGTGGGTCTCCTGCCGCCGCGGGCGGTGCCCGGCTGCCTGTGCCTGGACCTGCAGGGCGACGAGGGCCGCACGTGCGTGATGCTCAGCGACGGACCGGCCTTCCTCGGCGAGTTCACGCTCGGGCCCGACGACCGCGAGGACCTCGTCTCGCTCGTCATCGCCGCCGTGGAGGGCCGTGCGCGCATCGAGTACTCGGTCTTCCCGGCGCCGGCCGCGCGGGTCGACCCGGATCCCGACGAGGCCGCGCCCGACGAGGTCACGTTCGACGAGGCCACGTTGGACGAGGCCGCGCCCGACGGGACCGCGCTCCACGGGACCGCGTTCGACGAGGCCGCGCCCGAGCGCAGGCGGCGCTTCCCGCGCACCGAGCGCGTCGTCGGCGTGCACTGGGAGGACGCCCGCAGCGGGGTGTCGTTGTTTCCGCTGTCCGTCGAACTCGCCCGCCCGCCGTGGCTGCTCGCATGGGGTTCGGCCCGGGTGCAGCGCCGCCTGCGGCCGTATCGCTCGGCCTGAGCCCGGCTCCGCGGACCTGGCGAGCGACCGACTCCCCGGACTCAGGCGTTCAGCCGGCGTTCGGCCCGCATTCGGCCGGCCCTGCCCGCTGAGCCGCGCGGCGGTGCCCACGGATTGGGACCGAAGGGTCGCATGGTGGACCGCCGGCCAGGGCCTTCCAGGCCGCGGACAAAGATGTGTGGCATGAAGGCGCTCCTCCTGGAGAACATCCATCACCTGGCCGAAACCGTGTTCAACACCTCGGGCATCGAGGTCGAGATGCGCGCCGGGGCCCTCGGCGAAGACGAGCTCATCGAGGCCCTACAGGGCGTCGACCTGCTCGGCATCCGCTCCACGACGCAGGTCACCCCCCGCGTCATCGAGGAGTCCGCGCACCTGACCGCCATCGGGTGCTTCTGCATCGGCACCAACCAGGTCGCCCTCGACGCGGCGGTCCGCAAGGGCATCCCGGTGTTCAACGCGCCGTTCTCCAACACCCGGTCCGTCGTCGAACTCGTCATCTCCGAGATCATCGTCATGGCCCGCCGGCTCACCGAACGCGACCGGGAGTTGCACGCCGGCATCTGGAACAAGAGCGCCTCGGGCTCCCATGAGATCCGTGGCCGCAAGCTCGGCATCGTCGGGTACGGCAACATCGGCTCGCAGCTGTCCGTGGTCGCCGAGATGCTCGGCATGGAGGTCTACTTCTACGACACCGACGACAAGCTGGCGCTCGGCAACGCCAAGCGGTGCGCCTCGCTGGAGGAACTGCTCGACGTCGCCGAGTGCGTCACGCTGCACGTCGACGGCCGCCCCGGCAACGCCGGACTGTTCGGCGCGCGCGAGTTCGGCCGCATGCGCGACCGCGGGCTGTTCCTCAACCTCTCCCGCGGCTTCCTCGTCGACTACGACGCCCTCGCCGCGAGCCTGCGCTCTGGCCACCTGGCGGGTGCCGCGGTCGACGTCTTCCCCGACGAACCCAAGGGCCGCACCGGCGATTTCGTCTCGCCGCTGCAGAACCTGCCGAATGTCGTGCTCACCCCGCACGTCGGCGGGTCGACGATGGAGGCGCAGGAGGACATCGGCCGATTCGTCGCCGCCAAGCTGCGCGACTACGTCAAGCTCGGCACGACGACCCTCAGCGTCAACTCCCCGGAGATCACCCTCGCGCAGTCGCCCGGCGACCACCGGCTCACGTACTTCCACGTCAACACCCCCGGTGTGCTCGCGAAGGTCAACAACATCCTCGCCGAGCACGGCGCCAACATCGCCAGCCAGCTGCTCGGCACCCGCGGGCAGATCGGGTACGTCGTCACCGACGCCTCCCTGGAGTACGCCGACGAGGTCGTGCAGGCCGTCTCCGCGATGCCCGAGTCGATCCGGCTCCGGCTCATCAAGTAGCGCGTCGAGCCTGAGCCGGCGCACCGCGTTGGCGGCGCTCCGCGTTGGCGGCGGCGCGCCGCGGTGGCGGCGGCGCTCCGCGGTGG
>NZ_BCNQ01000183.1 GCF_001515525.1 Piscicoccus intestinalis NBRC 104926 | reverse complement strand
CCCGCCGGGCCGCGGCCAAGGTCGACGCCTCCGCCGCGATCGCGGCCGAGCGCCGCGCCCAGCTCGACGCGCAGCGCGTCGAACAGGCCTCCCAACTGGGTCGGATCCGCACCGCCGTCGACGAACTCGCCACCGAACTGGGCCGGCTCACCGACACCGTGCATCGCGACGAGCTGGCCCGCGCCCAGCAGCGACTGCGCATCGAGGCGATGCAGACGAAGGCCGTCGAGGAGCACGGCATCTCGCCCGACGTGCTCGTCGACGAGTTCGGTCCGCACCTGCTCATCCCGCCGGTGCCCGACCCCGACGTGCCCGAGCCGGGCGACCCGGTGCCGTTCGTGCGCGACGACCAGGAGAAGCGTCTCAAGCGCGCCGAGCGCAAGCTCGCCCAGCTCGGCCGCATCAACCCCCTCGCCCTGGAGGAGTTCGCGGCGCTGGAGGAGCGGCACAGCTTTCTCGTCACCCAGCTCGAAGACCTGCGCACGAGCAAGCGCGACCTGCTCGACATCGTCAAGGAGGTCGACGAACGGGTGCAGCAGGCGTTCGCCGAGGCGTACGCCGACACCGCCGTGCAGTTCGAGCGCGTGTTCGCGCGGCTGTTCCCCGGCGGCGAGGGGCGGCTCACGCTCACCGACCCGCACGACATGCTGACCACCGGCATCGAGGTCGAGGCCCGGCCGCCCGGGAAGAAGATCAAGCGGCTCTCGCTGCTCTCCGGCGGCGAGCGCTCCCTGACGGCCGTCGCGCTGCTCGTCGCGATCTTCAAGGCCCGGCCGAGCCCGTTCTACATCATGGACGAGGTGGAGGCGGCCCTCGACGACACCAACCTCGGCCGGCTCATCACGCTCTTCGAGGAGCTGCGCGACTCCAGCCAGCTCATCGTCATCACCCACCAGAAACGCACGATGGAGGTCGCCGACGCGCTCTACGGGGTGACCATGCAAGGAGACGGGGTGACCACCGTGGTCAGCCAGCGCATTCGCGAGCCGCAGCCGGCCTGAGCTGGTCGCGCGGGCCGTCCGGCGTTTGCGCACGGCCGCCGGTGAGCAGCCGCCGGCGACCGTGAATCTCTTGTCGGGCCAGGCCGACTGGGCGGTCAACCGTTGCCCAGTTGTGATGAATCCGGCGGGCGTGGAGGCTTGCGAGCGGGCCGTCGTCTGCCGATCTGGAGACCGTGCTCATCATGCTCTCCCTCGTCTTCGCCCTCGGCATGACCGGGGCCGTCGTCCTCCTCCTCGTCACGATCCCCGCGACCCGCGAAGGCCGCGGGCCCTGGACCTGGTGGGCCCACAAGCGCGCCGAACGCGCGCAGCGCCTCCTCGATCGACCCGTGCCGACCGCCGAAGAGCGGTTCGCCCGCGGATTCTCCCTGCGCCGTCTCCTCGGCGTCGTCTTGCACGCCCTGCCCCGCCGGCGCCGCCGCAGCATCCCGCGCTTCGTCACGCCGGGGGAGCGCGCGTCGCAGCCCCGTAGTACCGCGACCGCTCCGGCCGGCAGCCACGCGCCGGCCGCGCCGACCGAGCACGTCGAGCACGTCGAGCACATGGAGCACAGCGAAACCACCAAGACCGGCGGGCCGGGCGCGCCGGGCGAGCCGGTCGAGAGCGTCGAGCCGGTGCAGCCGGCGCCGCGACCGCGCCGCGGCAAGGTGGAGGGCCTGCCGGTCGTGGCCCAGGTCGAGGCCCATCGCATCGCGGGCGAGGAGAGCGACGAGGCAGGCGGCGACGTCGTCGTGCTCGTCAAGAAGGAGATCCCGCGGCCGCAGGTCATCGAGGCCGACCCCATCGACACGGACATCGTCAACCCGCGCATCCTCGCCCGTTCCTGATCGTGCCGGGCCGGGCGATGCGGGGCTCAGATCGTCGAGGAACACCCGCACCGCCCGGGCGCGCGAGCCTGGCGGCTTTGCCAGACTGGGCACCGTGATGGACACCGTTCTCGACTTCCTCTACAGCGTCTGGGGCATCGTCGTCCTCGTCGGCGTGCTGCTCGTCGGACTCCTCGTCGGCTTCCTGCGACCCGGCCGCCGGCGGGGGCACGGCCGGCACGAAGCCGGTGGTGTTCCTGCCGACGTCGACGTCAGCGCACCGCAGACGGGCGAGGACGAGACCGGGCAGCGCGAGGCGCCGAAGCGACCGACGCTGGAGCGTCCGGAGCGCGCCGGCGGGCGTATGCAGCGACTGCGGGCCCGGCTGGCCCGCTCCAACAACGCCTTCGGCCGGGCGCTGCTCGCGCTGCTGAGCACCGGGCACCTCGACGACGACGCGTGGGAAGACGTCGAAGACACCCTCATCGCCTCCGACCTGGGTGTCGAGGCGAGTGCGCAGCTCGTCGAGAAGCTGCGCACGCGGGTGCAGGTCGAGGGCACCCATGACGAGGCGCAGATGCGGGCGTGGCTGCGTGAGGACCTCATCGAGCTCATCGACCCGGCCATGGACCGGCGCATCGCCTCACGTCGCATCGACGACCGGCCCGCGGTCATCCTCGTCGTCGGCGTCAACGGCACCGGTAAGACCACGACCGTCGGCAAGCTCGCCCGCGTCATGGTGGCCGAGGACCGCAAGGTGCTGCTCGGCGCCGCCGACACGTTCCGCGCCGCGGCGGCCGACCAGCTGCAGACGTGGGGCGCCCGCGTCGGGGTCGACACGATCCGCTCCGACAAGGAGGGCGCCGACCCTGCGGCCGTCGCGTTCGACGCGGTCAAGGCCGGACAGGAGGGCGACGCCGACGTCGTCCTCCTCGACACCGCGGGCCGCCTGCACAACAAGGCGAACCTCATGGACGAGCTCGGCAAGATCAAGCGGGTCGTCGAGAAGCGCAGCCCGATCGACGAGGTGCTGCTCGTGCTCGACGCGACGACCGGCCAGAACGGTCTCAAGCAGGCCGAGGTGTTCGCCCAGGTCGTCGACGTCACCGGCATCGTGCTCACCAAGCTCGACGGCACCGCCAAGGGCGGCATCGTCGTCGCCGTGCAGCGACTGCTCGGCGTGCCCGTCAAGCTCGTCGGCCTCGGCGAAGGACCCGACGATCTGGCTCCCTTCGACCCGGCCACCTTCGTCGACGCCCTCCTGGACTGACCCGACCCGGCCCCCAAACAAACCCGCCGAAGGCTGCCCTTTCGGTCGAGGGCTCGTGCTACAGCCGTAGCCCTCGACCGAAAGGGCAGCCTTCGGCCACGTGAGGGGGGCTTCGCCGAGTGAGGGGTGAGCGTCGGCCGGGTGGGGTGGCCTGGGGCGACGCCTGGCGGAGACCGGTTCGTAACATCCCGGCAACAAACGGTTCTTAGCGTGCTTGCATGCATCTGAGTCCGGCGGACACCGAGAAGCTGTTGCTCTCCGTCGCGGGCATGGTGGCTCGCGACCGGCTGGGCCGCGGGGTGCTGCTCAACTACCCGGAGTCGATCGCGCTGCTGTCGACGTGGGTCATCGAGCGCGCCCGGGACGGTCACTCGGTGCCGGACCTCATGGAGGCGGGGCGGCACGTGCTCGCCCGCGACCAGGTGATGCCCGGGGTCGCCGAGATGATTCCCGACATCCAGGTCGAGGCGACCTTTCCCGACGGGCGCAAACTCGTCACCCTGCACCACCCCATCGGTGAGCCGGACGAGGCGCCCGAGGAACTCGACGGGCCAGAGGAGTTCGAGGACGCGCCGGCCCCCGGGGCGCTGCGCGTCGAGGGCGGCGAGCTCGAGCTCAACGCCGACCGCGGGCCCGACGAGCGGCTCACGCTGACCGTCGTCAACACCGGAGACCGACCGGTGCAGATCGGCTCCCACCTGCACCTGCCCGACGCCAACACCGCCCTGGAGTTCGACCGGGCCGCCGCGGCCGGATTCCGCCTCGACATCGCCAGCGGCACGAGCGTGCGCTTCGAACCCGGCGTCTCCCGCGACGTCGACCTCGTCGCCCTGCGCGGCCGCCGCGTCGTCGCCGGCCTGCAGCTGCCCGACGACACCAGCGACGAGAACGAGGACCGCTGATGCGCATCGACCGCCACACCTACGCCTCGCTGTACGGCCCCACCGCGGGCGACCAGGTGCGCCTCGGCGACACCGACCTGTGGATCGAGGTCACCGAAGACCGCACCGCCGGGGGCGAGGAGGCCGTCTTCGGCGGCGGCAAGTCGATCCGCGAGTCGATGGCCCAGGGCGGCGCGACCCGCGCGCAGGGTGCGCTCGACACCGTCATCACGAACGCGATCGTGCTCGATCACTGGGGCGTGATCCGCGCCGACGTCGGCATCCGCGACGGCCGCATCGTCGCCCTCGGCCGCGCCGGCAATCCCGACATCGCCGACGGTGTGCACCCCGACCTGCTGATCGGCCCGAGCACCGATGTCATCGCGGGGGAAGGGCGCATCCTGACCGCCGGTGGCATCGACATGCACGTGCACTTCCTGTCGACGAGCCAGGTGCACGAGGCCCTCGCGGCGGGCCTCACCACGCTCGGTGGCGGCGGCACCGGCCCGTCGGAGGGCTCGAAGGCGACGACCGTGACCCCCGGTGCCTGGCACCTCGCCTCGGTCATGCAAGGCCTGGACGGGCTGCCGATCAACCTGCTGCTCATGGGCAAGGGCAATACGGTCAGCGCCGAAGGACTGGCCGAACAGGCGCTCGGCGGCGCCGCCGCCTACAAGTGCCACGAGGACTGGGGCTCCACGCCCGCCGCGATCGACGCCGCCCTGCGCGCCGCCGACGAGCACGGCCTGCAGGTCACCCTGCACTCGGACTCCCTCAACGAGTGCGGCTACGTCGACTCCACGCTGCGGGCGATCGGCGGCCGCTCGATCCACGCGTTCCACACCGAGGGCGCCGGAGGCGGTCACGCCCCCGACATCATGTCGATCGCCTCGCACCCCAACGTGCTTCCGGGATCGACGAACCCGACGCTGCCGCACACCGTCAACACGGTCGCCGAGCACCTCGACATGCTCATCGTGTGCCACCACCTCAACCCGAAGGTGCCGCAGGATCTGGCGTTCGCCGAGAGCCGCATCCGGGCCACGACGATCGCCGCCGAAGACCTGCTGCACGACCTCGGGGCGCTGTCGATGACGAGCTCGGACGCCCAGGCGATGGGCCGCATCGGCGAGGTCATCACCCGCACCTGGCAGGTCGCGCACGTCATGAAGGCCCGCTACGGCTCGCTCGGGCAGAGCCAGCCCGCCGACAACGAGCGCGCGCGCCGCTACGTCGCGAAATACACGATCAACGCGGCGATCGCGCACGGCATCGACGCGGTCGTCGGCTCGATCGAGCCGGGCAAGCTCGCCGACCTCGTGCTGTGGGACCCGCGGTTCTTCGCCGTGCGCCCCGACGTCGTCCTCAAGGGCGGCGCGATCGCCTGGGCCGGCATCGGCGACCCGAACGCCTCGATCCCCACCCCGCAGCCGGTGCTCATGCGGCCGGCCCTCGTCGCCGACGCGGCCCCGGGCTACACGTTCACCTCGCCGGCGGCGGTCGCCGACGGCCTGGGGGAGCGGCTCGGCCTGCGCCGGGCGTTGCACGCCGTGGCATCGACGCGGGGCGTGGGCAAGGCGGATATGGTCAACAACAGTGCTGTGCCCGCCATCGACATCGACCCGGAGACGTTCGCGATCCGGATCGACGGCGACCTCGTCGAGCCGCACCCCGTCGATGAACTCCCATTGGCCCAGCGATATGCGTTGTTCTGAGTTTCCCCGCCCCGCGGATCCGGACGTCGACACAGCGGTCGGCGCGGATCCCGCACTGCAGTACGCCCTCATGCTGCTCGCCGACGCGCGGCTGCCCGCCGGCGGCCACGTCATGTCGGCCGGGCTCGAACCGGCGCTCGCCGCCGGCGTGACGGCCGAGGAGATCCCCGCCTACCTGCGCGCCCGGATGGCCACGACCATGCGCGTCGACGCCGCCACCGCCGTCGTCGCCCGGCACGCCTGCGAGACCGACTCCGACCTCGGCCCGGTGGCGCACGCCTGGGCGGCCCGCACCCCGGTCGCGGCGCTGCGCGACATCGGCCACGTCGCCGGACGCGGCCTGTACCGGGTGTTCGCGCACATCGAGCCGGTCGCCGCGGCCCGCCTGCGACCCCTCGTGCGAGACCGCATGGCCTGGCGCCCGGTCGTGCTCGGCGCCCTGGCCCACGCCCTCGGGCTGGCCGCCCCCCAGACCGCCCTGCTCGTCGCCTACGACGACGTGCAGACCGTGACGTCCGCGGCGCTCAAGCTGCTGCCGCTGGACCCCCTGGACACCCTCGCCTGGTCGCTCGCGGCCCGGGCCGGTGTCACCGAACTCGTCGGCGACACCGCCGGCCTCACCGACGCCGCCGACATCCCCGCCGACAGCGCCCCGCAACTCGAGGCGTGGCATCGCGCCCACGCCAGTGCCGATAGGAGACTGTTCCGTGCCTGAGCGACCGCGCACCTACCAGACGCCCCGCCCGGTCCTGCGTTCGATACCCGACCATTCGACAGGCTCGACGGGCCCGACGCGCCCGATGCGTCTCGGCGTCGCCGGACCGGTCGGCACCGGCAAGTCGTCGCTGATCGGCCTGCTGTGCCGCCAGCTCGCCGACGAGCTCTCCCTCGGCGTCATCACCAACGACATCTACACCGACGAGGACGCGCGCATGCTGCGGGCCGCCGGGGTGCTCGACCCGGCCCGCATCCGCGCCGTCGAGACCGGCGCCTGCCCGCACACCGCGATCCGCGACGACGTGACGATGAATCTGCTGGCCGTCGAGGACCTCGAGCGCGACTTCGCGCCGCTCGATCTCGTGCTCGTCGAGTCCGGCGGCGACAACCTCACCGCCACCTTCAGCCCCGCGCTCGTCGACGCCCAGATCTTCGTGCTCGACGTCGCCGGGGGAGGCGACGTGGTGCGCAAGGGCGGCCCCGGCATCGGCCGCGCCGACCTGCTCGTCATCAACAAGACCGACCTCGCGCCCCACGTCGGCGTCGACGTCGGCCTCATGACCAAAGAGGGCCGGCTGGCCCGCGACGGCCGCACCGTCATCCCGCTCTCGCGCACCGACGAGGAGTCGGTCGCGCAGCTGCGCGAGTGGGTGCTGCGGATCCTCGACCGGTACCGCACCGGCCGGCACGTGGCGCTCGACCCCGGGCCGATGGCGCCGCACGTGCACGCCGACGGCACCGTGCACAGCCACCAGGACGCCGAGTCGGACCACACGCACGACCGAACGGACGAACACGACGGCAGCGGCGGCGGCTCGAACGTCGGCCACCCCGGGCGGGTCGCCTCCGTGCGGTGACGACCACCCACCCCCGCGCTTCCTCCCCGGAACCGAACGCGGCCCCGCCTGCCGCGCCCCCTGCCCCTGGCCCGCCCGCCGCGGCATCGGGGCCCGCCAAGCCCGATGCGCTCGCCAAGCCCGGTGCGACAGCCGAGGCCGGCGATCACGCGACGCTGCTGCGGGTCACCCGCGGTCGCGGGGGCCGGCTGCGCGTCGACACCCGCGCCGGCCTGCTCGTGCCGCGTCTCGTGCGCGTCGAGGGCGACACCGCGCACGTCGTGCTCCTCGCGGCGGGCGCCCTGCTGCTCGCCGGCGACGAGGTGCGCCTGCGGATCGAGGTGGGTGCCGGCGCGCGGGTGCGCCTGTCCGACGTCGCCGCCACCGTCGCCTACGACGGCCGCGGGGGCACCGCCTCCTGGCGGGCCGAGCTGGCGGTCGACGGCGAGTTGAGCTGGCACTCCGAGCCGTTCGTCGTCGCGCAGGGAGCGGTGGTGCGCCGCGACCTCAGCGTCGACGTCGCCGCCGGCGCCCGGCTGTGGCTGCGCGACACCCTCGTGTTCGGCCGGCACGGCGAGACCGGCGGCCGGCTCGACTCCCGCACCCGGGTGCGCCACGACGGCCGCGAGGTGCTCGCCGAAGACCTCCGCCTCCCGCCCGCGGGCCGCGAGCTGCCCGGGGTGCTGCGCGGCGTGCGCGTCGTCGATCAGATCGTCGAGCTGGGGCCGTACGGTCCGGCCGGCGACCCTGTCGGCGACCCTGCGGTCGCCCCGGCCGGCGAGGACCAGCCGCCGGCCGGCGTCCTGCGCACCGACCTCCCCGTGCCCGCGGGCTACGGGAGCCTGACCCGCTGGCTCGGCACGCAGACCCACGCCTCGCCGCTGCCCCCGCGGGCGTAGCGGGCGTCAGAGGCGCGCGCGGCG
>NZ_BCNQ01000182.1 GCF_001515525.1 Piscicoccus intestinalis NBRC 104926 | reverse complement strand
GGCCGGGCCGTCGGGGTGGCGCTCACCCCGCTGCTGACGGTCGCCGCCACCGCCGGGGTCGCGCTGACCCTCGTGCCGTGGGTGCAACAGGGCATGCCGACCCCGATCGCCGCCCTCATCGTGCTCGTGCCCGTCGCGCTCGCCGACGTCGTCGGTCTCGTGCCGGATGCCGTCGGCGCCCTCGCCCGCGCCCAGGCCGCCCGCCGCCGCCTCGACGCCCTGCTCGATCAAGTTCCCGCCGTCGCCGCCGCGACGTCCGAGGCAGACGAGGCCTACGAGGTTGACGAGGCGCACGCGGCCGACTCGGTGGGCGATACCGGCTCGATGGGCGATTCCGACGCGCTGGACGAGGCGGCCGAGACCGACGACCTCACGACGGCCGAGACCATCCGCCCCACGCCCGCGACGGCGGGCGCGTCACCCGGTTCGGCACACGCTCGCCCCGCGGAGGTCGAGATCGCGGGCCTGACCGCCTCCTGGAGCCCGCCGCGGGTCGCGGTCGGCCCGGTCGACCTGCGACTGGCCCCCGGTGACGCGGTGACGATCACCGGACCCAACGGCTGCGGCAAGTCGACCCTGCTCGCCGTGTTCGCCCGCCAGCTCGACCCGGCCTCGGGCACCTACCTCCTCGACGGCGCCGACGCCACGGCCCTGCCCCTGGAGGCGGCGCGGGCGCGGGCCGCCGTGGTCGACGACGAGCCGCACGTCTTCGCCTCCACCCTGCGCGAGAACCTGCGACTGGCCCGCCCCGACGCGACCGACGACGACCTGCTCGCCGCCCTGACCGGAGCCGGGCTGGGCGCCTGGGCCGCGGCGCTGCCGGACGGCCTCGACACCCGCCTGGGCGCCGGTGGCCAGGGCATCTCCGGCGGCGAGCGGGCCCGGCTCGGCCTCGCGCGGGCGGTGCTCTCGGGCCGGCAGCTGCTCCTGCTCGACGAGCCGGTCGCCCACCTCGACCACCCCACCGCGGCGGCGGTGCTCGCCGACCTCGCCCGGGCCCGCGCCGACCGCACGACGGTGCTCGTCAGCCACCGCGAGGAGCTGCTCCCCGGAGCCCGGGAATTCCGGCTCCCCGCAAGGTGATCCGGCGACACAGCGGCCTCGCCTGCAGGTCGTGGCCGAGACGCGGCGCCCGCGCGCCCGAGCGCGGTGGGGCGGTGACCAGCCCGCCTCCCGGCCTGGCAGCACCGAACCGCCCGGGGTGCTGTGGGAGAGTGGTCGGGTCGACACCGCTTCGAGGTCCGCAGATTCATGCGCGTCCCCGGGCGGTGACTGCCGAACGGAGCACCTCATGCCCGACGACACCGGCGGCCGCCCCGCCGAGAATACGGATCGACCGCCGACCGGAGACGGGTCGTGGGGCGCACCCGACCTCTCCGCCAGCGAGCGCGCCGAGCACGCCGGTCGCGGCGGCTCCGCCGAGAGCGGACGCTCCGCTCGACCCGGCGACGACGCGACGGTCGCGCCCGGTTGGGAGCAGCAGCCGATTGCGAGTTACGAGGCGGCCGACTCCGGCGGCTGGGGCGGGCCCGGCGCCACGGCCCTGACCGGCCCCGTGCCGCGCATCCGCCGTGATCACGACAACCGCGACGACCGCGATGTGCACGGCGAACACGATGTGCGCGGCCATGAACCAGCCGGCGCCGAGCGCCGCGGACTTCCCGAACCCCAGGCCTCGGGGCCCGAGCCGTCAGACTCCGACGCCGTCGCCACCACGACCTTCGCCGCGCCCCAGCACGCCGGCGAGCGCCGCGCCCCGCACGACACCGGCCCGGCGGGTGACGCCACCGGCGCGCCTGCCCACCACGACAACCACGCCCGCAACGTCGACGCCGCGGACGAGAACGCAGACGAGAGCGACGGCGAGTGGCGCCGCTACTCGGCGGCGCAGGCCGCGGCGCCGCCGTCGACGTTCGGGGCGCGTTCGGAGCGGGCCCCCGGGTTCGCCCGGCGGGTCACGGCCTCCCTGGCGCCGATCGCGTTCTGGCTGATCGTCGGCTACCTCATCGTCGACTTCGTCGCCGGGGTCTACGCGCTGGGCAGCGTCGCGGCGCTCGGCCCCTCGCCCGACCTCGGGCTTGTCATCGTCACGGTCGTCGCCGGGCTCCTCAAGGTCGTCGCGCTGGCGGCGCTCGCGCGACTCGGCCTCGAGGCGTGCCTCAACCTCGCCGAGCTGACCGGTCGCCACCGCGGCAACGGCCGCTAGCAAGGGCGCCGAGACCGACCGAACCGGCGTCCAGCCGAACCAGGCGCCAGCGCTCAGGCCGCCTGCAGCCGCTGCGTCGGGGCGATCCGCCCGACCCAGTCGGTGGCGGACTCGACGGCGTACCCGACTCCGAGCACGTCGGCCTCCTTGAACGGCTTGCCCATGATCTGCATGCCGATCGGCAGGCCGGCGGCGGAGAACCCGCACGGCACCTGCAGCGACGGCAGCCCGGTGAGGTTCATCGGGAGGCTGAGGCGCACGTACCCGGGGGTGGCGTCCTCCCGGCTCCCGTCGGCGTGCACGTAGTGCGGGTCGACCCGGGGCAGCGCGGGGGCGAAGGTCGTCGGTGCGACGACGACGTCGAGGCCGCTCATCATGGCGGCCCAGGCGCCCTTGAGCCGTTGCCGCAGCCGCAGGGCGTCGATGTAGTCGGTGGCCAGCACGGTCTCGCCCTGTTCGAGCAGCGCGCGCACCTCGTCGGTGTACAGCTCGGGGCAGCGGCGCATCGCCGCTCGGTGGTAGGCGGCGGCCTCGGGCATCATGATCCCCCACTCCATCGCGTAGAGCGCGTCGGTCATGGGGATCTCGACCTGCCGCAGCCGGGCGCCGAGCCCCTCGAGCACCCCGAGCCCGTCGGAGACGGCCCGCGCGACCTCGGGGTCAAGGCGGTCGGTGTACCAGTTGGTCGGTACACCGACGCGCAGCCCGTCGACGCCGCGGCCGAGGGCGCGGGTGAAGTCCTCGGGCTCGGCGGGCACGGAGCCGGGGTCGCGCTGGTCGTAACCGGCGACGGCGTTCATGAGCACCGCGGCGTCGCGCACGTTGCGGCTCAGCGGCCCGACGTGGTCCAGCGACCACGACAGGGAGGCGACCCCGACCCGCGGCACCCGCCCGTAGGTGGGTTTGAGGCCGACGGTGCCGCAGACGGCGGCGGGGATGCGGATCGAGCCGCCGGTGTCGGAGCCGAGCCCGACGTGCACGCCGCCGTACGCGATGGCCGCGGCGGTGCCGCCGCTGGAGCCGCCGGGCACCCGCGTCGTGTCCCACGGGTTGGCGGTGGTCGGGGTCGTGGCGCCGAACGCGAACTCGTGGGTGTGGGCCTTGCCGATCGTCACGGCCCCGGCGCCGCGCAGCATGGTCACGACGGCGGCGTCGGTGCGCGGCACGCGGTCGGCGCGCACGCGTGAGCTGCTCGTCGTCGGCACGCCGGCGGTGTCGATGAGGTCTTTGACGGCGATCGGCACGCCGTGCAGCGGGCCGCGGTAGTGGCCGGCGGCGATCTCGGCCTGCGCGGTGCGGGCCTGGTCGAGCGCGAGGTCGCCGGTGACGCAGGCGAAGGCGCCGATGACCGGCTCCATGGCGGTGATGCGCTCCAGGCACGAGGTGACCAGCTCCACCGGGCTGAGCGCCTTGGTGCGGATCGCGCGGGAGATCTCGTGCAGGCTCAGCTGGAACGGTTGCACGCTCACTCCCAGCCCGCGTCGAAGCGGTGCGCGGGTGGGGTCTCGCCGAGGTCGCCGCGCGCGGTCATCGCGCGCAGCTTCGCGTTGAGGTCGGCGGCCTGCGCCGCGAGCGCGGGAAGGCGGTCGGGGCGGATCGGCAGGGCGGCGGCGGTGAGCAGCCCGCGCGCGACCGCCTCGTCGAACTCGTCGAACCTCGGATCGGTTTCGGTCATGACAGGGCCCCTTCGTCGAGCGGCGCCGAGCGGCTTCGCGGCACGCTTGCATGGCACCGCACCCGCGTTTCGGCGTCGTTTCCGGGCGTCACCGGCTCGATGACACATCGGGCGGCGGGGTTAACGTCGGGTTTTCGCGCTGCCCCGGCTCCCGGCGCGGCACGGTGAGACGGCCCGCGGGCGACCTCGGGGGCTGGGTTTCAATAGAGAGATGGCTGGCCACTACCGCATCTGCGTCGTCTGCTCGGGCAACATCTGCCGTTCCGCGATGGCGGAGGTCGTGCTGCGCGACGCGTTCGAGAGGGAGGGCATGGGCCAGTCCGTGCAGGTCGACTCGGTGGGCACCGGCGCCTGGCACGTCGGAGACGGTGCCGACGAGCGCGCGCTGGCCACCCTGCACGCCGCGGGCTACGACGGCTCGGCGCACCGCGCTCGGCACCTCGACCCGGCGTGGCTCGGCGAACGCGACCTCGTGCTGTGCGCCGACGACGGGCACCTGCGCACGGTGCGCCGGCTGGGCCGCGGGGTCGGCACCCCCGTGCACCTGCTGCGCGAGTTCGACCCGGAGGCAGGCACGAACCTCGACCTGGCCGACCCGTACTACGGCAGCTCGCAGGACTTCGAGTCGTGCCTGACGCAGATCGAACGCTCGGTGCCGGGCATCGTCGCGCACGTGCGCGAGCAGCTGACCTGACCCGCCGGTCGAAGCCTCGGGTCGCGTGCGGCCGGGCCCGGACCGCGCGAGCCCGTCTGGGAGGATGAAACCCATGGCCGACCTCTCGCAGATCACCCCGCCGGTTCCCCTCGGAGCGCTCGACGGCCGCTACCGGCCGGCGGTGGCGCCGCTGGTCGACCACCTCTCGGAGGCGGCGCTCAACCGGGAGCGTGTGCGGGTGGAGATCGAGTGGTTCGCGCACCTGTCGCGCGGGCGCGTGGTGCCGGGGGTGCGCGAGCTGAGCGAGGGCGAGCTGGCGCGGCTGCGGGCGATCGTCGACGACTTCGGCGCCGACGACATCGCCGAGCTGAAGGCCATCGAGAAGGAGACGGTGCACGACGTCAAGGCCGTCGAGTACTACCTCAAGCGGCGCCTTCCGGGCGTGCTCGACGGCCCGGGCGACGCGGACAGCGCGGCCAAGCAGGCGGAGGCGGCCCGGCTCGGCGAACTCATCCACTTCTGCTGCACGAGCGAAGACATCAACAACCTGTCGTACGCGCTCATGGTGCGCGACGCGATGACGCGGGTGTGGCTGCCGGCGGCGATCGGGCTCGTCGACGAACTCGGGCAGCTGGCGCGGGATCTGGCGGATACTCCGCTGCTGGCGCACACGCACGGGCAGCCGGCGACGCCGACGACGATGGGCAAGGAGCTCGCGGTGCTGACCCACCGGCTCCGGCGGCAGCTGCGCCGCATCGAGGGCGCGGAGTACCTCGGCAAGCTCAACGGCGCGACGGGCACGTTCGGGGCGCACGTCGTCGCGGTGCCGGAGGCGGACTGGCCGGCGATCAGCCGCAGCTTCGTCGAGGGGCTGGGGCTGACGTGGAACCCGCTGACGACGCAGATCGAGAGCCACGACTGGCAGGCGGAGCTGTACGCCGACGTGGCGCGGTTCAACCGGGTGCTGCACAACCTGTGCACGGACGTCTGGACGTACATCTCGCTGGGGTATTTCGCGCAGGTGCGCGGGCAGGGCACGGTCGGGTCGAGCACGATGCCGCACAAGGTGAACCCGATCCGGTTCGAGAACGCGGAGGCGAACCTCGAGGTGAGCAACGCGCTGCTCGACGTGCTGGCCTCGACGCTGGTGACGTCGCGGCTGCAGCGCGACCTCACCGACTCCTCGATGCAGCGCAACATCGGCACGGCGCTGGGCCACAGCATGGTCGCGATCGACAACGTCCGCCGCGGCCTGGCGGGCCTCGACGCGGTGCCTGAGGCGATGGCCGCCGACCTCGACGCCAACTGGGAGGTGCTCGGGGAGCCGGTGCAGTCGGCGATGCGGGCGCTGGGCGCCCAGGGGGTCGAGGGCATGGAGAACCCGTACGAGCGGCTCAAGGAGCTCACCCGCGGCCACCGCATCACCGGCGACGACCTGCGCAAGTTCGTCCGCGGCCTCGGGCTGCCGGCTGACGTGGAGGCTCGGCTCGTGGAGCTGACCCCCGCGAACTACGTCGGCCTCGCCCCGCGGCTGGTGCGCGAGCACCTGCGCTGAGGCGCGAATCTCCTGTCACTGACACCGCATTCGGCCCGCAGACCGTCGGTCGGCGGTGTTAAGGTTCCGCCATGGTGGGGGCTGAGGTCGTTCTGCCGATCGCGGCATCCATCATCAAGGCGGTCTTCGTCATCTCGGGTCGTTCCCGGGAGGCGAGCATTCTCGATGCGATTCGGGGCGTGGTGGAGCCGAGCCTCACAGCACGCCCCAAGCGCGGCGAGTTGGAGCGGCGCATCGCGGAGGCCCTCGCCTCACAGGTGAACAAGACGGTGCGCGTCGAGCGCACGCGCGAGAACAGCGCGGAGATCCAGCGGATCGTCGAGACGGTGGCCCGACGCCTCGAGAGCGCGACGGACACCGACGAGGCCATCCTGGCGGCCTTTCACGAACCGGACGGCTTCGTCGACTATCTGCGCGACCACGGGGCTCGGCGCGAGGAAGAGGACCAGGGCGGCGAGTGGCAGTCCACCCTCTACCGCGCTCTCCTCGATGCCGCCGTCGCTGAATACACCCCGCTCGTCACCTCGGTCGCTGGCCTCAGCGACGTGCTGGCCCGCGACACGAACAGGACCGCGCGGCAGGTCGTAGGGATCTTGAGACCTCCCACGCCGACCGGTCCGATCCTCAAGGTGCCAGAGGCGACCGGCGCCGAGGTCCCCCGCCCGGATCTTTTCAACCCGCTGCGCGCGCAGCTCAAGGCCGCGGCGCGCGGTGACACGAGCGTCGTCGGCGGGTCGGCCTGCACGGGGCGGGCGGATTCGGCAAGACGACGATCGCCCGCATGCTCGCCAACGACTCGGACGTGCGCGTCTCCTACCCAGGCGGGGTCGTGTGGGTGCAGTTCTCGGAGACGGAGACCGAACAGACCCACATCGCCGCGAAGCTCAACGAGGTCACCCGATGGTTCTCCGGCGTCGACCCGTCGGCCGCCACCCCGGCCACCGCCCGCGAGTCGCTGATCGCCGCGCTACCCGCCCGACGGCCCGTCCTCCTCGTCATCGACGACGTGTGGCGTTCAGACCAGCTCACGGTGTTCCAGGGGCTCGGCGACCACGTCGTGTTGTTGGTGACCACCCGCAACTCCGGCCTGCTGCCCACCGGCACGGTTCCGACCGAGGTCGACACGATGAGCGCGGACCAGGCCCGCGCGCTGTTGCTCCAGGGCCTGACGTTCACCGGCGGCGATGAGCGGACCAGCGCGCCGATCGTCGACGGGATCCTGCGGGCGACGGGCCGCTGGCCGCTGCTGCTCGGGTTGGTCAACGGTGCCGTCAGGGAGGCTTCCTCCGGGCGACCGACGGGCGAGGCCCTGAGCGAGTGTCTGGACCGGCTCCGCGAGGGCGGCGTCACCGATCTCGATCCGACCAACCCCGAGCGTCGCGAACAGGCCGTGCACAACACGATGTCGGTTTCCCTGGAGCGCCTCACGGTGTCGGGGCGGGACTGCCGCGACTTGTACGAGTCGCTGGCGGTCTTCCCCACCGATCACCAGATCCCGGTCGAGGCACTCCATCGGTGGTGGCAGCCTCGGACGAGGTGGTCCGCGGCTCGCACGCGAGACTTCTGCGCCTCACTCCGCAGGCTCTCGCTCATCAACGAGGCGCACCTGGAGCCGAGTTCGCCCAAGACGCAATGGATCAGACTCCACGACGTGATCGCCGACTATCTGGCGCGCCAACACACTCATGAGGAGAAGCAACATCTCCACGCGAGTCTCGTGGGCGCCCATCGGTCGCTCGTGCCAGTCACGGCCTCGGCGGAGCCGGGCAGCGGCCTTCCAACCGCGTGGTGGGAGCTGCCAGACGATTCGGACTACTGGCGGGAGTGGCTCGGCTACCACCTCAACCTCGCGGAACCCGCGGAGGAAGCGGAGTTAGTCGCGCTCCTGCGTCACCCGCGCTACCTGGCGGTGAGCCTCGAGCGGGACGGGCGCGACCTCCTCGATCTGGACCTCTCGGCCGTTGTCGAACGCACGCCAGGCCTCATGGACCTCGTGGAGCTGCGCCGGGTGCTCAGGCAGGACGCTCCGGTGCTGAGCCCGATGGGCGACAGCTGCTGGCTCGCGCAGACCCTCGCGAGTCGCCTGCCGCCCGAGGGCTTCACTCGCGATCTGGGCGGCCAGCTGGTCGAGACTGCGCCGAGCCATCGCCTTCTGCCGAGCGGACGCGTTCCGGACCTTCCTCACGAAGCCCTGCGCCACACCCTCACCGGCCACACCGGCTCGGTGAGA
>NZ_BCNQ01000181.1 GCF_001515525.1 Piscicoccus intestinalis NBRC 104926 | reverse complement strand
CGCCGGCAGCCGCCTGCGCCGGGTGCGCGGCGCGATCCTGCGGGCCTGGCTCACCCGCGACGCGATCACCTCGTACGTCACGACGACGACCGACCTGCCGCTGCTGCTGCGCGCCGACCTGCGGGTGCGCATCCTGCTGTACCAGGGCCTGCTGTACGACCGGGCGCCCGGCGATGACGGCCGGCCGGGCCGCCGACGCCTGCTGCTGTTCGAACCCGCCGGTCGCGGCCGCGTCGCCGAGCTGTGGGGCTACCTCGACGACCGCACCGACGCCCTGGCGGTCTTCGTCCCCGGCACCGGCACGGCCGTCCGCGGATTCCACCTGCCCACCAAGGTCGCCCGCGACCTCGTCGGCCAGGTCGAAGCCGGCCAGATCCACACCGGCCAAGTCGACACCGGCCAGATCGACGCCGGGCAGGTCGGAGCCGGTCAGGTCGACGTCGGCCAGGTCGAAACCGGCCAGGTCGAAGCCGGCCGGGACGACGCAGCCCCGGAGCCTGCGCCGACTCCAGCCACCTCGCCAGGGGAGCGTGGGGAACGGGCGTGCCGGGCCGCGGTCATCGCGTGGATGGGAGCCGACTTCCCGCTCGCCATCGGCTCCAACGCCCCGTTCGCGCACTACGCGATCGCCGCGGCCGGGCCGCTGCGCGACTTCGTGCTGGGGCTGCCACGGCCCAAGGGTTGCGTGCTCACCGTGCTCGGCCACTCCTACGGCGGCACGATCGTCGGCGCCGCCGAGCGGCTCGGCGTGCCGGCCGACCGCGTCGTGCACGTCGCCTCACCCGGCGCCGGCCCCGGCGTGCGCGACGTCGGCGACTACCCGGCGCTCGACCCGCTCGGCCACCCCCGCGCCCCGCACCGGTTCACGCTGACCGCCCCCGGCGACCCGATCCGCTGGGTGCAGCGCCTCGACGTGCCCTGGCGCCTGCTGCCGCAGCCGGTGGCCACCGCCCTGCAACGGGTGGTCGCCGGACTCAGCCTCGGCGTCGACCCCGAGCGCCTCGAGGGCATCGAGGTGCTCCCGGCCGGCACGTGGGAGGTCGCCCGCGGCCTGCACGCGGCGGGCGCCCCCGTCTCCGGGCCGTCGGCGCACGCCGCCGTCATGGAGCCCGGCACGGGCTCGTTCCGGCGGATCGCCGGAGTGATCGCCGGGGTGCCCGGAGGGGTGACCGGAGGCGATCGGAGGTGATTCGGGTACCGCCCTAGACTGAGCCGCATGTCGTCGATCTCCCGCGATCAGGTCGCGCACCTGGCGATGCTCGCCCGCATCGAGCTGTCCGAGGCCGAGCTCGACACGATGGCCGGCGAACTCGGGGTCATCCTCGACGCCGTGGCGGCCGTCGGCGAGGTCGCCTCGAGCGATGTGCCCGCGATGAGCCACCCCGTGCCGCTGGTCAACGTCGTGCGTGCCGACGAGGTGCAACCGGGCCTGAGCCCGCAGGCCGCGCTCGCCGGGGCCCCGCAGGTGCAGGACCAGAGCTTCAGCGTGCCGCGCATCCTCGGCGAGGAGTAGCCCCGGCGCCGCCGACGAGCGGTCGCGCGGCGGCCGGTCGCCCCGAGCCACGTTCGAGACGAAGGAAACCCACACGTGAGCAGCCAGACCACCGACCTCCTGCGACTGGGGGCCGCCGGGCTCGCGCGCGAGCTGGCCGACGGCCGGGTCAGCGCGATCGAGGTCACCCGGGCGCACCTGGAGCGCATCGAGGCCGTCGACGGCGCGGTCAACGCCTTCCTCGCCCGCAACGCCGACGACGCGCTGGCCACCGCCCGCGGGGTCGACGACGCGCGCGCCGCCGGCGAGCAGCTCCCGCCGCTGGCCGGGGTGCCGATCGCCGTCAAGGACATCGCGTGCACCCAGGGCCTGACGACCACCGCCGGCTCCGCGATCCTGCGCGACTGGGTGCCGCCCTACGACGCCACCGTCGTGCGCAAGCTGCGCGCCGCCCGCATGCCGATCCTCGGCAAGACGAACATGGACGAGTTCGCGATGGGCTCCTCCACCGAGCACTCCGCCTTCGGCCCGGCCCACAACCCGTGGGACCTGACCCGCATCCCCGGCGGCTCCGGAGGCGGTTCGGCCGCCGCCCTCGCCGCCTTCGAGGCCCCGCTCGCGATCGGCTCCGACACCGGCGGCTCGATCCGCCAGCCCGCCGCCGTCACCGGCACCGTCGGCGCCAAGCCCACCTACGGCGGCGTCTCCCGATACGGCATCATCGCGCTGGCCAGCAGCCTCGACCAGATCGGCCCGTGCGGCCGCTCGGTGCTCGACACGGCCCTGCTGCACGAGGTCATCGGCGGGCACGACCCGGCCGACTCCACCTCCCTGAACGCCCCGGTGCCGCCGGTCGTGGCGGCCGCCCGCGCCGCCGACGTCTCGGGGATGCGCGTCGGCGTCGTGCGCGAACTCTCCGGCGAGGGCTACCAGCCCGGCGTGCGGCAGCGCTTCGACGAGGCCGTCACCGTGCTGCAGGCGGCCGGCGCGCAGGTCGTCGAGGTCTCCTGCCCGCACTTCGAATACGCGATCGCCGCGTACTACCTCATCCTGCCCTCGGAGGCGAGCAGCAACCTGGCCCGCTACGACGCGATGCGCTACGGGCTGCGCACCTTCCCCGACGGCGTGGCCGACCCGAGCGCCGAGCAGGTCATGGCCGCCACCCGCGAGGCCGGCTTCGGCGCCGAGGTCAAGCGCCGCATCATCCTCGGCACCTACGCGCTGTCGTCGGGCTACTACGACGCCTACTACGGGCAGGCGCAGAAGGTGCGCACGCTCATCGCCCGCGACTTCGAGGCGGCCTTCGACCAGGTCGACGTGCTCATCTCCCCGACGAGCCCGACCACCGCGTTCGGCATCGGCGAGAAGATCGACGACCCCCTGTCGATGTACCTTCAGGACATCGCGACGATCCCCGCCAACCTCGCCGGGGTGCCCGGCATCAGCGTGCCCGTCGGGCTCTCGCCCGACGACGCCCTGCCGGTCGGCCTCCAGGTGCTGGCCCCCGCGCTGGCCGACGACCGGCTCTACTCCGTGGCCGCGGCGCTCGAACGCGACCTCACGACGATCTGGGGCGGGCCGCTGCTCGACCGGATCACCGACCTCGCCGACAGCGACGGCGGAGACACGGCCGTCGCCGCGCCGGGCACCCAACCGGTCGCCCGCGCGGTCGACCCGACGAGACAGGAGTCCTGAGCATGGCAGCGGTGACCGACCTGCTCGACTACGACGAGGTGCTGGAGCGCTTCGACCCCGTGCTGGGCCTCGAGGTGCACGTCGAACTGTCCACGGCGACGAAGATGTTCTGCGGCTGCCCGACGACGTTCGGCGGCGAACCCAACACCCAGGTCTGCCCGGTGTGCCTCGGCCTGCCCGGCTCCCTGCCGGTCGTCAACGCGGTCGCCGTCGACTCGGCGATCCGCATCGGCCTCGCGCTGAACTGCACGATCGCCCCGGCCTGCCGGTTCGCCCGGAAGAACTACTTCTACCCGGACATGCCGAAGAACTTCCAGACCAGCCAGTACGACGAGCCGATCGCCGGCGACGGGTACCTCGACGTCGAGCTCGACGACGGCTCGACCTACCGGGTGCTCATCGAACGCGCCCACATGGAGGAGGACGCCGGCAAGCTCACCCACGTCGGCGCGACCGGCCGGATCCAGGGCGCCGACTACTCGCTCATCGACTACAACCGCGCCGGCATCCCGCTCATCGAGATCGTCACCAAGCCGCTGACCGGCGCGGGGGAGAAGGCCCCGCAGGTCGCGCGCGCCTACGTCAGCGCCCTGCGCGACCTCATGCGCGCGCTGAACGTCTCCGACGCCCGCATGGAGCAGGGCTCGCTGCGCTGCGACGCCAACCTGTCGCTGCGGGCGCGGGCCGGCGACGCCCGCGACGGCGCCGAGCAGGAGGCGGTGCCGCTCGGCACCCGCACCGAGACCAAGAACGTCAACTCGCTGCGGTCGGTCGAGCGCGCGGTCGCCTACGAGATGACCCGGCAGGCCGCGGTGCTCGCGTCCGGCCAGGCGGTCGTGCAGGAGACCCGGCACTGGCACGAGGACACCGGCTCCACGACGGCGGGGCGCGTGAAGTCCGACGCCGACGACTACCGGTACTTTCCCGAGCCCGACCTCGTGCCGGTCGCGCCGAGCGCGCAGCGCGTCGAAGAGCTGCGGGCCACGCTGCCCGAGCCGCCCGGCCTGCGCCGCCGCCGGCTGCAGCAGGAGTGGGGCTACAGCGACCTGGAGATGCGTGACGTCGTCGGCTCCGGAGCGCTCGACGTCATCGACGAGTCGGTGCGGGCCGGGGCGACCCCTGCCGGCGCCCGCCGCTGGTGGGTCGGGGAAGCGGTCCGGCGGGCCAACGCAGCCGGCGTCGAGCTCGTCGACCTCGGCCTCACCCCGGCGCACGTGGCCTCCCTCGACGCACTTGTGCGCGAGGGGCGGCTCAACGACTCGATGGCCCGGCAGGTGCTCGACGGGGTGCTCGCCGGCGAGGGCGACCCGGAGCAGGTCGCCGACGCCCGCGGCCTGCGGCTCGTCAGCGACGACTCGGCGCTCGGTGAGGCCGTCGACGCGGTCATCGAGGCCAATCCCGATGTCGCCGCGAAGATCCGGGGCGGCAAGGTGCAGGCCGCCGGCGCGCTCATCGGCCAGGTCATGAAGCGGATGAAGGGTCAGGCCGACGCGGCGAAGGCGCGCCGGCTGATCCTGGAGCGCCTGTCCGAGTAGACCACCGCACCCGAGCCCCCGATGAGCCCGGCGCAGCCGGTCACCCGACGCACCAGGTTCATCCGACGGAGAGGACGACCATGCTCGCCTGCCTGCCCACCCAGGAGATCGCCGACGCCGTCGGCCCGGTCGACGGGGTCGACGTGCTCGTGTGGGACCTGCTCGGGGAGCGCCCGCAGCGCGCCGACGAGATCGAGTTCCTGCTCACCCCGCAGTTCATGCGGCGGGCCGCGCTCGAGACCATCGCCACGCTCCCCGCGCTACGGCACGTGCAGCTCGTCAGCGCCGGCTTCGAGCACGCGGTGCCGTACGTGCCCGCGGGCGTGAGCCTGTCCAACGCGCCCGGCGTGCACGACACGGCCACGGCCGAACTCGCCCTCACGCTCACGCTCGCCGCGCAACGCCGGCTGCCCGACTTCGTGCGGGCCCAGCAACGCGGCCGCTGGGAGACGCGCATCTCCCCGGGCCTGGCCGACCGGCGGGTGCTCGTCGTCGGCTACGGCAACATCGGGCACGCGATCACGCGCCGCCTCCTGCCGTTCGAGACGCAGGTCACCGCGGTCGCCTCCCGGGCCCGGGACGGGGACGACCTCGTCGCGCACGTGCACGGCATCGACGAGCTGCCGGCCCTGCTGCCCGAGCACGACGTCGTCGTCCTCATCGTGCCGCTGACCGACTCCACGACCGGCCTCGTCGACGCCGGGTTCATCGAGGCGATGAAACCGGGTGCCCTGCTCGTCAACGTCGCCCGCGGCAAGGTCGTCGACACGCAGGCGCTCATGGCGGCGTGCGAGCGCGGGCGCATCCGGGCGGCCCTCGACGTCACCGACCCGGAGCCCTTGCCCGACGGGCACCCGCTGTTCGCGACGCCCGGGGTGCTCGTCGCGCCGCACGTCGGCGGGTACAGCGAGGCGTTCACCCCGCGGATCGGTCGCTTCGCGCGCGCCCAGCTGGAGGCGTACCGCGACGGCGAGCCGCTGGCGGGGGTTCAGATCCCGGCGACCCCCGAGGGGGCATAACACCGGTCCGGCGGGTGAGAATGGCGCTCATGTCTGACGCCGATCCGACAATGCGCATCCTCGTGTTGATGCGCCACTCGCAGGCCCAGAGCTTCTCCGCCGGGGGTGACCTCGGTCGCGAGCTGACGGAGCCGGGCCGCCAGCTCGCCGCGGACGTGGGCTCGTGGCTGCTCGGCCAGGGGGTGCGCCCCGACGTCGTCATCGTCAGCCCCTCGACGCGCACCCGCCAGACGTGGGAGAGCCTGCGCGACTCGGGACTGCCCGCGCAGGACGTGTGGAGCGACGAGGCGATCTACGACGGCGATCCCGTCGACATCATCGAGTCGATCCAGGCCGTGCCCGACGACGTGGGCACGCTCGTCGTCATCGGCCACGCCCCCGGCATTCCCGCCCTGGCGCTCGACCTCGAGCAGCACCTGCCCGAGGGCGCGACCAGCCCGGCTAACGGCTGGCCCCCCGCCTCCGTCGCCGTCGTCGGCCACCCGGGTTCGTGGGCGTCGTTCCCCACCGAGCAGTCCGCGGTCGTCGCCTTCCACCGCGCCTGAGGGGTCGGTCTCCGGTAGGTGGCCCCTCGCGGAGGCGGGTGGATTGACCGCTCGCGAGCGGTCACGTTGGTCTCGCCGCGCAACGCCGCAGGCCACAGGCCTGTTCGTGGCTTCGCTGAGGCCGATTGACCTCTCGGCGGCCCCCGAGAGGTCACCGCCCGTGACCCTGTGCGATCGAGGCCGGGTCGGCGACGCCCGACGATCCCGCGGCCCCTCAGGGCAGGACGTGCCAGGACGTGCCAGGACGTGAGCGGTCGCGGGCCCTACGATGCGGGCATGACTGCCAGCAGCGACGCCCCCACGCAGGCGGCCCCCGCGACCGACGACGCGCCCGACCTCAAGCCGCGCAGCCGCGACGTCACCGACGGCCTGGAGAAGTCGGCCGCCCGCGGCATGCTGCGCGCGGTCGGCATGGGCGACGACGACTTCGCCAAGCCGCAGATCGGCGTGGCCAGCAGCTGGAACGAGATCACGCCGTGCAACCTCTCCCTCGACCGCCTCGCCAAGGCCGTCAAAGACGGGGTGCACGCCGCCGGCGGCTACCCGCTGGAGTTCGGCACCATCAGCGTCTCCGACGGCATCTCGATGGGCCACGAGGGCATGCACTTCTCGCTCGTCAGCCGCGAGATCATCGCCGACTCCGTGGAGACGGTGATGATGGCCGAGCGGCTCGACGGCTCGGTGCTGCTCGCGGGCTGCGACAAGTCGCTGCCGGGCATGCTCATGGCCGCGGCCCGCCTCGACCTCGCGTCGGTCTTCCTCTACGCCGGCTCGATCCTGCCCGGCATCGCCAAGCTCAGCGACGGCAGCGAGAAGCAGGTGACGATCATCGACGCGTTCGAGGCGGTCGGCGCCTGCGCCCGCGGCCTGATGTCGCGCGACGACGTCGACGCCATCGAGCGCGCGATTTGCCCCGGCGAGGGCGCCTGCGGCGGCATGTACACGGCCAACACGATGGCCACCGTCGCCGAGGCGATCGGCATGTCGCTGCCCGGCTCGGCCGCGCCGCCCGCCACCGACCGACGCCGCGACGGCTTCGCCCGCAAGTCCGGGGAGGCGGTCGTCGGCATGCTGCGCGCCGGCATCACCGCCCGCGACATCATGACCAAGGAGGCGTTCGAGAACGCCATCGCCGTCGTCATGGCCTTCGGCGGCTCGACCAACGCCGTCCTGCACCTGCTCGCGATCGCCCACGAGGCGCGGGTCGAGCTGAGCATCGAGGACTTCCGCCGCATCGGCTCCAAGGTCCCGCACCTCGCCGACGTCAAGCCCTTCGGCCAGCACGTCATGACCGACGTCGACCGCGTCGGCGGCGTGCCCGTCGTCATGAAGGCCCTCCTGGAGGCGGGCCTGCTGCACGGCGACGCCCTCACCGTCACCGGCCGCACCGTCTCCGAGAACCTCGCTGGCGTCACCCCGCCCGACCCCGACGGCGCGGTCATCCGCGCGATGAACGAACCCATCCACCCGACCGGTGGACTGACGATCCTCAGCGGCTCGCTGGCCCCGGAGGGTGCGGTCGTGAAGTCGGCGGGCTTCGACTCCGACGTGTTCGAGGGCACCGCGCGGGTCTTCGACGGCGAGCGCGGCGCGATGGACGCCGTCGAGGACGGCACGCTGGGCCCCGGCGACGTCGTCGTCATCCGCTACGAGGGCCCCAAGGGCGGTCCCGGCATGCGCGAGATGCTCGCGGTCACCGGCGCCATCAAGGGAGCCGGGCTCGGCAAGGACGTGCTGCTGCTCACCGACGGCCGCTTCTCCGGCGGCACCACCGGCCTGTGCGTCGGGCACGTCGCCCCGGAGGCGGTCGACGAGGGGCCGATCGCGTTCGTGCGCGACGGTGACCGCATTCGGCTCGACGTGGCCAACGGCACCCTCGACCTGCTCGTCGACCAGCCTGAGCTGGCGCAGCGGCAAGCCGACGGCGTGCAGCACCCCGCGCCCCGCTACGAGCGCGGCGTGCTCGCCAAGTACCGCCGCCTCGTCGGCTCCGCGAGCAACGGCGCCGTCTGCGACTGAGCCGCGCCCCAGCCCACCCGCGCCTCAGCGCCGGCCGCGCCTCAGCACCGGCGTGGCC
>NZ_BCNQ01000180.1 GCF_001515525.1 Piscicoccus intestinalis NBRC 104926 | reverse complement strand
CCGCGACGCGACGGCCACCGGCCGGGAGCGGGCCGCCCGGGCGCTCGCGGCTCGGCCCACCCCGGAGGCCAAGGCGCAGGCGTGGCGTTCGGCGGTCGAGGAGTCGGGGCTGGCCAACCAGACCGTCGACGCGACGTGGCAGGGGTTCTCGCTCGTGCACGACCCCGAGCTGCTGGCGCCGTACGTGGAGCGCTACCACGAGGCGCTCACGACGGTCTGGTCGCAGCGCACGCACGCCATCGCCGAGAGCATCGTCGAGGGCTTCTATCCGATGGCGCTGGCCGATCAGCGGCTGCTCGACGCCTCGCAGGCGTGGCTGGACGCCCACCCCGACTCCCCCGACGGGCTCGTGCGGCTCGTCTCCGAGAACCGCGACGCGGTCGCCCGGGCCCTGCGAGCCCAGGCCTGCGACACGGCGGCCGGTGGCGACGGGGCCGGTGGCGACGGGGCCGGTGGCGACGGGGCCGGTGGTGTCGGCGCCGGTGGCAGCGGGGTCGGCGACACACGGGCCGGTGACCTCGGGGCCGGCGACTGAGCCATGAGCACGCGGGAGCGCAGTGGGAGCGGGCGGATCCTCACCCGCCCGGTGCTGGCGTGGGCGACCTACGACTGGGGGTCGGCGGCGTTCAACGCCGTCATCACGACCTTCGTCTTCACGGTTTACCTGACGAGTTCGGCCTTCGGCCCGCAGGACGAGACGTCCTCGGCGCTCGGCCAGGGCCTGGCGGTCGCCGGGCTCGTCATCGCCGTGCTCGCTCCCGTCACCGGGCAGCGCGCCGACCGGGCGGGCCGGCGCACCCTGTGGCTCGCCCTGAACACCCTCGTCGTGTTCTGCTGCTCGGCCTGCCTGTACTTCGTGCGGCCCGACCCGGCGTACCTGTGGCTCGGCGTGGCGCTCGTCGCGATCGGCAACGTCTTCCAGGAGTTCGCCGGCGTGCAGTACAACGCGATGCTGCCGAGCATCTCCACGCGGCAGAACATCGGGCGGGTCTCCGGATTGGGCTGGGGAGCCGGTTATCTCGGCGGCATCGTGCTGCTCTCGCTGCTCGTCGTCGGCTTCATCAACCCCGAGGTCGGCTGGTTCGGCGTCACCCACGACGACGGCCAGAACATCCGCGTCGCCATGCTGCTCACCGCGGCCTGGCTGGGGATCTTCTCACTGCCCGTGCTGTTCACCGTGCGCGACCGGCCCCCTGGGCGCCACCGCGACGCAGACGTCGGCAGCGGCGGGGAGGGTGACGAGGGCACCGGCGGCGAGGGCGGCGGCGGAGAGGGCGGCGCCGGTGAGGTGTCGCAGCCCGCTCGGCAGGGGCTCATCGCCTCCTACCGCGCGCTGTGGCACACGGTGCGCGGGCTGTGGCGCACCGCGCGGCACACGCTGTACTTCCTGCTCGCGTCCGCGGTCTTCCGCGACGGCCTCGCGGGGGTCTTCACGTTCGGCGGGGTCATCGCGGCCGGCACGTTCGGCTTCTCACCCAGCCAGGTCATTGTCTTCGGCATCGTCGCCAACATCGTCGCCGGCGTCGCGACGATCAGCCTCGGGGTGCTCGACGACCGCGTCGGCGCCAAGAACGTCATGGTGTTCTCGCTGATCGCCATGGTGATCGCGGGGCTCGGCGTCTTCTGGCTGCACGACGCCGGCCAAACCGTCTTCTGGGTGCTCGGGCTGCTGCTGTGCGTGTTCGTCGGGCCGGTGCAGTCGGCCTCCCGCACGTTCCTGGCCCGGCTCATCCCCGCCGGACGCGAAGGCGAGATCTTCGGGCTCTACGCGACGACCGGCCGCGCCGTCAGCTTCCTCGCGCCGATGCTCTTCGCGGCGGCCATCGAGATCGGCCGCCGGTTCGTCGAGCCGGGCACCGACGCGCAGTACTGGGGCGTCATCGGCCTCGTCATCGTGCTGCTCGCGGGGCTGCTGCTGCTCCTGCCGGTGCGGCCCCCCGAGCAACCCGCCGTCAGCGGCGGCGGCCGCGATGCACGCAGCGGCCCAGGCGACGAGCCCAGCGGGAGGTCATGAGGTCCTCGAGCATGAGCGGCCGGCGGTCCGGGCCGGAGAGCGGGAGCCGCCAGTTCGGGTACTCGTCGGAGGTCCCGGGCTGGTTCATCGCCCGGCGATCCCCGACGAGGTCGGGCACGGCGACGCCGAGCAGCAGGGCCGGCGACCACGACAGGTAGCGGTGCAGCCCCTCGATCATCTGCTCCAGCTGGGTCTGGGAGGGGTCGGTGACCAGCCGGTGCAGGTCGTCGCGTTCGTCGAGCAGCCCGCGTTCGGCCAACACGCTGATCACCTGGCGGCGGGCCTCCTGATCCTCGGCGAGCTCCTCGGCGACCGGCCGCGTGAACACCCCCAGCTCCTCGCGGATGCTGATGTGCTCACCGGTGAGGTAGCCGGCGGTGGGCGGCAGGTCGTGGGTCGTCACCGATGCCAGGCACAGCTGCCGGTAGTCCTCCGGGCGGCGCGGCGACCCGTCCTCGGTGCGCTCGAACCACAGGATCGACGTGCCGAACACGCCGCACTCGTGCAGGAAGTCGCGCACCCACGGCTCGACGGTGCCGAGGTCCTCCCCCACGACGACGGCCCGCGCCAGGTGCGCCTCCAGCACGAGGATCCCGATCAGCGCCTCGTGGTCGAGCCGCACGTAGGTGCCCTCCGACGGCTCCTTGCCCTCGGGGATCCACCACAGCCGGAACAGGCCGATGATGTGGTCGATCCGCAGCGCCCCCGAATGGCGCATCGCGGCGCGGATCATGTCGCGGAACGGCAGGTAGCCCCGGTCGGCGAGCCGGTCCGGCCGCCACGGCGGCTGGCTCCAGTTCTGGCCGCGCTGGTTGTACGGGTCGGGCGGGGCACCGACCGTCACCCCCGCGGCGAGCGCGTCACCCAGCCCCCAGGCGTCGGCGCCCTGGGGGTGCACGCCGACGGCGAGGTCCTGCATGATCCCCAGCGTCATGCCCGCCTCCCGCGCCTCGCGCTGCACGGCCGCGAGCTGCTGGTCGGCGATCCACTGGCACCACATCGCGAACAGCACCTCGTCGGCGCGCTCCTCGCGCTCGCGCGCCACCGCCTCCGAGTGGGAATCGGACAGCTCCTGCGGCAGCGGGATGCCGTGGTGCTCGGTCAGCACGCACCACGTGGCGTACGCCAGCAGCCCGGGCCCTTCGGTCTCGCAGAAGCCGTCGAAGGCCGCCTGCCGCCGGGCCGAGCGCGGGTGCGCGAACACCACTCGCAGCGCCTCCTTCTTGGCCTCCCAGCAGACGTCGCGGTCGATCCGTTCGGAGCGGTTCAACCGCTGGGTGCGCTCGGCAAGGGCGCGCACCCGGGTCCGCGGCTCCGCCTCCAGGTAGCCGACCTCGGGAATGTCCTCCACGCGGATGTACAGCGGGTTGACGAAGCGTCGCGACGTCGGCAGGTACGGCGACGGCTCCATCGGCACGTCGAACTCCGCCGCGTGCACGGGATTGATGAGCGTGAAGTCGGCCCCCAACTCATGCGCCGACCAGACCGCCATGTCGGCGAGGTCACCGAAGTCGCCGATGCCCCAGGAGTCGGCCGATCGCACCGAATACATCTGCGACATCAGGCCCCACGCCCCGTCGGAGGCGAGCGGTTCGGACACCTCGAGCCGTCCGGGGGTGACCGCCAGCGTGCCCTCGTGCGGCGACTCGGCCCCGGGGATCGCCGCGCACAGCGTGTGCCACCCCAGCGGCAGGTCCGGCGGCAGGGCGAACGTGGCCGCCCCGACGAGCGCGCCGTCCACGGTGCGCGGGTCGACCCACACCGGCAGTTGCTCCAGCTCGTGGCGGCCGCCGTCCTCCAGCTCGACCCACACCTCGACGGGTTCCCCGTCCGGCACGTGGATCCGCACCTGACCGAGACGGCCCGCGCGGTGCAGCGTGAACGGCGGCACCCGGTGCCGCCAGGCCCGGTTGACCGTCTCCTCGAGGGCCTGGAACGCCTCGAAGTCGTCGTTCGCCTCGACCCCCAGAGCCGCGAGCACCGCCCGGATCGTGTCGGTCGAGACCGTGACGTGCCGGCCCTGCCAATCCCAGTACTCGGTGGCGACGCCGTAGGCGCGGGCCAGGGCGGCGAAGGCGGCTGAGGGCACGTCGGTCGTCACGGGGAGCCTTCCGTGTGGCGGCTGGTGGCTGGTCGGGCGCAGTCGATCCTATGCCGCGGCACCCGGTCGCGACCGATCGGGCGACGCGCCGGCCGCCGGGATGGCCCGACGACTCGGCCCGACGATGCGGCCCGTCGATGCGGCCGGCGACGGCGGCCGGGCGACAATGCTGTCCATGACGTTGGTCACCGACCCGACCGCACTCTGGGCCGCGACGACCGGGTCCGGGCTCCTCCCGCTCGCGCAGGCCGCACCCGCCGCATCGGCGCCCGCGACGCTCGCCGGCCTGACCGTCGACGAGGCGCGCAGCTGGTTTCTCGACGCCCCGCTGCACATCCTGCTCATCATCGCGCTGGCCGTGCTCGCCCGCTGGCTGGCGCACCGGTTCATCAACACGCTCGTGCGCACGCTCGTCGCCCGCCGCACCTCGACCACGGAGTCGGGCAGCGTCGCGATCATCGACCCGGTACCGACCGCGGAACTGCCGACCATGCGACGCGGCGCACGCCGCGCGGCGCGGGTGTTGAGCGACACCGGACTCGTCGACACCGACCGGCAGAAGCAGCGCGTCGAGACCCTGGGATCGGTGCTGCGCAGCATCTCCTCCGTCGTCATCTGGACGATCGCGGTGCTCATGATCGGCACCGAGGTCGGTCTCAACATGGCGCCCGTGCTCGCCAGCGCCGGAGTCGGCGGCGTCGCCCTCGGCTTCGGCGCGCAGAGCCTCGTCAAGGACTTTCTGTCCGGCATGTTCATGATCCTCGAGGACCAGTACGGGGTCGGCGACCTCATCGACACCGGCGCGGTGGTCGGCACCGTCGAGGCGGTTTCGCTGCGGGTCACCCGGGTCCGCGACATGCAGGGCGTCGTCTGGTACGTGCGCAACGGCGAGATCGTCCAGATCGCCAACCGCTCGCAGGGCTGGCAGAACGGCTCGGTCGACGTGCCGGTCTCCTCCGACGAGGATCCCGAGCGCGCCATCGCCGTCATCACCAAGGCCGTCGAGGGCATGGAGACCGAGGAGAAGTGGTCGCGCGCGATGCTCGAACCGGCCACCGTCGCGGGCGTCGACTCGATCACCGCCGGCACGATGATCATCAAGGTGCTCGTCAAGTGCGCCCCCAACGAGCACTGGGGCGTGCAACGGGAGATCCTCGAGCGCACGAAGGTCGCGCTGCAGAAGGCCGGCGTCCGCGGGCCGGTGCTGCTGCCCGGCGCCTTCACCCTCGACACCGTGCGCAACGACGCGGCCGCCAAGCCCGCCAACCCGAGCCAGGACTGACGGCCCGTCGGACCGACTGAGAGGATGCCGGGGTGAGCGAGCAGACGACGTACTACGAGGCCATGGGCGGCCACGCGTTCTTCGACGCGCTCGTCGCGGACTTCTACCGAGGTGTCGCCGGCGACGAGGAGTTGCGGGCGATGTACCCCGAGGAGGATCTGGCCCCCGCCCAGGAGCGACTCCTGTTGTTCCTCGAGCAGTACTGGGGCGGCCCGACGACCTACTCCCAGAACCGCGGCCACCCCCGCCTGCGGATGCGGCACGTGCCGTTCGCGGTGACCCCGCGGATGCGGGACCACTGGTTGGAGCACATGCTCGGCGCCCTCGACCGCGTCGGCCCCGCCCACGACCTGCACCCCCAGCTCGATGCCGCCCTGCGCGACTACCTCACCCGCGCCGCCGAATCGATGGTCAACTCCGTCGAGGGACAGGCGGCCCCGATGTACCGGCAGTGAGCGGCGACCGCGGGGCGGTTGCTCTGGCCGCGGCTCGGACATCGCCGACCGGCTCGCGACGCCGGTCCGCCATGTGAAATCCACCCGAATCGATTCGATCGACGTTGCGGGGAGCACCAGACTGGGTGCTCGTGACGTCCACCCTGCACACCACCGAGACGACCACGAGCCCTGAGCACCGGCCGGACGCGCTGCTGCTGCACGCCCCGGACGGTCCCGACGCCGCGTGGTGGCGGCACGCGGTGATCTACCAGATCTACCCGCGGTCCTGGGCCGACGCCGACGGAGACGGTGTCGGCGACCTGCCCGGCATCACGAACCGCCTCCCCTACCTGCGTGACCTCGGCGTCGACGCCGTCTGGCTGAGCCCGTTCTACCGCTCCCCCATGGCCGACGCCGGCTACGACGTGGCCGACTACCGCGACATCGACCCGCTGTTCGGCAGCCTGTCCGACGCCACCGCGCTGCTGGCGCGCGCCAAGGAGCTGGGTCTGCGGGTCATCGTCGACCTGGTGCCGAACCACACCTCCGACGAGCACGAGTGGTTCCAGGCGGCGCTGGCCGCCGGGCCGGGCAGCCCCGAGCGGGAGCGCTACATCTTCCGCGAGGGCTCCGGGCCCACCGGTGACGAGCCGCCGAACAACTGGCTGTCGGTGTTCCGGGGGCCGGCGTGGACGCAGGTGCAGGCCGGTGACCCCGCCACGGGGGCCAAGGGTCAGTGGTACCTCAACCTGTTCGACTCCAAGCAGCCCGACCTCAACTGGCAGCACCCGCAGGTGCGCGAGGAGTTCCACGACATCCTGCGGTTCTGGCTCGCCCGGGGCGTCGACGGCTTCCGCGTCGACGTGGCGCACGGGCTCGTCAAGCGCGCCGGGCTGCCCGCCTGGGACGAGGCGAGCGTCATGATCGACGACCACGACGGAGCCGGTGAGCGCGAGGCGATCCCGACGAACGCCGCGCCGATGTGGGACCAGGACGGCGTCCACGAGATCTACCGCGGCTGGCGCGAGGTGCTCGACGCCGCGAACCCGGCCGGCGACCCGGCTCAGGACAAGATCCTGTGCGCGGAGGCGTGGGTCGAGCCGATCGATCGGCTCACGCTCTACACGCGCCGCGACGAGATGCACCAGGCCTTCAACTTCCCGTTCCTCGTCACCCCGTGGCGGGCCGGTGAGTTGCGTGAGGTCATCGCGCAGTCGCTGCGCGCGGCCGATTCGGTCGGCGCCCCGACGACCTGGGTGCTGTCCAATCACGATGTCGTGCGGCACGCGTCGCGGCTCGGGCTGCCGATCGGCGACCCGCGACCCAACGGCATCGGCCCGAACGACACCCAGCCCGACGCGGTCGTGGGGCTGCGGCGCGCCCGGGCGGCGACCACCCTCATGCTCGGGCTGCCCGGCTCCGCCTACCTGTACCAGGGCGAGGAGCTCGGGCTGCCGGAGTCGACGCAGGTGCCGGACGACGCGCGCCAGGACCCGGCGTGGTTCCGCTCGGGCAAGACCGTACTGGGTCGCGACGGGTGCCGCATCCCGATGGCCTGGGAGGCCGACGCGCCCGCCCTGGGGTTCAACGACACCGGCGCGACGTGGTTGCCGCAGCCGCAGGAATATCGCGAGCTGGCCGTCGACCGGCAGACCGGCGTGCCCGGCTCGACCCTTGAGCTGTACCGGACGCTGCTCGGCGCGCGCCGCGAGCACGACCTGGGCACCGGCGGCCTGCGCGAACTGCCCGGGTACGGTGACGACGTGATCGCCTACGTCAACGAGGCCCACGACGGATCCCACACGGCCGTGCTCGTCAACCTCGGCGAGCAGCCCGCGCCGTTGCCGTCCGGCCGGCTCGTCGCCGCCAGCGGCGAACTCCTCGGCGGGGCGCTGCCCACGGACACCGCGGCGTGGGTGCTTCTCGACTGAACACCCCGCCCCCGGGTGACGGCGGTGAGGGGGGCGACGGCGGCGAGGGCGGCGGGTCGGGCCGGGGTGGTTCGGCCGCTGCCCGGGCGTCGCGGGCGCCCCGGCCGCTCGATCCCGCCTATCGCGCGCTGACCCTGGCGCTCGTCGCGCTCGTGACGATCGTCGCGTTCGAGGGCATGGCGATCTCGACGATCATGCCGACGGTCGCCGACGCCCTCGACGCCGCGGGCGCCTACGCGTCGGCGTTCAGCGCGATGTTCACCGCGCAACTGCTCGCGATCGTGCTCGCCCAACCGTGGATCGAGAACCGCGGCCCGGCGCCCGTGATGCGGTGGGGCCAGGTGGGTTTCGCGCTCGGCTGCGCGCTCGCGGGGCTGGCGCCGACCTTCGGGATCTTCCTCGGCGGGCGGGTGCTCGCCGGTCTCGGAGCCGGTTTCATCGTCGTCGCCCTGTACGTGGTCATCGGCGCCGTGTACCCCGAGATCGTGCGGCCGCGGGTGTTCGCGTGGGTCTCCGCGGCCTGGGTGCTGCCCTCGATCATCGGTCCGCTCGTGGCCGCCGCGATCAGCGCCGCCTGGTCGTGGCGCGGTGTGTTCCTGCTCGTCGTGCCCGCCGTCGCCGTCACGCTCGCCGTGCTCGCCCGGACCCCGGCCGCGGCCGTTCCGCGCGCCGGTTCCGGCGGCGCGGGTTCC
>NZ_BCNQ01000179.1 GCF_001515525.1 Piscicoccus intestinalis NBRC 104926 | reverse complement strand
CGGCTCGCGGTCGCCGAGCTCGGCCTGCGCCCCCTGCTCGATCTGGGCATGCGCCTCGGCGAGGGCAGCGGCGCGGTGCTCGCGGTCCCGGTCATCCAGGCCGCGGCGCGGGTCGTGCACGAGGGCGCCACCTTCGAGAGCGCCGGGGTGGCCGGGCGGGATGAGTGACCTCGGAGCGCAGCTGCGCCTCGCCGGGCGCGACGTGCTGCTCGTCGGCGGCCCCGCCAAGGCCCTGGGTCTCGTCGGGCGCCTGCTCGATCGGCAGGCGGCGATCACCGTCGTCGCCCCGAGCGTCGCGACGTCGATCCAGGACCTCGCCGAGCGCGGCGCCCTCGCCTGGCACGCCCGCACCTACGCACCGGCCGACCTGACCGGGATCGCGCTCGTCGTCGCCTGCCCCACCGGCGGGCCCGAGGACGAGGCCCTCGAGCGCGTCCGTGACGACGCCGACCGCGCCGGCATCCTCGTCGCCGACCTGCAGGCCGACACGTATCGCCGCGCAGCCGGAGCCGGAGCCGGTGCCGGTGCCTCGCCGGGCCCCACGCCGAATCCCTCGACGGGCCCCACGCCGGGCCCCACGGGCGAGGCGCGGACTGTCGGCAGCGTCACCCTCGTCGGAGGTGGGCCGGGCGACCCCGGCCTGCTCACCCTGGCCGGCCTGGAGGCGGTCCGCGACGCCGACGTCGTCGTCGTCGACCGCCTCGCCCCGCTGGAGGTGCTGCGCGACCTCGGCCCGCACGTCCAGGTCATCGACGTGGCGAAGATCCCGCGCGGCCGGTTCACCCCGCAGGAACGAATCAACGAGGTGCTCCTCGACCATGCCCGCGCGGGGCGGAAGGTGGTGCGGCTCAAGGGCGGCGACCCGTTCGTCTTCGGGCGCGGCATGGAGGAGGTGCTCGCCTGCCGCGAGGCCGGGGTGCCGGTCGACGTCATCCCCGGCGTCACCTCCGCCGTCGCGGCTCCCGCGCTGGCCGGGGTGCCGGTCACCCATCGCGGCCTCGTGCAGGGCTTCGCGGTGATCTCCGGCCACGCGGCCCCCGACGACCCGCGCAGCACCGTCGACTGGGCGTCGCTCGCCGCGAGCGGCGTGAGCATCGTCGTGCTCATGGGTGTCGAGACGCTGCCGAGGATCGCGGCCGCCCTGGTCGCCGCCGGCCGCGAGGCCCAGACGCCGGTGGCGTGCATCATGGACGCGGCCACCACCCGCCAACGGGTCGCCACCACCACGCTCGGGCAGCTGTCGGCAGGCCGAATCCCACCGGGGGTCTCCGCCCCCGCGGTGACGGTTGTCGGCGCCGTCGCACAATTCGCCGGGCAAGCCGGCGCCCGAGCCTGATCTCTTACGAGGAAGGCTGTCTCGCAACCCGATTCGTGATGTCGACAACCGTTACCCTGTGGGTCGGGCGTCCAGTTATCCTGGCCGGGTGACCGGCTCGGGGGAAAGGGCGCGGTCATTCGGCGTCAGCGCCGTCATCGATGCACAACTGGGGGTCAGAGCGCGATGAACAATTCAGTGATGTGGAAGTCGGCCCGGGTCGTGGGCCTGGCCGCTCTCGGCGTGAGCATGGCGGTCGCGCCCGGCCTGTCGGCGCAGTCGCTGGCCCGCTCGGCGGACCGCACCGGCCGTGCCGCGCGGGCCACCGCCAGCGCCTTCGGTGCGCGCATCGACATCACCCGCAGCACGTCCGCCTGAGCGCGAAGGACGGGATCGACATGAGCTGGCGCTGGGAAAGCCTCGACTCCGACGGAAACCCGGTCGAGGGCGCCCCGACCGGCACCTTCCCCACCCAGGGGGAGGCCGAAGCGTGGCTCTCGGAGTCGTGGGAAGACCTCGCCGACGCCGGGGTCGCCGCGGTCACCCTGTACGAGGAGGGCGTCGTCGCCTACGGGCCGATGCCGCTGGACCCCGCCTGAGATCCGGCCCGCGGCTGAGCCTGCGGGGTCGCCGCCGGGTGCACGTGCACGCAGACGCGATCCAGGTGGCGCCCCGCGCGGCGCATGCGAGCCTCGACCTCGTCGGCGATGTCGTGGGCCAGCCGCACGTCGAGGCTGGGGTCGACGCTGATCGTCACGTCCGCCTCCATGCGGTGCCCGAGCCACCGGGCACGCACCGCACCGACATCGTGCACGCCGGGGGCCCGGAGTGCGGCCGCGCGCAACGCGTCGACCGTCTGGGGTTCGATGCCGTCCATGAGCCGGCGCACGACGAGCACCAGGGAATTGACGAGGATCCCCGTGATGGCGACGGCGATGAGCAGACCCGCGATCGCGTCGGCCCGATGGAGCCCGAGCGCGACGCCGACGGCACCGGCCACCACGGCCAGTGAGGTGTACCCGTCGGCCCGGGCATGCTGCCCCTCGGCGATGAGGGCCGCCGAACCGATCCGCCGTCCGGTGCGGATGCGGTATACCGCCACCGCCTCGTTGCCGACGAACCCGACGACGCCAGCGGCGAACACCCAGCCCAGGTTCGTCAGCGGGCGCGGGTGCAGCAGCGCGTCGACCGACTCCCAGACGATGAGCACCACCGAGCCCGCGATGACCAGGGAGATGAACAGCCCGACGAGGTCTTCCGCACGCCGATAGCCGAACGGATACCGCTTGCTGGGCGGTCGTCGGCCCAGCCAGAACGCGAAGATCAGCGGGATCGTCGTCGCCGCGTGCCCGATGTTGTGGATGGTGTCGGCCAGCAGGGCCACCGAACCGGAGACCGCGACGATGACGATCTGAGCCAGCGCGGTCGCCGTCATCCCGGCCAACCCGATCCACGCGGTGCGGATGCCGTCGCGGGTGGAATCCTCGGCCGTCTGGATCGCCTCCGAGGCGTCGTGCGCGTGCGGCGTCAGCGCGTGCCGCAGCCCACCCCAGAAACCCTGCCCGTGCGAGTGCCCATGTGAGTGCCCGTGCGAGTGTTCGTGCTCATGAGGCCGGGGGTCGCGACCGTGCGCGTCAGCCGCATGCTCGGGCTCCGGCACGCTCATCGCGTCGGACCCGTCGCCTCGGCCCGCGCCGCCGGCGTCTCCTGACGGTGGTGCCGAGGCACGCCGCCGCGCCCGTGCTCGGAATGCCGCAGCGCGTCGATGACCAGCTGGGAGATGTGATCGTTCGCGATCCGGTAGTAGATGTGGTTGCCCTCGCGGCGGGTGGCGACGGCGCGCGCCCGCCGCAACCGTGCCAGGTGTTGCGAGACCGCCGGGATCGGCCGCTGCACCCTCTCGGCGAGCTCGCCGACCGACAACTCGGCGTCGAGCAGGCGGCACAGCAGCCGCACGCGGGTCTCGTCGGCCAGCAGCCGGAACACCTCGACCGCGTCGGCGACCAGGTCGTCGTCCCCGACCGATTGCGTACTTTCGCGCATGCGCAAATAGTAGGCGGGCCGATCGCCGCCGACAACGGGTCGGAGCCGGCTGTTGCCGACGGCGCGGGACAGGGGGAGTGCTCGACCTCAGCTCGGGTACTGGCCGCGCGCGACTCGCGGCCGCGGCACGCGACCGGGCCGGATCTGCATGGAGCGGGAGATCGAATACCACAGCGAGCCCTTCTCGGGGTCTTCGCCGAACTTGGCGCGCACCCGCTTCTTCACCGCGGCCCACATGAAGAAGTCGTCGAGCAGGGCGAGCAGCACCGCGCCGTAGACGATGAAGTAGCCGGTGAGAATGGCGGTCCGGTTCGGAATGAGGCTGACCGGCAGGCCGATGAGCATGACCGGCAGCAGAAACTCCGCGAGGTTCCAGCGCGCGTCGATGACGTCGCGGATGAACGCCCGCTGCCGGCCGCGGTCGCGGGGCGGCAGCGCCCATTCCTCACCGGCGTACATCGCGGCGCGCATCTTGGCCCGCTGCTCCCGCTCGCGCTTGCGCGAGTCGGCGCTCGCGGCCTTGCGGTCGGTGGGCACCAGCGGCTTGTGCCGCGCCGCCTCCGCCTCGCGACGGGTCGGCGTGGGTCGGTTCTTGGCCCCCGGTCGCCCGGGCGCCGCGGCCGTCTCCTCGGGCGCGGTCGTCTGCTCATTCTTCTTGCGTCCGAACACGCCCCCACCCTAGTCGAGCGTCCGTCGGCCCTGTGACGCCCTCACGACACGGCGGCAGCGGCAGCGGTCGCGGCGGGTCGTCGGTAGCCTGCCCGCATGAGCACCGGCCAGCCGACCCCGCCCGACCTCGACCCGTCGCGACTGGCGGCCCTGCGTGCGCGGGTCGACGACCTCATGCCGCAGGTCCTGTCCGACCTCACCGACCTGGCCCGCATCCCCAGCGTCTCGCTGCCGTCCTTCGACGCCGCGCACGTCGCGGCCAGCGCCGATCGGGTCGCCGAGTTGCTGCGGGGAGCCGGGGCGCAGGTCGAGGTGGTGCGTGCCGGAGACGGTCACCCGGCGGTCATCGGGCGCGTGCCCGGCCCACCCGGCGCCCCGACCGTGCTGCTCTACGCGCACCACGACGTGCAGCCACCCGGGGCGGAGTCCGACTGGGACACGCCGCCGTTCGAGCCCACCCCGCGCGGCGACCGGCTCTTCGGCCGCGGCGTCGCCGACGACAAGGCGGGCATCCTCGCGCACGTCGCGGCGCTGCGAGTCTTCGACGGACAGCCTCCGGTCAACGTCGTCGTGTTCGTCGAGGGGGAGGAGGAGGCCGGCTCGGAGAGCCTGCCCGCCCTGCTCGCGGAGCACCACGAGGCGCTGGCCTGCGACGCGCTCGTCATCGCCGACTCCGGCAACTGGGACATCGGCACGCCCGCGCTGACGACGACCCTGCGCGGCAACCTGCGGGTCGTCGTCGAGCTGCGCACCCTGCGCCACGGCGTGCACTCCGGGATGTTCGGCGGGCTCGTGCCCGACGCGATCACCGCGATGTGCCGGCTCCTGGCCACGCTGCACCACGATGACGGATCGCTCGCCCTGACCGGGCTCATCGAGCGCGACGACGCGCAGGTCGACTATCCACCCGAGCGCATGCGGGCGGAGTCGGGCGCGCTGGACGGTGTCGAATTCCTCGGCGAGGGCACCCTGGCGTCGCGGCTGTGGACGAAACCCGCGCTGACGGTCATCGGCATCGACGCCCCGAGCGTCGACGAGGCCGCGAACCTGCTCACGCCCGTGTGCCGGGCCAAGCTGTCGATGCGGATCGCGCCGGAGGAGGACCCGCAGCACGCCGTCGAGGTGCTCACCGAGCACCTGCGCGCGCACGCCCCGTGGGGCGCGCACGTCGAGGTCACGCCCACCGACTCCGGGCGCGGGTTCACGACGACGACCGACGGACCCTACGTGGATGCGGCCCGCGCGGCCTTCGCCGACGCCTGGCAGACGGAGCCGGTCGAGGCCGGCATCGGCGGGTCGATCCCGTTCATCGCCGAGTTCGCGGAGGCGTTTCCGCAGGCCAGCATCCTGGTCACCGGCGTGGAGGACCCGGACACCCGGGCCCACGGCGCCAACGAGAGCCTGCACGTGCCCGAGTTCGCCCGGGTCTGCCTCGCGGAGGCGGTGTTGCTGGAGCGGCTCGGCGCCCTGCGGACGTGACGCCCAAAGTGAGCCGGACGTGACGCCGGCCGTGCGGCCGCCCGGCTCGTGGACGCGGGCCGCGACGAGGCCCGCTTCCGCGCGCACCAGGGGTTTGGCACGATGAGACGGTGCGCGTCCTGTTCTGTCCGGAGAGCTTCACCGGCACTCTGACCGCCGTCCAGGCCGCGGAGGCCATGGCGGCCGGGTGGCGGCGCGGCGCGCCCCACGACGACCTGACGCTGGCCCCTCTCTCCGAGGGCGACACCGGTTTTCTCCACGTGGTCGAGGAGGCGCTCGGGGGAGTGACGGTGGCCGTCACCGTCTCCGACCCGCTCGGGCGGCCGGTGCCCGCGGCCGTGCTGCTCGTCGACGAAGGCCCGGGCCGCACCGCCTACGTCGAGTCGGCGCAGGCCGCCGGGCTGCACCTGCTCAACGCCGACGAACGCAAACCGATGCTGACCAGCTCCTACGGGGTCGGGCAGCTGATCGAGGCGGCGATGGCCGAGGGCGCCGACCGCATCGTCGTCGGGCTCGGCTCGGCCGCCACCAACGACGGCGGAGCCGGTCTGCTCGCCGCGCTCGGCGGCGGCGACCGGTTCGCGCTCAGCGGCGGCGGCGGTGCGCTCAGCGACCTGAGCGTCGAATCGCTGGCGGGCCTGCCGGAGCTCGCAGGGCGGCTCGCGGGGGTCGATCTCGTCGTCGCGACCGAGGAGACGCTGCCGCTGCTCGGCTTCCACGGCACGTCGGCGCTCGGCGCGGAGGGCCGCGGCGCCGACCCCGCGCAGGCCCAGGAACTCGAGCTGCGCCTCGGGCAGTTCACCGACCTCGTCAACCGGGTGCTGCCCCCGCCGACCGACCTGCTCACCGGGCTGCCCCGGCGCATCGAACGCGAGCCCGGAGCCGGTGCCGGCGGCGGCGTCGGCTACGCGCTGATGATGCTCGGCGGCGCCCGCACCAGCGCGGTCGATCTCGTCATGCGCGCGTGGGACTTCGACGCGCTGCTGCGCCGCCACGACCTCGTCATCACCGGTGAGGGCTGCTTCGACTGGGCGTCGCTGCGCGACAGCGTCGCGACCGGGGCCGCCCAGGCCGCGGCCCGGCTCGGGCTGCCGGCGGTCGTGCTGGCCGGGCAGGTGCAGGTCGGCCGCCGCGAGACGATGTCGACCGGCGTCGCCGGCGCCTACGCCGTCGCCGAACGACCCGTCGACGTGGCCTCCGCGATGGCCGACCCCGTCGGCTCCCTGGCCGCTCGCGCGGAACGGCTCGCCCGCACCTGGTCGCCGCCGCCGGGGCGACGCGCCGGGTGAGTTCCGGCCGAGGCCCTGGCAGCCGACCCTGCGCCCGTGCGACCCTGGGAACATCGCGCGGTGGTTGTCGGTTCTCGACAGTACGTGTCGGACCGAACCGCACCTCTTAGACTCTCCCGCCACGCAACCGCACAGTTAGGACCACACACGATGACCGTTTCGGACCAGACCTCCACGCACGGCGTGCTGCTCACCGATGTGGCCGCCTCGAAGGTCAAGAGCCTGCTCGACCAGGAGGGCCGCGACGACCTGCGCCTGCGCGTCGGTGTGCAGCCGGGCGGCTGTTCGGGCCTGATCTACCAGCTCTACTTCGACGAGCGCACCCTCGACGGCGACGCCGTGCGTGACTTCGCCGGTGTCGAGGTCGTCGTCGACCGCATGAGCGCCCCCTACCTCGACGGCGCGACGATCGACTTCGCCGACACCATCGAGAAGCAGGGCTTCACCATCGACAACCCCAACGCGGGCAGCTCCTGCGCCTGCGGCGACTCCTTCAGCTGAGCCGGCTGAGGTCCGCCAGGCCGACCGGCCCGAGCGAGCCGAGCCAACCGAGCGAGCCGGGGCCGCCGGAGCCGCCCCCACAACGACCGTGAGAACTGCGAGTCACGGTCAGAACTGCAGCACGAACAGCAGTTGTGACCACGACTCGCAGTTCTCGCGGTCGTTCGGGGTTCTGGTGGCGCCGCAAGCGGGGCGGGCGGGCCGCGGGTGAGGCGGGTCGGCCTGCGCGGAGGCCGACCGCGGCCTCGATAGGCTGTGGCGCGTGCGTATCGCTGTCACCGGGTCCATCGCGACCGACCACCTCATGACCTTCCGCGGGCGTTTCGCCGACTCCCTCATCGCGGGCCAGCTCGACAAGGTGTCCCTGTCGTTCCTGGCCGACGACCTCGACATCCGCCGCGGGGGAGTGGCCGGCAACATCTCCTTCGGGCTCGGCGTGCTCGGCCTGTCGCCGGTCATCGTCGGGGCGGCCGGCGAGGACGTCGCCGACTACCGCGCCTGGCTGGAGCGGCACGGCGTCGACTGTCGCGGGATCCGGATCAGCGACTCGCGGCACACCGCCCGGTTCGTGTGCACCACCGACGACGACCTCGCTCAGATCGCCACGTTCTACGCCGGCGCGATGGCCGAGGCCCGCGAGATCGAGCTGGAGCCGGTGGCGGCCCGGGTCGGCGGCCTCGACATGGTCGTCATCGCCCCCAACGACCCGCTCGCGATGGTCCGCCATACCCAGGAGTGCCGCGCCCGCGGCTACGCCTTCGCCGCCGACCCCTCCCAGCAGCTGGCGTTCATGGAGGGCCCGGCGATCCGCAAGCTCGTCGACGACGCGACGTACCTGTTCACCAACGAGTACGAGTCGCACCTCATCGAGCAGAAGACCGGCTGGAGCGCCGACGAGATCGCCGCGAAGGTGACCACCCGGGTCACGACCCGCGGCAAGGACGGCGCGACGATCCTCACCCGCGGCCAGGAGCCGATCCACGTGCCGGCGGTGCCGCCGGCCCACATCGCCGACCCGACCGGAGTCGGTGACGCCTTCCGCGCGGGCTTCCTCGCCGGCCTGGCCTGGGAGCTGCCGCACGAGCGCTGCGGCCAGGTCGGGGCCACCCTGGCGACCCAGGTGCTGGAGACCGTGGGCACCCAGGAGTACGAGGGCTCGATGCCCGGCTTCGTCGCGCGGCTGCGGGCCGCCTACGGCGACGAGGCCGCCGACGAGGTCGCCGCCCACCTCCCGTCGTTCATCGACTGACGCGGCGCCGCGCCCGCGACCGATGCCGCCTCCGACCGGCCCGCCAGG
>NZ_BCNQ01000178.1 GCF_001515525.1 Piscicoccus intestinalis NBRC 104926 | reverse complement strand
CCAGGGCTAGTTCCTCGTTCTCCCCGAATTCCGTTCTCACTCATGACGTTAGAGCCTACTTGCGCCCCAATGCCAGGAGGCGCCCAGGCGTGCGACGTACGCTGCGTGTCCCGGTGCAATTGGCGGATTACATATCTCATAACGACCGCTTTGCATCAAACAGGGCGAAAGGACCATTCACCCGAAATCAGTCATCGCGACTGGATTCAGCGCGAGCAAACACACGTGGGACCGAGGCGCCGGACGGTGGCCTGCTACGAGGCGGAGCAGACGGTCGACAAGTCCTCGCTCGCGCCGGTCGGAGTTGGCGCGGATCCGGGCGCAGCGGTCCCCGTCGACTCGCTGTCGTCGGTGGTGGAGCCGGAGTCCGGCGCCCGGTCGCCCGAGTCGCCCGACGCCGCCGAGGCGCTCGGGGTCGCCTCGCTCTCGGACGCCTCGATCGTGCGTTCGACGGTGCTGCGGATCACCTGGGGATCGTAATCCCACGGGTTGATGATCGGTGGGACGAAGTTGACGCTGGTCATCTTGTGGCCGCGGGACTTCAGCGCCAGGTCGCCGAGGGTCCCGACGTCGCCCTCGGGAATGTCGGTCTGCAGCACGCTGCCCGAGACCGAGGCGATCTCCTGGAACTTCAGGAAGACGGTCTCCGGGGAGAGCTGGTGCACCATGGCGCTGATGACGCAGCGCTGCCGGGCCATCCGCTCGTAGTTGCTGCTGCCCTCGCGGGAGCGGGCGTACCACAGGGCGTGGTAGCCGTCGAGGTGCTGCTGGCCCGGCTCGATGTAGCCGGAGATCGGTGACGTGCCCCCACCGATCGGGGTGCGCTTGCCGACGTAGATGTCGATGCCGCCGACGGCGTCGACGAACCGCTGGAAGCCGCGCAGATCGACGAGCCCGTAGTACTGGATGTCGAGGCCGGACAGCGCCTCGACCGCCTCCTTGGTGGCCAGCGCGCCGGGGTCGGCGACGTCGGCGGGGAACTGATCGTGGTGTTCCATCGCCCACCGGTAGATGCCGTTGAGCAGGCACTCGTCGCCGCAGTTCCAGCCCTGCGGCATGAGCCGGGCCATCGTGGAGCCGGGCCGGAAGTTGATGTTCTCGGTCTCCCGGGAAAAGCCGAACAGCACGCTCTTTCCGGTGTCGGCATCGACGCTGGCCAGCATGATCGTGTCCGGGCGCGTGCCAGTGCGGCTCGCGCCGGAATCGCCGCCGAGCAGCAGGATGTTGTAGCGACCGTTGCTCGGCTGCCGGCTCGTGTGGTTGCCGAAGACAGAGGACACGAGGTCGCGACCGGCGAGCACATTGCGCGCCCCCAGCCCCAGCGGCAGCGCGGTGACGGCCACGAGCAGGGCGGTGATCGCGGCGACCCCGGCCCGTGAGCCGCCGGGCAGCAACCGTGGCCGCGAGATCCGCAGCGCATCGAGGAAGAGCAGCGTCCACCCGATCGCCGCCGCACCGAGGACCGCCGCGAGACCGGTGAGGAAGAGGCTGTTCGACATGACGTTGAGCAGCAGCGCCCGGTCCAGGAAGAACACGACCGCGGTCAGCGCCAGCGTGATGAGCGTCGCGACCCAGATCCGCAGGGCGATGGCGCCAGCGCGTCGGTTGCCGGCGACGAGCTGGGCGCTGCCGGGCGCGACGAGCGTGAGCAGCACGAGGACCAGCGCGCGACGACCACGCAGGCGAGGGCGCAGGAACTCGGGATCGGCGGCCAGCACCCTGCCGTCCACCCGGCGGCGCACGTCGACGTAGTCGGCCTCGGGCTGCCGCGCCCGGTCGTCGCCGTGGACGCCGTGCTCGGCGCCGTCGCGCTCGTCGTGAGGCCGGCCGTCGGACCGAGTGGAGGGGCTCATGATGGTTCAGTATCGGGCAGCTTCCTGGCGCACCCCTGGACGTGCGACGGGCATGTCCCGGGCACGCCCGCGACCCGCCTCCACGCGAGCCACGGCTTCGGATCGACCCGGCTCGCAAAAGAGCCCGCCGGCCGCGGCGGCGACCGACGGGCTCTTTTGCAGCAAACGCCACTACTTCAGCAGCTGGCGGGCCATGACGAGGCGCTGGATCTGGTTGGTGCCCTCGTAGATCTGCGTGATCTTCGCGTCGCGCATCATCCGCTCGACGGGGTAGTCCGACACGTAGCCGTACCCGCCGAGCAGCTGCACGGCGTCGGTGGTCACCTTCATCGCCATGTCCGAGGCGTAGCACTTGGCCGCGGCGCCGAAGAAGCTCAGGTCCTTGTCGGCGCGTTCGGACTTGGCGGCGGCGACGTACACGAGCTGCCGCGCCGCCTCCAGCTCCATCGCCATGTCGGCGAGCATGAACTGGATGCCCTGGAACTCGGCGATCGCCTTGCCGAACTGCGAGCGGTCCTTGACATACGCGGTCGCCGCGTCGACCGCGCCCTGGGCGATGCCGACGGCCTGCGCGCCGATCGTCACGCGGGTGTGGTCGAGGGTGCGCAGCGCGATCTTCAGGCCCTCGCCGGGGCTGCCGATCATGCGGTCTCCGGGGATGCGGCAGTTCTCGAAGAGCAGCTCGCGGGTGGGGCTACCCTTGATGCCGAGCTTGTGCTCCTTCTCCCCGAACGAGAACCCCTCGTCGTCCTTCTCGACGACGAACGCCGAGACGTTGGCGCCGCGCCGCCCGCCCGGGTCGGTCACCGCGAGCACCGTGTAGTACTGCGACTCACCGGCGTTCGTGATCCACGACTTCTGCCCGTGCAGCACCCAGTCGTCCCCGTCGGGGGTCGCGCGGCACTTCATGGAGGCGGTGTCGGAGCCGGCCTCGCGCTCGGAAAGCCCGTACGAGAACATCGCCTCCCCCCGGGCGACCGGCGGCAGGTACTTCTGCTTGACCTCCTCCGAGGCGGCCAGGATCAGCGGCATCGTGCCGAGCTTGTTGACCGCCGGGATGAGGCTGGAGCTCGCGCAGGCGCGGGCCACCTCCTCGATGACGATGCAGGTCGCGAGGGCGTCCGCGCCGACGCCGCCGTACTCCTCGGGGATGTGCGGCGCGTGGAAGTCCGCGGCGCACAGCGCGTCGAAGGCAGCCTTGGGAAATTCGCTGTTCCGGTCCACCTCGGCCGCGTGCGGAGCGATCCGTTCGTCGGCGATCTCACGGATCGCCGCGCGGATCTCCTCGTGCTCCTCGCTCGTGCGGAACAGGTCGAAGTCGGGGTTTCCGGTCATGCCCGGAGCGTAACCGCGGGATCGGCCCGGCGCGCGTTCTTCGGCGCAGGCAGCGGGCCGTCTCCCCAGATGACGGTCGTGCGACGGGCGGGTGCAGGCCCCGCCTCGGCCCTGCGCCGGCGGCCTTGCCCAGCCTTGCCGAGCCTTGCTCGGGCTTGCCCAGCCTTGCCGCGGTCTCGTTGCGAGCCTTCGCGCGCGTGCCGGGCGAGATGGTGCGGGCCGGCGGTGGCCCCGGCTCCCAAGGTTGGCCGCCACCGACCCGCAGGGATCGCATTGCGACCCTCGCGTCGCCGTTCGCCGGGGTCGGCGCGTCATGCTCGTACTCCCCGGCGACTGCGAAGAAGTCTCGCCCCCGCGGTGATACCTGCCCGGACGCGGCGCCTGTCGGCTGCGCGGCCGTTGAGCCGCGGGACGCCTGCCGCGTCTGGACATCTCCCACATCGGCGGGCGAGCGCCGCACACAAGCACTTTTCACCCCCTTGTTTTGCCGTAGAACGAATTCGGGTGGTCCAGCGTCGGAACCGGCTCCCCATCGGTGCCGCGCGCCAGGGTGGCGTGACAGGCCGCGCGACGGGGCCGCTCGCCAGGGCCGGCTGACAGGGCCCTTGGACAGGGCCGCGTGACAGGATGGGCGGGCGTACGCGGGTCGATGACGAAGGAGCGTGGCCATGAAGTTCGGACTGTTCATCCCCCAGGGCTGGCGCATGGACCTGGCCGGCGTCGACCCCGCGCAGCACTGGGGCGTCATGGCGGGGCTGGCCCGACGCGCCGACGAGAACGAGAACTGGTCCTCGCTGTGGGTCTACGACCACTTCCACACCGTGCCGGTCGCCTCCCAGGAGGCGACGCACGAGGCGTGGTCTCTCATGGCGGCCCTCGGCGCCGCGACCGGGCGGATCCGCCTCGGCCAGATGTGCACCTGCATGGCCTACCGCAACCCCGCCTACCTGGCGAAGGTCGCCGCGACCGTCGACATCATCTCCGAGGGCCGGGTCGAGATGGGCATCGGCGCCGGTTGGTACGAGCACGAGTGGCGGGCCTACGGCTACGGTTTCCCGGGCGCCGGCGATCGAATCGGCGCGCTGCGCGAGGGCGTCGAGATCTTCAGGCAGATGTGGACGACCGGGCAGGCCACCCTCGACGGCCGGTACTTCCAGGTCGACGGCGCCCGGTGCGCGCCGCAGCCGCTGCAGGGCACCTCCGTGCCGGGGTCGGCGATCAGCGGCATCCCGATGTGGATCGCCGGCGGCGGCGAGAAGAAGACGCTGCGCATCGCCGCCGAGTACGCCGACTACACGAACTTCGACGGCACCCCGGAGACGTTCGCGCACAAGAGCGAGGTGTTGCGCGGGCACTGCGCCGACGTCGGCCGCGACTTCGATTCGATCACCCGGTCGGCGAACTACAACGTGTTCATCGGGGGCGACCAGCGCGAGATCGACGACCGGTTCGACTGGATGCGCGAGCACTACCTGTCGGTCGGCGTGCCGCAGGACAAGGTGGACCGCCAGATCGAGGGCCTGCGCCGCGGGCCGCTCGTCGGCACGCCCGAGCAGATCGTCGAGAAGCTGCGCGACCTCAAGCGCCTGGGGATGACGTACGCGATCATCTACTTCGCCGAGATCGCCTACGACACCAGCGGATTGGAGGCGTTCGAGCAGGTCGTGCTGCCCGAGCTCGCCGACCCGCACCCGCACCCGCACCGCCGCTGGCTCTAGCCGCCCACCCCGCTCCCACCGGCAGCGGGCGCTCACCGCCCGGGGGGTGCCCGTCCTCGCCCGGCAGCGCCCCTTCCCCATCCCGCCGCGACCCCGCCCTGCCCTGCGGCGGCTCCTCACCGCTCGGCGGCGGCCCTTCACCATGCCGCCCCGACCCCGCACTGCCCGGCGGTGGCTCCTGGCGGCGGCCCGCACCGCCCCGCACCACCTTGCGCAGGCCCGCGCCGACCCGCAGCGACCCGCACTGCCTCGGGAGTCGGGGACCGCGCTGGCCGGCAGCGACCCCCTGAACGGAGGTTGCAGCGGGCCAAAGACGAAGATGGCTTACACACTCCGATCCTCGCCTCCTCACCGCGCCCGTGACCTGCGGCTATGCGAGTACGCCAGCGAGCTGGCGCCGAGTATGTAAGCCAACTTCGTCTCTGCGCCCGAAGACGGGTGTCGCGCACAGGCACGGAGTACATGCTTCACCGCCCGGCGGCGGCCCGCGTCCGGCCGTGCCGGGGCCCTACCAGCACCAGCTCGTGCTCACCGACCGCGCGCCGGGCCGCAACGACACCCTGAACAGAGGGATGCGGCGGCCCCGAGACGAAGATGGCTTACACACTCCGATCCTCGCCTCCTCACCGCGCCCGTGACCTGCGGCGATGCGGGTACTCCAGGGGGCTGGCGCCGAGTATGTAGGCCAACTTCGTCTCTGCCTCCGAGGACGGGCGCCCACACGGTTACGCGGCTGGCACTGCCCCGCCCGCCTAGCCCCGCCCGCCTAGCCCCGCACGCGCGGAGCACCCGCCGGGGCTTCGCGCCGCCCCGACCGCAGCGCCCGCCTGCCCCGGGACCCCGACCACGCTGGCCTGACCCGGGACCCCGACCACGACCACGACCACTGACTCTCAACCACCACGACCGCTCGCCCGACGCGCCTACCCCAAGACCCGCCTGACCTGCGCACCAATCCTGTTTTCCACAGGCCTGTGGAAAACATCGCCAGTGTCGCCGCGCGATGCTCCAGCATGTCGCCATGACCTCCGACATGACATCCGAACCCACCCCGGACACCACCCGCGACGCGACCGCCGACGCGATCCACGATGCGACCTCGAGCCCGCTCCCGGGCAGCCCGACACCCGTGACCTCCGCGGACCGGACACCAGGCGCGGGCCGGGCAAGCCGTCCCCGTAAACCCCCTGCCGGACGGGCCGCCGACGTGCGGGCGGCGCTGCTGGCCGCGGGCGGGGTGGCCACCCACGCCGAACTCGCCGAGGCGGTCTCGGCACGAGCGGTGCGCACGGCGGCGGCGCAGCGGCTCATCCTGACCGTCCGCCCCGGCGTGTACGGCCTGCCGGCCGTCTTCGACGAAGCGCCGCGGTCCCGAGGCGGCGACGAGGCGCCGGCCCGTGCGGCCGCCCGGGCCGAACGCGTCGCCAAGGCGCGGCAGGCCGCGACCGCGGCCCGCGGTGTGCTCTCCCATCGCTCGGCCGCCGAGTACTACGAACTGCCGCTGCTCGTCGACGCGCGGGAGGCCGAGCTCATCGTGCCCCGCGGCGGACGGGTCGACGCCGGCGCCGTGCCGACCGCCGGTGTCCGACGCCGCAACCTCACGGACGCGGAGATGACCGCCGGGGTCACGGCACCGCTGCGCACCGTGCTCGACTGCGCCGCCGACCTTCCCGGGGCCGAGGCCCTCGCGGCGCTCGACTCCGCGCTGCGCGGTGACGATGAGCACCCGCCGTTGGTCGCGGCCTCACAGCTGTCGGACGCGGCCGACGCGGTGGCCCCGCGGGTGCGCTCCCGGGTGCGCCGGCTCGTGGCCGCGGCGGACGGTCGCGCCGCCAACCCCGGCGAGTCCGCGTTGCGCTGGATTGCGCTGGCCATCCCCGAGCTGACCGTCGAACCGCAGCTGACGATCGAGTGCGGCGACGAGGAGCACACCGTCGACCTCGGCGACCGCCGCCGCCGGATCGTCCTGGAGTTCGACAGCGTGGCGTGGCACTCCTCGAAGGAGGCGCTGCTGCGCGACTGCCGCCGCTACACCGCGCTGACCAGCCACGGCTGGATCGTCCTGCGCTTCACCTGGGACGACGTCATCAACGACCCGGACCGCACGCGGGCGGCGATCCTGCGCGCGATGGCGGCGGCCGAGCCGATCTGCGAGCGTTGCGGCGAACGTCTTACGTTGGGGGCATGACCACTCCCCGACACGAACTCAACGACGGCACGTCGATCCCGGCGATCGGGTTCGGCACCTACCCGCTGCGCGGCGACGACGGCATCGCGGCGATGACGAGCGCCCTGGAGGCGGGCTACCGGCTCCTGGATTCGGCGGTGAACTACGAGAACGAGGCGGAGGTCGGTGAGGCGTTGCGGCGCAGCGGCCTGCCGCGCGAGGAGGTGATGCTGGCGACGAAGATCCCGGGGCGCGACCACGCCAAGGACAAGGCGATCGCCTCCGTCGAGAACTCGCTGACGACGATGGCCGTGGACTACCTCGACCTCGTGCTCATCCACTGGCCCAACCCGAGCGTGGGCCTGTACCGGCAGGCGTGGGAGGCGCTCGTCGACGTCCGCGAGCGCGGGCTCGTGCGCTCGATCGGCGTCTCGAACTTCACGGCCGCCCACCTGCAGGACATCATCGACGCCACCGGCGTGACCCCTGCGGTGAATCAGCTCGAGTTGCACCCGCTCTTCCCGCAGGAGCAGATGCGCGCGGTGCACGAGCGGCTCGGGATCCGCACCGAGTCGTGGAGCCCGCTCGGCAAGGCGAGCGCCCCGTACGAGGAGGAGCCGATCACGCGGGCGGCGCAGGCTCACGACGTGACACCGGCGCAGGTCATCCTGCGCTGGCAGGTGCAGCTGGGCTCGGTGCCGTTGCCGAAGTCGGCCACGCCGGAGCGGCAGCGCAGCAACCTCGACGTCTTCGGCTTCGAGCTCAGTGACGCCGAGGTCGAGGCGATCACGGCGCTGGGCCGCCCCGACGGCCGGCTGTTCGACGGCGACCCCGACACGCACGAGGAGATGTAACGCGCGCGCAGGGTCGACGTGCGCGCGGCCGCCGTTCCCGGTCGGGAGCGGCGGCCGCGCGAAGAAGCCGGGTCAGCTGGTCAGGGCCACAAGACGATCTGCGCGTTGCGGCCCCCGACGCACAGCACGGTGCCGTCGCCGCGCGGCTCGCAGGAGACGCGGTAGGTGCGGTCCGACGTCGGGCTGTACGCGCGGAACTGCGCCTCCTGGCCCGCCGCACCGCTCTCGGCGTACCCCTTCGCCACGTTGGTGGCGAACTCCTGTGTCGTCGAGGCAGACAGCGTGCCGGCGTGGGTGAACTGGCCGGAGATGCCGGAGACCACGACGAAGACGCCGTCGGGCATCACGGCGCTCGCCGTCGGCGTCGACCCGGCTTGACCGGAGTCGGCGTCGTCGCCGAACGGCGCGAAGTGACCCAGCAATCCACCGAGGGCCAGGGCCAGCACCGAGGCCAGCACGATGGCGGTCACGAACAGGCCCCGGGAGCGTCGCGGCGGCGGGGCGGCCGGCGCGTAACCCGCACCCCACGGGGCGCCGGCCCCGTACTGCGGGGCGCCGGGGTAGCCGGCCGCGTTCGGGCCGTACCCACCCGCGCCGGAGCCGGCGCCGTAACCGGCCATCGGCCCGTAACCCGCCGAGGAGTACGCCGACTGCGGTGCCGCGCCCACGGTCTCCCCGGGTCGCGCCGCGCCGGTCGCCTGGCCGGTCCGGCCGGCGGCGGTGCGCTGCGCCGACGACCCCTGGAGGCGGTACGCCGCCGCCTGCGTGGCC
>NZ_BCNQ01000177.1 GCF_001515525.1 Piscicoccus intestinalis NBRC 104926 | reverse complement strand
GACCGCCGGCACGCCCACGTCCAGGGCTTCGGGGGTGCCGGGCGCCACGCCGAGCGCCGTGCGCACCGCCTCGACGTGCCCGAGGGCGAACCAGTCGTCGGGGCCGGCCCGCACCAGGCCGCGGCCGGTGCGCACCCGCTCGGCGGGTTTGGCTGGGTCGGTGGGCACGGCGGGCACGGTGGGCACGGAGGTCGCCACGGGCGTAGCGCCGGCCTCACCGGCCCCGAGGTCCGGCACGAACCGCGTGGGCAGGTCGCGCACGACCGCCGCGGCCACCCCTGCCGCCTTGGGCCGCACGAGGTCAGCGGCGCCGGCGATCTCGTCGGCGACGGCGACGGCCGTGACGGCGAGCGGCCGACCGTCCCGGTCGGTGGCGCCGCGCAGGTCGTCGAGCGCCACCAGTCCGGCGGCGCCGAGCGCGAAGTCGGTCTGCCCGTGCCGCCACGGGCGCCCCGCCGTGTCGGAGAGCACGACACCGACCCGCGACACACCGAGCTGTTCACACACTGTTGTGTGAAGTTCACGGGCGATGCGGTCGGGCTCCCGGGGGAGGAGCAGCACGGTGTCGTCCGCGCCGGTATTGGACGCGTCGATACCGGCGGCCACGAGCACGGGCCCGGCCAGGCTCTCCACGACCCGGGTCAACCCGGTCGGCGTGCGGCGCTCGGCGACGACCCGGCGTGATTCGGCGAGCACGTGGGCGGCCTTGTGGGTCGCCGGCGCCCGCAGGTCCAGCGACTTGGAGAACAGTTTGGCGGAGACGACGAGCACGTCGCCGTCGTGCAGGCCGGGCCCGGTGCGCAGGGCCCGCACGAGCGCCGCGCCGACGTCGTGGCCGGCGTCGATCTCCGGCACCCCGAGCACCGGCAGCACCCGCAGTTCCCCCGGCTTTGTCGGCTCAGTCGGCTCGCTGGGCTCGGCCGGCTCAGTCGGCTCGCTGGCTTCGGTGGGCTCGGCGGGGTCGGTGGGCGAGCTGGCGTCGGCGGGCATCGGCGCCGTCACCCCCGCGCCCCGCGCAGCTGCAGGGCCAGCGCCAGGGCGTCACCCGCGAGCCGCGCCGCGCTGTCGGGATCGCGCATGAGCAGGGGGCGGGCGGCCACCGTCACGCCGTCGGGCGCGGGGTGCTCCTCGCCGGGCGCCACGAGCCAGCCGTCGAGGAAGTCGGCGTACAGGCCCGCCACCGCCGCCGGGGTCGTCGGCAGCCCGAGCGCACGCAGGCAGGCGTCGGCGTGTCCGCGCACCGGGGCCTCGGAGACGATCGGGCTCACCCCGACGACCGGAGCGCTGGTGCCGCGCATGGCATCCCGGACGCCGGGCACCGACAGGACGATGCCGATCGAGACCACCGGATTGGACGGCGGTAGCAACACGACGTCGGCGTGCCGGATCGCGTCGAGCACCCCCGGCGCGGGGGTCGCCAGATCGATCCCCACGGCGTGGAAGGCCCGGGCCGGCGGCGCGGCGCCCATGCCGACCCACCACTCCTGAAAGTGCACCGCCCGCAGGCCGGCCCTGGCCTCCGTGCCCTTCGTGCTCCGGTCTGCCGTCGGGTCGTCGATGACGACGTACGTCTCGACGGGCTCGTCGCTCATCGGGAGCAGGCGCACGCGACGCCGGTCCAGCCCCCAGCGCTGCCCCAGGCGCGCGGTGACCGCCGACAACTCCATTCCGTTGCCGAGCCACTGGCTGCGCGCGATGTGCGTGGCGAAGTCCAGATCGCCGAGTCCGAACCACTGCGGGTGGGCCCCGTACGCCGCGAGCTCGCCCTGCACGGTGCGGGTGTCGCCGACGCGACCCCAGCCCTGCGACTCGTCGATGCCGCCGCCGAGGGTGTACATGAGCGTGTCGAGGTCGGGGCAGACGCGCAGCCCGAACAGGGTGATGTCGTCGCCGGTGTTGCCGATGACCGTGACCTCGGTCTCAGCGAGGGCCGGATCCGCGTCGAGGTGGGCGCGCAGGCCGCGCAGGAATCGCGCGCCGCCCACGCCGCCCGCGAGGGCAGTGATGCGCATGCCCCGCAGTCTCGCAGCCGGCGTCGGCCCTGATCACGCGGGTCGATTCGGTAACAGCTTGGTCCAACCCGGCAGCGTCTGATTCCCTAGACGCCGCAGGTGGATTAGGCAGACGTCCTGGACAGGTACTCGGTTTCCTTTAACAGATCTTGGGTTGACGTCGTTGGATGACACGCGTGTAATTCTCTTGTTGTTGCTTCCAGCGCGGGCTCACGCGGCGAGAGCCACCCAGGCGCGGCGGAGCCCGATGGTCGAGGAGGGGCCATGAACGACCTGCAGCTGATCTTCAGCGTGACCGACATCGAGGAGACCGAGCTGTCCTGGCAGGACAGGGCGCTGTGCGCGCAGACGGATCCCGAGGCGTTCTTCCCGGAGAAGGGCGGCTCGACCCGGGAGGCCAAGCGCGTATGCGTCGGGTGCGACGTGCGGGCCGAGTGCCTGGAGTACGCGCTGGCGAACGACGAGCGCTTCGGTATCTGGGGCGGCATGAGCGAGCGCGAGCGTCGCAAGCTCAAGCGCCGCGCCGTCTGACCCGCGGCCCGACCGCGTCGAAGGCACCCCAAGCCACACTGGAGACAACCGAACATCGCATGCCGAAAGTGACACCCTCGGCCGAGAGCGAACCGCGACTCGGCCGAAGGTGTCACTTTCGACTGTGTAACGGCCGAATGCCGGAGGCGGTCACCCCCGCCTCCTCGACGGTTCCGCGGAACCCTCAACCGTTCTCGGCGGTGCGTCCGTCGTCAGTCGTCGTCAGTCGTCGTCAGTCGTCGTCGCGGCGGTAGTCGGGGTCGAGGGTGGTGGGCTCGACGTTGAGGGCGCCGGCCAACTGCTCGATAACGATGTCGTTGACCATCGCGGGCAGATCGCGCGGGTCCTCCACGCGCGTCTCGATCGGACGGCGATACAACACGATGCGAGCCGGGAGCCGCCCCTCGGCGGGAAACAGCCGGCTCAGCGGCACCTGTCGGTGCTCCCATGGCGCGGGATCCGACGGCGGCACGAGTTCGACCGCGAATTCGACTGCGTCCAAAGGCCGTCGGAGTCGGCGCTCGATGCGTTCGACGGCGTCGAGCACCTGCTCGTCGAACTGGTCCGACCGCGAACTCATCGCCGGCACCCGCGGCCACGCGAACGGGCCGCGCACGCCGCGCCCGTGCCGGTCGCGACGACGCACCCGATGAGCACCCCGATACGCGCCGACCATGCCAGAACTGTATCGGCCCATCTGGTGGCGGTCCCGCGGGCGCGGCCGGGCGCGTCAACGGGCACCGGCGCGCCAACCCGGTTCGAGGGCGGCTCGGTACGAAAGGCCGCGCAGCAGATGACGACCGGATCACGACCGCGCCCTCCCCGGCGTGGTGCGCCCGGGCGTGTCGGGGGCCGGGCGCTAGTGTCGGTTTCGTGACTCTCATGCGCCGCTGCTCCCGTACCGCGTGTCAGCGGCCAGCTGTCGCGACCCTCACCTACGTCTACGCGGACTCGACGGCAGTGCTTGGCCCGTTGGCCACGTTCGCCGAACCGCACACGTACGACCTGTGCGGTCAGCACGCGGAGCGCCTGACGGCGCCGCGCGGCTGGGAGGTCGTGCGATTGCTGGACCGGTTCGATGACATCCCCGTGCAGGAGGACGACCTGCTCGCGGTGGCGGACGCCCTGCGTGAGCAGACCGTACGGGACCGCACCGCCCGCCAGGCGCCGATGACCGCCGCCGGGGGCGCGAGCGGCTCCGCGTCGGGGCGTGGCGGTGGTCCGAGTCGCGAGGGGCGCTCGGGCGGTTCGGAAGGGATGGGAGTTCCCCAGGAGGAGTACGGAACCCGCCGACGCGCCGCCGCATCCGGTCGGGCGGAGCGACCGGGCTCACGCGCCGAATGGAACGACGCGCGCGGCTCCGACCGGCGCGCCCGGCTGCGCGTGTTGCGTGAGACATCAGCGCGCTCCGCCGATCTGTAAGCGGCAGGTAATGTTCCTCCGGTGAGCACGCCCAACCTGTCCGAGTTCATCAAGGCCTACGACGTGCGCGGCCTCGTACCGCAGCAGCTCGACGCTCGTGTGGCCCGCGCCATCGGCACGGCCTTTGCCGCGAATGTCGCAGTGCCCGAAGGTGCCTCGCGGATCGTCATCGGTCACGACATGCGTCCCAGCTCGCCGGAGCTGTCCCGCGCGTTCGCGGAGGGGGCCGCCGAGCAGGGCCTGGACGTGACCCTCATCGGGTTGTGCTCGACCGACGGTCTCTACTACGCCAGCGGCGCCCTCGACTGCCCCGGCGCGATGTTCACCGCGAGCCACAACCCGGCTGCCTACAACGGCATCAAGATGTGCCGCGCCGGGGCCCGCCCGGTGGGGCAGGATTCCGGGCTCGCCCAGATCACTCGCGACGCCCAGGCGATCGTCGACGGCCAGGAGCCCACGCCCGCACCGCAGCCCGGCACGATCAGCGAGCACGACGTGCTCGGCGACTACGCTGCCTTCCTGCACACGCTCGTCGAGCTGTCCGGCATCCGCCCGCTGAAGGTCGTCGTCGACGCCGGCAACGGCATGGCGGGGCACACGGTGCCCGCCGTCCTGGGCTCCGTCGAGGCGCTCGACGTCGTGCCGCTGTACTTCGAGCTCGACGGCACGTTCCCCAACCACGAGGCCAACCCGCTGGAGCCGGAGAACCTGCGCGACCTGCAGGCCGCGGTCCGCGAGCACGGCGCCGACATCGGGCTCGCCTTCGACGGCGACGCCGACCGCTGCTTCGTCGTCGACGAGCGCGGCGAGCCGGTCAGCGCGTCGGCGATCACCGCGCTCGTCGCCCAGCGCGAGATCGGCAAGGCGGTCGACGGCGGCGCCGACGCGTCCGACGTCGCGATCGTCTACAACGTCATCTCCAGCCACATCGTGCGCGAGACCGTCGCCCGGCTCGGCGCCCGCGGTGTCCGCACCCGCGTCGGGCACTCCTTCATCAAGGCCGAGATGGCCCGGGAGTCGGCGACGTTCGGCGGCGAACACTCCGCGCACTACTACTTCCGCGACTTCTGGTTCGCCGACACCGGCATGCTGGCCGCGCTGCACGTGCTCGCCGCCCTCGGCGAGCAGGTCGCGCCGCTGTCGCAGGTCGTCGCGCCGTACTCGATCTACGCCGCCTCCGGGGAGATCAACTCCACGGTCGCCTCCACGAGCGCAGCCACGCAGGCGGTGCAGGCGTGGGCCGCGCAGCGCAACGTCACCTCCGACACCATGGACGGCCTGACGGTCGAGAGCCTCGACACATCCGCGCCGATGTGGTGGTTCAATCTGAGGCCGAGCAACACCGAGCCGCTGCTGCGACTCAACGTCGAGGCCGTCGACGAGAAGACGATGGCGACGGTGCGCGACGAGGTGCTCGCCATCGTGCGCAGCTCTCCCGACGCACAGCAGGCCGAGTCGGGCGACCCGGCGGCGACGAGCAACGAGAACAACGACAAGGACGACGAGCGATGAGCGCGACCAACCCTTCGACGATCGAGCCCTGGCTGCGCGAGATCCTGCGCTGCCCGGTGACCAAGCAGGAGCTGGTCGACGGCACCGGCCCCGACGGCACCCCGGAGCTGCAGGCCCTGGAACCGGACGCCAACGGCGTGCGCCGGGCCTACCGCGTCGAGGGCGGCATCCCGGTGCTGCTCGTCGACGAGGCCCGCATCATCGAGGATTGATCCAGCGGCCCCCGTCCGCGGGGTCGGCGCGTGGCGAGAGGACGGTCCATGCCCTTCATTGACGAGGCGTTCCTCGACGACGAGCGCCGGCTCGCCGCCTGCGACACCCGCGGCACCTTGCGCGCGCTGGCGACGGCCGGGGCGCAGGTCCGCGAGGCCATGACCCTGGCGCGCGACGCCGGGATCGACCGGCTCGCCCGCGACGACCGCCC
>NZ_BCNQ01000176.1 GCF_001515525.1 Piscicoccus intestinalis NBRC 104926 | reverse complement strand
GCGACGACCGCCCGCGGTCGGTGCTCGTCGCCTCGCTCGGCGGATCGGCGGTCGTCGCGGACGTGCTCGACATGCTCGCCGAACCGAGTTCACCGGTTCCGGTCGGGGTGCGGCGCAACGTGCCGCTGCCCGGCTGGGTAGGACCCCTCGACCTCGTCGTCGCGGTCTCCCTGTCGGGGCGGGCGCGCGGCCCGCTCGCCGTCGCCGCGGAGGCGGCCCGGCGCGGCGCGTCGCTGCTGACCGTCGGCGCCTCCGACTCCCCGCTCGCGGCGGTGTGCGCCCGCGCCCGCGGCATCCACGTCGACGTCGGGCGCGACCGGATCAACTCGCGCACCGCGCTGTGGTCGCTGCTCACGCCGGTGCTCATCGGCGCCCACGAGCTGGGCCTGATCGAGGTCGGTGACGACGCGCTCGTGGCCACCGCGGCCCGTCTCGACGAACTCGCCGAGTCGTGCCGGCCGGGGTCGGAGTCGTTCGTCAACCCCGCGAAGTCGCTCGCGCTGCAGCTCGCCGAGACGGTCCCGGTCGTGCTCGGAGACGGTCCGCTCGCCGGGGTCGCCGCCACCCGGGCGGCGTCGATGCTGGCCCGCACCGCCCGTATCCCGGCGACCCACGGTGAGTTGCCGGACGCCGCCTCCCAGGTCGTGGCCACCTTCGACGGGCCGTTCACCGCCGGCGGCGGGCAGGGGGTCGGCCGCACCGGCCCCAGCGACGACATCTTCGCCGACCCCTTTCTCGACGGCCCGGCGCAGCCGCGGCTGGGTCTGCTCATGCTGCGCGACACCCCGCGGGGCACGCCGACGAGCCCGGAGGAGGCCGACCTCGACGCCCTGGCCCAGGCGGTGCTCGACACGGCGGCGGACGCCGGCGCGCGGGTGAGCACGGTCACCGCGCAGGAGGGCCACCCCCTCGCGCGGCTCGCCGAGCTCATCGCGAGCACCGACTACATGTCGACCTACCTGGCGATCGGCCTCGGCATCGATCCGGCCGTCTCCCGGCACATCACCGCGTTGCGGGACCACACCCTGGGGTGACCCGACGCCGATGCCGACCCCCCCACGAAGGAGAGCGCGTGCCCGATCTCGAGCACCTCGACCTGCTGATCATCGGGAGCGGTTCGGGCAACTCGCTCGTCACGCCCGATTTCGCCGGCAAGCGCGTCGGCGTCGTCGAACGGGGCGTGTTCGGCGGCACCTGCCTGAACGTCGGGTGCATCCCCACGAAGATGTTCAGCTACACCGCGGACATCGCCGGCACCATCGCCGACTCCCGTCGGTTCGGGGTCGACGCCACCCTCGACGGGGTGCGCTGGCGCGACATCCGCGACCGCATCTTCGGGCGCATCGACCCGATCTCGGCCGCCGGACGCGACTACCGGATCAACGGGCCCGGCACCACCGCCTATCTCGGCGACGCCCGCTTCGTCGGCGAACGCCGCGTGCGGATCGAGCTCAACGACGGCGGCGCCGCCGAGGTGGAGGCCGACCAGGTCGTCATCGCGACGGGCGCCCACGCCCAGGTGCCCGGCGTCGTCCGCGACTCCGACGTGATGTGGCATACGAGTGACACAATCATGCGGATCGACGAACTCCCCGCCCGGCTGCTTGTGCTAGGTGGTGGCTACATCGCGGCGGAGTTCGCGCACGTCTTCGGGGCGCTCGGGTCGCGGGTCACCCTCGCCGTCCGAGGGCCGCGTTTGTTGCGTCACCTCGATGCACAGATCGCCGAGCACTTCACCCACGTGGCCCGGGGCCAGTGGGACGTGCGCCTGGGCACCGTCATCGAGCAACTGCGGCCCGGGGGAGCGGACGCACCGATCCACGCGACCCTCTCCGACGGCTCCGAGGTGGAGGCCGACGCCCTGCTCGTGGCCGCGGGCCGCGCCCCGAACACGGCCAATCTCGGCTGCGATGACGCCGGGGTGCGGCTGCACCCGGATGGGCGCGTGGTCGTCGACGAGTACGGCCGCACCACCGCGGAGGGCGTGTGGGCGCTCGGCGACGTCAGCTCGCCCTACCAGCTCAAGCACGTCGCCAACCACGAAGCCAGGGTCGTGGCCCACAACCTCGCCCACCCCGGCGACCTGCGCGCGTTCGACCACCGCTTCGTGCCCGCGGCCGTGTTCAGCCGGCCGCAGGTCGCGACGGTCGGCGCCACCCGCCAGGAACTGCAGGCCGCGGGCGTCGAGTACCGCGAGTACACCCAGCGGTACGCGGACGTCGCCTACGGCTGGGCGATGGAGGACCGCGAGGGCATCTGCACGGTGCTCGCCGACCCCCGGGATGGCTCGCTGCTCGCTGCCCATCTCGTCGGGCACGACGCCTCCAGTCTCATCCAGCCCCTCATCCAGGCCATGAGCTTCGGCCAGCGCTGGGCCGACGTGGCCCGCGGGCAGTACTGGATCCACCCCGCCCTCGCCGAGGTCGTCGAGAACGCGCTGCTCGGGCTGGGCACCGACTGACGCCGCCCCGACACCACTGACGAGAGCTGACGCCGACTGAGGCGCGCGCTACCGGCCCGACCCGGCGACTCGGACGTTCGACACGCCCGGGCGCGCACTGAATGGCCGTGCGCGCCAGCGCTGTTAGTGTTCCCGGCAGCGGGGCCCGGAGTCGGGGGACAGCGGTACCGGGCGGCCGCAGCGCGACCGTCACGGCGCGCTACGGCGGGGGGCCGGGCAGTGCCCGGCGATCGGAAAGCAGGGCCGCTCATGCCACTGTCCGTCTCTACCCTGGCCGCAGCCGCCGGGATCGCCGGCGTCATGGGACTCGCCGGCGCGCCCGCGGCAGTCGCCCACACCCCCGCGGCGCCTACGGTGCAGGCGGCACCC
>NZ_BCNQ01000175.1 GCF_001515525.1 Piscicoccus intestinalis NBRC 104926 | reverse complement strand
CGAACATCGACCGGGAGCACCAGTTGTTGCAGATGCTCGTGCAGTATCCGGGGGCGTTCACCGACGCGGACGCGGCGGTGCTGGCGGGCACGCCGTTCGCGGCGCCGGCGCACCGGCGGGTGCAGCACGCGGTGCTCGGGGCGTGGGACGAGCGCGAGCGCGTGTCGGCGCGGGCGTGGACCGAGCTGGTCGAGCGGGCCGCCGGCGAGGAGGTCGGCACGCTCGTGACCGAGTTGGCGGTGGCGCCGCTGCAGGCGCGCTCTGACCCGCGCACCGGCGGCCCCGACCCGCGCTACGTGGCCGACCTGCTGACCCGCACCCGCGAGGTGTCGCTGCGGCGCCGGATCTCCGAGACGACCGGCGCGATGCGCCGCGCGGAGTCCGAAGACCCGTCTCGGGTGCGCGCGCTCGCGGTCGAACTGACCGGTCTCCAAAGGGAACTGGCGCGGTTGCGGGCGGGGGTGGCGTGATGGCGATCTTCCGGCCGCGGCTGCCGTCGCACGTCGACGAACTGTTGGGACGGGCTCCGGGGGAACGGGTCATGGCGGTGGCGCGCGACGAGCGCACGGAGGCGTTCATCATTGCGACGACGACCCGGCTGTGTGTGCTGCCGCCGGACCAGGCGCCCAAGCCGGGGCAGTTCCGGGTGCCGGTGCGTCCGATCAAACGCGCCTGGCACGAGGTGGCCTCGGGGGCGCTGGAGCCGATGACCGGCACGATTTCGGTGACCTGGGTCGAGGGTGGCCGGGCGTCGCAGTGGACGCTCACGTCGGGGGCGCGCCGCTTCGCGGAGGTCTTCCACGACCGGGTGGCGGCCAGCGTCATCATCGACGCGCCCGTTCAGATCGACGGCCGCACGTTCGGCCGCGTCGCGATCCGCCGCAACCTCGCGACGGGGGAGCCGCTGCGCCAGGAGGTGTGGAGCGGCGGCGGTCGCCTCGACCCGGTGGTCCTCGACTACGCCGAGCGCATCCTCGACGACCTCGCCGAGCAGGCCGGGATGGTGTGACCGTCGCGGCCCGTCAGGCCAGGGCCCGATCCCGGCCCTGATTTCCGCGCGGGTCGGCCCCTTTGCTAACCTGCTCCAGGCGCCATTCCCCTGTAGCTCAACTGGCAGAGCATTCGGCTGTTAACCGAAGGGTTGTTGGTTCGAGTCCAACCGGGGGAGCCACCCACGAACCCCGCACCCCGCGTGCGGGGTTTCGTCGTTGCCGATCCCGGGCACCCGGCGAACGACGCAGGGAGGACGACATGAGCGACGCGCAGGATCCGCGCACCGGTGACCTCGGGGCCGACCCGGGGTTGACGCAGGAGACGATCTTCACGTGGGGGGCGCCGCCGCTGAAGTTCGGCTCGGGCGCGCTCGACGAGATCGGCTTCGAGGTCAAGGCGCACGGGCTGGCGCGGGTGCTCGTGCTCACCGACTCCCGGCTCGCGCAGCTGGGGTTCGCCCAGCGCGTCGTCGACTCGCTGGGTGCCGTAGGCATCGAGGCGGGCGTGTACGACCGGGTGCACGTCGAGCCCACCGACGAGAGCTTCGCCGACGCGATCGACGCGGCCCGGGAGAGCGGCCCGTGGGACGGTTTCGTCGCCATCGGAGGCGGGTCGGCGATCGACACCGCGAAAGCCGTCAACCTGATCCTCACCGACGGCGGCGAGCTGTTCGACTACCTCAACAAGCCGATCGGCGACGCCCGCGCGCCGTCGGGACCGCTCAAGCCGCTGTTCGCCGTGCCGACGACCGCCGGCACCGGCTCCGAGAGCACCGCGATGTGCATTCTTGACGTGCTGAGCATGAAGGTGAAGACCGGCATCAGCCACTGGCGGCTGCGGCCGACGCTGGCGATCGTCGACCCGTTGCTGACGATGACGCTGCCGCCCGAGGTCACCGCCTCCAGCGGCATGGACATCGTGTGCCACGCGCTGGAGTCGTACACGGCCCGCTGGTACACGACGTTCGAGCGCAAGCAGGCCGCCGACCGCGTGACGTACTGCGGCTCCAACCCGGTCTCGGACCTGTGGGCAAGGGAGTCGCTGCGGCTCATCGCGAACTCGCTGCGCACGGCGGTCGCCGAAGGCGCCGACGCGCGGGCCCGCTCGGAGATGATGCTGGCCGCCACCCTCGCGGGCATGGGCTTCGGCAACGCCGGCGTGCACATCCCGCACGCCAACGGCTACCCGATCGCCGGGATGGTGCGCGACTACCGCCCGGCGAACTACCCGGCGCAGGAGGCGATGGTGCCGCATGGGGAGTCGGTCTCGCTGACCGCCCCCGCCGCGTTCCGGTTCACGTTCGAGGCCTCCCCGCAGCGGCACCTGGAGGCGGCGCGTCTGCTCGACCCCGCCCTCGAGCGCCTCGACGACCCGGCGGAACAGCTGCCCACCGCACTTGTGCGACTCATGCGTGACATCGGCATCCCCAACGGCATCGCCGCGGTCGGCTACGGCGAGGGCGACGTCGACGATCTCGTGCCCGGCACGATGAAGCAGCAGCGGCTGCTGGCCACCTGCCCCAAGCCGGTCACCGAGGCCGACATCGCCGCGATCTTCCGCGCCTCCGTGACGAACTGGTGAGCGCCCTTGGTGCGCCACCGGTTGTAGGTGGCTAAGCAGACGAGTCGGTCCGCAACCCGGCGGCTCGGGCGGCGTCGAGCAGACGATCGTCGTAGGCGACGACGTCTCGCGGGCGCACGTGGGGCGTGTGGGGCTTGAACCCACGACCGACGGATTATGAGTCCGCTGCTCTGACCGGCTGAGCTAACGCCCCGCGGTCGCACAGCCTACCGGGGGCCAATCCCGCTGCTGGCGGCGCAACTCCGCCACCGCGGCGCCCACCACCCAGCGCGCTAGCAAGATCGCCAGCACGTACTCCTCGGCACCGGTCGCGGTGACGGTGCAGGAGCCGTCGAGGTAGAAGCCGGTGACCGGTTCGGTGCCGCATTGCTCCAGCGGCCCGCCGAGCACGTTGCGCTGCGCCGTGATGCGACCCAACGTGGCGGCAGCGGCCGCTCCCGGCTGGCAGAGGGTGACAGTCCCAAAGAGCGTGGTAAATCTGCCGCGTCTGCCCGGGCGAATCTCCCACTATCTTTCAGCCTGCCGAGGCAACCGCCGCAGACCCCGCCGACGGGCACCTCCAGCGCCCGTCGGCGAGCCGACGCGCGGCGGCAGGCGGTGCACCACGGGCTGGCCCGCAGCTCAGCACCTTTCGGCGACCGCGACGCGGGTTTGCGCGGCACAGGGCGCGCCGGTCGGCGGCCGGCGGCGGCCGCTCACGACTGGCAGACGGTGACAGCCCCGAAGAGCGTGGTAAATCTGCCGCGTCTGCCCGGGCGAATCTCCCACTATCTTCCGGACCACCCGAAGTAGCCGCCGCAGACCCGCCAACTGGCACCTCCAGCGCGCGTCGGCAGGCGGCTCAGCCCGGGTCGGCGATCGCCTGCAACGCGCCTAGCTGGACAATCTCCACTGCGACAGGCGACCGGCTAACGGGGAATGTTCGATTTCATCTTGCAGTTAGTCGATCTGCATATCGATCATGGAAATCGGCGAGACCGAGTGGGCGGCGTCGTGAGCGACGACCCCAGCCTGAACGGGCTGCTGCTTCGTCGTCAATCCCGCAGCTGGCGGCGCAACTCCGCCACCGCGGCGGCCGCCATGTGCCGGCAGAACAGGCGCGGATTCTCGTGTGCGGCGGGCCGTTCCGGCACGACGTGGTGGACGATGCCGTGCGCGAGCAGGTCGCGGGCGCCGACTCCCTGGGCCCGGGCCATCTCCGGCGCCTGGTCGACGGTGCCGTGCACGATGACCGACGCCCCTTCCGGAGGCAGCGGCGAGAGCCAGGCGTGTTCGGCCGCCACCACCGACCGGGCCGGCAGCATCGCCAGCGCCCCGCCGCCGCAGCCCTGCCCGATGAGCAGCGCGACACTGGGCACCGTCAGCGTCGACAGCTCCGCGATCGAGCGGGCGATCTCGCCGGCCAGCGCGCCCTCCTCGGCGCCGGTCGACAGGTCCGCGCCGGGGGTGTCGATGACCGACACGAGCGGCAGACCGAGTTCCTGCGCCAGCCGCATCCCGCGGCGGGCGCCGCGCAGCGCCGCCGGACCCATCGACTGCCGGGCCTGGTTGCGGCGGTCCTGCCCGACGAGCACGCACGGCAACCCGCCGAACGACGTCAGCGCCAGCACGAGCCCGGCGTCGTGCTGGCCCTCGCCGGTGCCCGACAGCGGGATGACGTCGTCGGCGGCATAGCGCAGCAGTTCCCGCACTCCGGGGCGCCGGTCGGACCGGGTGAGCAGCACCGACTCCCACACGTGCGGGTCCTGCTCGTGCGGGGAATCGGCGCGCGGGGAACCGGCGCGCGGGGGCTCGTCCTGGGCCATCGCGTGGGTCGACTCGACGGCGCCGCGCACCCGGTCGGGCACCGCGGCGGGGTCGGCGACCCCCGAAAGCACCGGACGCGCCGGACCGCGGTGCGGGCCGGACGGGTGCAGGAGCCGCATCACCCGGGCCGCCAGCGGCGCGAGGTGCTCGTCCGGCACGACCGCGTCGATGACGCCCTTGTCGACGAGGTTCTCGGCCAGCTGCACGCCCGCGGGGAACGGCTCGCCGTTGAGCGCCTCGTACACCTTCGGTCCGAGAAAGCCGACGAGCGCGCCCGGCTCGGCGACCGTCACGTGCCCGAGGGACCCCCATGAGGCGAACACCCCGCCGGTCGTCGGGTGCCGCAGGTACACCAGGTAGGGCAGCCCGGCGGCCTTGTGCTGCACGATCGCCCGGCTGATCGTCACCATCTCGACGAACGCCGGCGTGCCCTCCTGCATCCGCGTGCCCCCGGACGAGGTCGCCGCGATGAGCGGCAGCCGTTGCGCGGTCGCGCGCCGCACGGCCGCGGTGATCCGTTGCGCGGTGCGCACCCCGATCGATCCCCCGAGAAACGCGAACTCCCCGACGATCACCGCCACCGGCAGGCCGTCGATCGTCCCGGAGCCGGTGACGACCGCCTCGTCCGTGCCGGCCCGCTGCGCGGCCTTCGCCAGGGCCGTCTGGTATTCCGGCGCGAATTCGCTCGTGTCGACGGGGGCGTCCCACGACTCGAACGATCCGTCGTCGAGGACGAGCTCGATGAGCGCCCGCGACGTGTGCCGGCGGCTCACGACCCGGCTCCGTCGGGCTCGAAGCCGTCGGGCTCACCCGCGGCCGCCTCCGCACGGACCCGCTCGCCGTGCTGGTCCAGGGTCGGCGGTGCGGTGTGCGCGGTGCGGGTCACCTCGGCGCCGTCGGGGGAGAAGAACCGCAGCGGCGGGCCCGCGAGCGTGATGTCGCCGAGCGTGGGGTGCTCGACGCCGACGAGCAGGCCCTGGCTGCGCACCTGGTCCCAGGCGTACACCTCGTCGATGCTGCGCACCTTGCCGGCCGGCACCCCGATCTCGGCGAGCCGGGCCAGCAGCGGCAGGCTGTCCCATTCGGCGAACAGCGACTCGACGAGCTCGATGGTCTCGGCCTTGCGGGCCACCCGCTCGGGGTTGGTCGCAAATCCCGGCAGCGCGGGGTCGAGCGCGAAGCCCGCGCAGAACCGGGCCCACAGCGCCTCGCTGCCGACCGCGATCTGCACCGCCCCGTCGCGGCAGCGGAACAGGCCGTACGGGGCGATCGAGGCGTGGTGGTTGCCGGCGGCCCGGCCGACCTCGCCGGCGACCGTCCAGCGCGTCGACTGGAACGCGTGCACCCCGACCGTGGCCGCCAGCAGCGAGGTGCGCACCACCTGCCCGCGGCCCGTGCGGCCCCGCTCGAGCAGCGCCGCGAGCACCCCATAGGCGCCGTACATGCCCGAGAGCAGGTCGCTGATCGGCGTGCCCACCTTCTGCGGGTCCTCCGGCCCGGAGCCGGTCAGCGACATGAGCCCGGCCTCACCCTGCGCGATCTGGTCGTACCCGGCGCGCCCGCCTTCGGGACCGTCGTGCCCGAAACCGGTGATCGACAGGATGACGAGCCCCGGGTTGCGCTCCAGCAGCGACTCGAAACCCAACCCGAGCCGGTCGAGCACCCCGGTGCGGAAGTTCTCGACGAGCACGTCCGCCCGGTCGAGCAGGCTCAGCAGGACCTCGCGATCCGCCTCCGCCTTGAGGTCGAGGCAGATCGACTCCTTGTTGCGGTTGCACGACAGGAAGTACGTCGACTCGCGCGCGCCGTCGGCGGGGTCGACGAACGGGGGGCCCCAGCCGCGGGTGTCGTCGCCGTGGCCGGGCGCCTCCACCTTGATGACGCGGGCGCCGAGGTCGCCGAGCATCATCGTCGCGTGCGGCCCGGCCAGGGCCCGGGACAGATCGACGACGAGCGTGCCGGCGAGGGGACCGGCGGCAGCGGACGGGGCGGGGTTCGAGGGCATGCGCTTCTCCTGTGCGGTCGCGTCGGTCACGACGTAGAGCGGATCAGGTGGTGGGCAGGATCAGGATCGCCCACGTGACGAGGGGTGCGACGACGATCATCGACATTCCCCAGATCATCAGCTGGCGGAACACCATGTCGCGTTCGGAGGCGTCGGAGTTCGCCACGACGAGCGCGCCGTTGGTCGAGAACGGGCTGCAGTCGACGACCGAGGAGCTGATCGCCAGCGCGGTGATGAGACCGACCGCGCTGACCTCGCCGCGCAGCAGGAACGGCACGGCCAGCGGGATCAGCGCGCCGATGATGCCGGTGGTCGAGGCGAACGCGGAGACGACGGCCCCGATGAAGCAGATGAGCAGGGCCGCCACCAGCGGGGAGCCGACGTTGGCGACGGTCTCGCCGAGCCAGTCGACGACGCCCTGGTTCTCCAGCAGGCCGACGTACGTGACGATGCCGCCGATGAGCAGCACGGTGCCCCACGAGATGTTCTCGACCGCGCCCTTGGCCGACTTCGGGAACAGCAGGGTGAGCGCGACGGCCACCGTCAGCGCCGTGAAGCCCACGTCGAGGTCGAACACGAGCGCGCCGATGATGAGGCACACCATGCCGACGATCGTCATCGACCGCTCGGGGTTGAGGCGGTGCGTGTCCGGCAGCGCCGTGGTGGCCGTCATCGACCGCTCGGCCTCCACCTTGCTGTGCGGCTCGGTGCGGGTCTCGGCGTGCAGCGGAGCCAGCCCGGCCTCGGTGTCGGCGTCGAGGGTGGCGAGGTCGTCGGTCTCCCGGCCGCGGGCCAGCAGCGCCCGCCCGCCGAAGACGAAGAAGACGAGCAACGCGATCCCGAAACACACGGCGAGGGCGGCGACGAAGAGGAACAGCGGGTTGCCCGGCAGCTGGTTGGAGGCGACGACGCCGTTGGTGATCGAGCCGAAGATGCCGATGGGGGAGAAGCTGCCGGCGGTCGCGCCCTGGACCACCATCATGCCCATGAGCAGCGGATGGATGCGGTAGCGCAGGGCGAAGCCCATCGCCACCGGGGCGACGATCGCGACGGCGGCCGGGCTGACCGCGCCGATCGCGGTGACGGTGGCGCACACGGCGAACATCGCCCACGGCACGAGCGCCACGCGGCCGCCGACCGCCCGCACCGAGCCGTGCACGATCCAGTCGACCGTGCCGTTGTTCTTCGCGAGCGCGAACAGATAGGTGACGCCGACGAGGATGACGAACAGGCTCGCGGGAAAGCCGTCGAGGATCTCGTTCGTGGAGGCGCCGTAGACCGCCAGGCCGACGACGAACGACGCGACGAGGGCGAGGGCGCCCATGTTGACGCCGCGCACGGTGGCGACGAGGAAGACGATGGCGAGGACGATGAGGGATACGACCTCGTGAGACATGGCGCCTCCAGGATTGGATCGACGGTGATCGGATGGGCGCTAATCCTGCCAGTGGACTGGCCACCTGACAACCATTCCAGTCTCTGGACTGGCCAGTGAGTAAGATGGCGTTATGGGTGAGCGCGGCGAACGGCGGATGCAGCCGCTGCGGCGTGAGCGCCTCTACGAGCGGCTCGCCGAGCACATCACGGATTTCATCGACGCCCAAGGGCTCGTCGGCGGCGACCGGCTGCCCAGCGAACGCGAACTCGCCTCGGAGCTCGGTGTGTCGCGCGCGACGATCTCCCGTGCGCTCGCCGCCTTGGAGACGCGCGGCGTCGTCGAGGTGCGGCACGGCGTCGGTGCGCTCGTGCGTGGCGGCGCCCACGAGCAGGTCGCAGGCGGGTCGATCGATGGTGCCATCGGGGGCGCCCTCGGTGGCGCTGTCGGTGACGCCGGGGGAGCGGCGGTTGACGGTGGAGCCGGTGTTCCCGGCGTTGCCGGTGGAGCCGGTGGAGCCGGTGGAGCCGGTGGAGCCGGTGCCGAGAGTGACCTTGAGCCTCGGGTCGGTCCGCTGGACCGCCTCGACCGCAGGCCGGCGCGGGAGGCGGTCGTCGCGCGGGAGGCGATGCTCGCCGGGCTCGCCCGGGCCGCCGCGGCCGATCGGCGCGCGATCCTCAAGAGCGCGCTGCTCGCCTCCGACGGGCAGGCCCGGAGCTTCGAGGAGACCTGGCGGTGTATCCGACGTCTCGCGAACTCCCCGCTGCTCGCCGACCTCGACGAGACGCTGGCCGCGTCCGCCCAGGCCCCCGCGCCGAGCGCGGCCCTCAGCGCCCGGCTCGACCTCATCGCGGCCGCCATCCTGCGGGCCGACCCCAGCGCCGCCGCCCTCGCCTGCGACGGGCTCCTCGACATCGGCCGCTGACCCCCTCGCCCCCACGCCCCCCGCCCCTCGCCACCCAGACGGCCGAAGGCTGCCCTTTCGGTCGAGGGCTCGCGCCGGAACCCTAGCCCTCGACCGAAAGGGCAGCCTTCGGCCAGGTAGGGGGAGTCGGCCCACCGGAGGGGCTCGTTCGGGGGCGGTATTCACTTTGCTTCGCGGTGCTCGGGGAGCCGGACACTCGGGCTCGCGGGTGGCCGACGCGGCGTAGC
>NZ_BCNQ01000174.1 GCF_001515525.1 Piscicoccus intestinalis NBRC 104926 | reverse complement strand
CCGTCGGCCGTCGCGCCGGCGGCCTGGGTGTTCCGCGCGGGCCGCGACTGACCGGCACGCTCACGGACCTCGGCGGGGCTGACTGCGCGCTGCGGGGTCGTCCGCGGCGCCGCGGGCAGGGGCGCGGTCGAGGGCAGCCCGGACAGCACGGCGGTGGCCGTCGCGTTGCTCAGGCCGGATCCGTCCGGCCACTGCGAGTTGACCGACGAGTTCACCGAACGCACCGGCTCCGAGCGACGCGCACCCGACGACACCCCCGACGCCTCGGACGCACCGGATGCGGCGGTCACACCGGCTCCGGCGGCCGGCGTGGCCTGGTCGGACGCGCCGGCCGCGCAGCGTTCGCACTGATCGGCCTGTGCGGACACCACTGCACCGCACGTCGTGCATTGGCGCCGATCTGCTGCTTGCATCAAACTTCCCCCCGTAACGACGACAGGTCGCGCCCAGAACGCCGGCGTGACCCGGCTGGCATTCTAGTGCTCTTTCCTGATCGCTACTCCCAGGCAAATACCAGCTGATACGCATGGTCCTCCCCGCGCGTGCTCGAGCGTCAGCGAGCAGGCTGTCGACGGGTCGACGGGTCGACGGCTCAGGTCAGGGGGTCGCCGGGCGCGCGGATCCTCCCGGTGCGCAGGTCACGGGCCACCCCCGACAGCCGCGGCGGCGGTCGCATGCCGCGCCGCAGCATCGCGTCGGTGACGAGCACCTGCCAGGAGTGATGCAGGTGCCGCCCGCCCACCCACTCGAGCGCGGCCGGAAACTGCCGCCCGAGGGGCCGCACGAGCATCCGGCCGACCCACACGCCGAGCAGGGTCCAGGCTGCGGCGAGGAACGCGGCGCCCAGCACGCTGACGCCGGCGCTCGACGTGACCTGCGCGATCGGCTCGGAGTCGCGCAGGAACGAGGTGGAGTCGGTCTCCGCCCGCAGCTGGACGGAGCCGGAGCTCAGCCACGCCAGCAGGCCCCACAGCAGGGCGGCGGCGACGGCCGGCTGCCAGTACCGGGTGCGCAGGTCCCGGGCCGCCGGGGCCCGCAGCGCCGCCCGCAGGCCCACCCAGGCGGCGATGAGCACGCTGAGCACGACACACCCCAGCACGTAGCGCGCCATGACCGTGCCGTCGAAGATGCCGAAGCGCTCGTACTGCCACTCCCCGCCGGTGCCGCTGACCGAGGTCGAGATGCTCGCCCCCATGAGCATGACTCCGCCGGCGAACAGGCCGGTCGGCACGGTCAGCAGCGCGGTCACGAGCCAGTTCACCGCGGCGCGGGCCGCCTCCGCCGGCTGCTCCCGGATCCACCGCGTGCTGAGGTTCAACCCGCCGTCGCGCAGCACGGAGACGATGGAGTACAGGATCAGCAGGATCGTCGCGACCGTGATGGCCGCGACGAGGAGGTCGAGGCCGGCCCGCACATCACGCTGCCAGCCGCGCGGGAGTCCGGCGGCACCGCGGGCGCGCGACGCGAACCCCCAGAAGGCGGCCGGTCCGACGATGAGGATGCTCATCAGCAGGGCCACGAACGCGTGGATCGACAGGTTCACGTCGACCTGCGGCACGAGCCGACCGCCGAGCGCGACGGCGAGCACGGCGACGACGGCCCCGAACGTCGCGGCCATGGCCACGGCCCGCAGCACCCGATCGCGGATGGTCGCGCTGGGCGCCGCCCCGTTCGCCGCCCGCGCGATCGAGCGTGCCGCGAGCACGAGCAGAACGGTGAGCAGCAGCGGCATGGCGGTGACGGCGGCGGTCGTGTCGACCGAGTCCCCGAGGATGTCGCCGATGTCGATGCCGAACGGCATGGCGTCCGCCAACCACGACGTGTTCAGTTCACCGGTGACCCCCGCGGGCGCGCGCAGCGCGAGCGCGAGCAGGAAGATCCCGCCGCGCGCCCACAGCAGCGGCATGACGCCGTTGAGGTTGAGGAGGCTGAGCACCGCCATGACCGCGGTGGCGATCGCCCACGCGGCCACGGCCAGGAGGGCGCCGTCGCGCGCCGCGCGCGCCAGATGCTCCCTGGGCAGGAGCCCGCTGCGGGAGGCGGTGCCGAACCGCGGCCGGGGACGGCCCCCGGTCACGGCGTACGAGTCGTCCCGGGTGGCGCCGGGGGGTGTCGGTCGGCGCGCGTCCGGCTCGGAGAACGGCCACTCGGGATACGACCGGCTCCCCCGCCCGCCGTCGGTGTCCGCTGCGTGCGATGCCCCGGACGTGTCCGACCCGAATCCTCCGACGCCGCGGGGCCCCTCGGGCCCGTCGGACCCGTCGGGCCGGACCTGATGGTCGGTGTGGCCGACGCGGTCGATGGGTTCGGTGTGGTCGGCGCGGTCGGCGCGGTCGGCGCGGTCGGCGCGGTCGGTGTGGTCGGTGTGGTCGGTGTGGTCGGTGTGGTCGGGGCGGATCGGAGCGGCCGGCTCCGCGCGAGCGACCGGCTCCCGGACGAGTGCGCCCCGGGGTCCGCGCTCGGTCGGCGGCAGCGGCCGCGCGCGCAGCGTCAGTTCCGCCACGGGGACCTCCTCGACGCCGTCCCCCGAGTCACCCGAGCCACCCGAGCCACCGGAGCCGGTGAAGTCGCCCGCACCGCGCGCGGCACCCGAGCCGGCGGTGGTGATGATCGTGGCCCCGGCGGAATCGCCTTGCGCGCGAATGACCTCGGTGACGTACCCAGGGGAGTCGTCCGGCGCGGGGTCGGGCCGCGCCGAGCGCTCGTGCGGCTCGGGCGGCTCGTGCGACTCGGACGGCTGGCGCGGCTGGGGCGGCACAGCGGTCACCGGCTGTCCGCAGGAGGCGCAGAATCGGGCGTCGGCTGGCAGACGTTGGCCACAGGCGGCGCAGAAGGACATGGCTTTCCCCTCTGGAGTGACGACGGCCGACCGCGACGCGCTCGGGGCGCGGCCGTGGGAGGGGACGTCGAACACCTGCCCCGCATCGGGGCTTCGCCGCCCTATCGGCACGGGTCGGCCGCCGCACAGGCACCCGGGTGAACTCGTGACGTCGACAACAGCCCGCGAGTTGATCGCTCGTCTCAGTCAGGCGTCACACGGACCGATGGGAACGGTGATTCCTACGTCGGTACTGGAGACCTGATGCTGTGTGAACACTGTGGCAATCGCCTCGAGGGGCCCTATTGCGGCCGGTGCGGCGCGGCGGCGCCGTCGACGCCCGGGAGGACGGGCGAGACGTCCGACCCCCGCGAGCCGACGCACCTCGCGTCGTACCGCGCGGACGCCGCGGGCCGGTCGCCGGGGAGCAGCGGCGGCTACCCGCCCTACGGTTACTCGTCGCATCCCGGGTATCCCGAGTATCCCGAGGGATATCCCGACAGCTATTCGTCGATGCCCCCGGCCTACCCGGCTCCCGGCCAGTCGAGCGGCGGCATGCGCAAGGCGATCCTCGCGCTGGCCGCCGCCGTGGTGATCGCGGCCGTGATGCTGGCGGTCAGCCGCCCGTGGCAGTCGCAGGAGTCGAGCGAGGAGGCGCAGGCGAATCCCACGGTGACCGTCACCTCGTCGGCGGCACCGGCCGCCGCCCAGCAGTCCGCCGCCCAGCAGTCCGGGGGCCAGCAGGCCGCACCGGCTCCCGCGGCGAGCGCGCAAGCTCCGGCACCGGCGCGCTCTGCGGCCCCCGCGCCGGCTCAGCCGCAGTCGGCCGCGCAGCGCTACCGCATGTACCACCAGGGCTCGGGTATCGGGGGGCCCTTCGACAAGGTCGCGACCCTGCACAGCACGACCTCCCGGCCGTTCATGGTCGACGTCGCGACGGCCTACCGCGACAGCGGTGCCGCCGGCGGCTCGGTCGTGCTGCAGGACATCTACAGCGTGGCCGCCGGCCGCCACGTGACGATGTCGTGTTCCCCGCAGGGCGACGCCACCGTGCTGTGCACCGGCGGCCGCAACGCCCGGGTGCTGCTGTACAACTGAGTGTCCCGTTCACACCGGGCGGGCGCACCGCACACAGCGCGCCCGCTGCCTCGTCGGTGAACTCGACCTGAACGGGCCGGTCGGAACGCGCCCGGTCCGCCGGGTGGAAACGTCAATCCCACACTGCGGAGCTAGGATCGACGCCCGTGAGCCTGAAGCTGTCTGTCATCGGAGCGGGATACCTGGGGGCGGTGCACGCGGCGTGCATGGCCGAGTTGGGGCACGAGGTCGTGGCGATCGACACCGACCCCGCCAAGGTCGACGCGTTCGCGCAGGGGCGCCCGAGCATGCACGAGCCGGGCCTGGAGGAGCTCCTCGCGCGGACCCTGCCGACCGGGCGGCTGACGTTCACGACCGACTACGCGCTGGCCGCCGACGCCGACGTGCACTTCATCTGCGTGGGCACCCCGCAGCGCCAGGGCGAGAACGCCGCCGACACCACCTACGTGTTCGCCTCCGTCGATTCGCTCGCCCCGCACCTGACCCGGGACTGCCTCGTCGTCGGCAAGTCGACGGTGCCGGTCGGCACGGCGTTCCAGCTGCGCTCCCGCCTGCGCCAGGCCGCCCCCGCCGGCTCCGACGTGCGGCTGGCGTGGAACCCCGAGTTCCTGCGCGAGGGGTTCGCCATCGAAGACACCCTGACGCCGAACCGGTTCGTCTACGGCGTCGACGGCCCCGACTCCCAGCGCGACGTCGATCTGCTCGACGAGGTGTACCGCACGCCGCTGGAGTCGGGCATCCCCCGCCTGGTCGTCGACTACTCGACCGCCGAACTCGTCAAGATCAGCGCGAACGCGTTCCTGGCCACGAAGATCAGCTTCATCAACGCGATGAGCGAGGTGTGCGAGGCCGCGGGCGGCGACGTCGTGCGCCTCGCCGAGGCGATCGGGCTCGACGACCGCATCGGCCCGAAGTTCCTCAAGGCCGGAGTCGGGTTCGGAGGCGGCTGCCTGCCCAAGGACATTCGCGCGTTCATGGCCCGCGCCGGCGAGCTCGGCGCCGACCAGGCGCTGACGTTCCTGCGCGAGGTCGACTCGATCAACATGCGCCGGCGCGCCCGGATGGTCGACCTGGCCCGTCAACAGTGCGGCGGCACGCTGCGCACGCGGCGGGTCGCGGTGCTCGGTGCCGCGTTCAAGCCGCACAGCGACGACATCCGCGACTCCCCCGCCCTCGACGTCGCCCGCGCCATTCAGCAGGACTTCGCGACGGTCGTCGTGCACGACCCCAAGGCGATGGACAACGCCCGCCGCGTCGCGCCCGAGCTGCTGTACGCCGACACCCCGCAGGAGGCGGTCAAGGGGGCGCACGTCGTGCTGCACCTGACCGAGTGGCCCGAGTACCGCGAACTCGACCCGGCGCAGCTGCGTGACCTCGTCGAGCGCCCGATGATCGTCGACGGCCGCAACGCTTTGGACCCCGCCCGCTGGCAGGCCGCCGGCTGGGTCTACCGCGCCCTCGGCCGCCCCTTCATCTGACCCAGCGCCCCCAACGCCTAGACCCACCTCCCTGAGAACTGCGTGTCGTGGTCAGGACTGCTGTTCGTGCCGCAGTCCTCACCGCGACACGCAGTTCTCAGGGTCGTTCGGTGCCGGCTCGTTCGGGCGGGGTCAGCGGCGGGCGCCGACGCGGCGTAGCCGCAGCCCCGTGGCGATCGTCGTGAGCAGCATGAACGCGCCGAGCATGCCGATGGCCTTCCACCAGGCGGAGGCGGTGTGCTCCCACAGCTCGTCGCGCACGACCCGCGGCACGCCGAGCGCCTCGACGGTCGACGCCCCGGCCGCGTAACCCCACCGGCTCGGCGCCAGCCACGACAGTTGCTCGAGCACGGCCTGGTCGGCCACCGGGATCAGTCCGCCGCACAGCACGAGCTGCGCCATGATCGCCACGACGAGCAGCGGCATGACCTGCTCGGACGTCGAGACCGTCGCGGAGATCAGCAGCCCGAGGCACGCGCTGGCGAACGTCGTCGCCGCGACCGCCACGTACAGCTCGGCCACCGGGTGCCCGAGCGCCACGTCACCCGCCGGCGCCTCGGTGAACACCATGACGACCCCCAGGAGCACCGCCGACTGCACGAGCGCGAGCCCGAGGTACACCCCGAGTTTGGCCGTCAGGTACGCGCTCGCCGAGAGACCGACTCCTCGCTCCCGGGCGTAGATCGGCCGCTCCGCCACGAGATCCCGGGCGCTGGAGGCGAGCCCCATGAAGGCCGCGCCGACGATGAGCACGACGAGCAACTGCAGCTTCTCAGTGGGCCGGTCGGTGCCCGGCGGCCCGAACCCGGCGCTGCCGGGCACCGCGAGCACGAGCAACGCGAGCACGAGCGGCAGCGCGGCGGTGAACGCGGCGTACGACCGGTCCGCGGCGAGCACCCGCAGATGCCGGGCCGCGAGCGTGGCGACCTGGGTGTGGATCGGTTGCTGCCGCAGCGGCGCGGCCGGCGGGCCCGGCCGGGGCGGGTGCAGTTCTTCCCCGGCGACGCCCCCGCCGTATCGGCGAAACCGATCGGTGGCCGCGTCCGGGCGGGCGCTGACCTGTGTGAACACGTCGGAGTAGTCGCCGAGGCCGAAATGGCCGAGGAGGTTCTCCGGCGGCCCGAAGTACGCCACGGTGCCGCCCGGAGCCAGCAGCAGCATCCGGTCGCACAGGCCGAGGTTGGCGACGTTATGGGTGACGACGACGACCGTTCGGCCGCCGTCGGCGAGGGTGCGCAGGGTCGTCATCACCGACTTGTCGAGGCCGGGGTCGAGCCCGGAGGTGGGTTCGTCGAGGAAGAGCAGCGAGGGCTCGGTGAGCAGTTCGAGGGCCACGCTCGTGCGTTTGCGCTGCCCGCCGCTGAGCCGGTCGATGCGGGTGTCGATGTGCGCGCTGAGTTCGAGTTCGGCGACGACCTGCCCGATCCGGGCGCGTCGGGCGCGCACGTCGAGGTCGGCGGGAAACCGCAGGCGCGAGGCGTATTCGAGGGCCTGCCGCACGCTGAGCTGGGGGTGCACCACGTCGTCCTGGGGTACGAGCCCGATGCGTTGCCGCAGCTCGTGGTAGTTGGCGTACAGGTCGCGCCCATCGAACCCGACCTGCCCGCTGCTCGCCTTGCGCGCCCCGGTCAGGGCGCCGAGCAGCGTCGACTTACCGGCTCCGGACGGCCCGATGACCGCCATGAGGCTCGCGGTCGGCAGCGCGAAGTCGACCCCGCCGAGGAGCTGCTTGCCGTCGCGCAGCACGACCCGCAGGTCGCGGGCCACGAGGCTGACCTCGCGGTGCTGACGTGTCATGATCAGCTCGCCGCCGACCGCCCGGAACTGGCGGCGGCCGATCGTCAGCAGATCGTTGGCTCCGCACAGCGCCGCGCTGATCGGTCTCCCGTTGAGATACGTGCCGTTGAGGCTGCCGAGATCCTCGATCCAGAAGCCGTCACCGCGCCGGGTGGCGCGCGCGTGATACCGGGAGGCCTGCAGGTCGTCGATCGTCAGCGTGTTGTCCGCGGCCCGGCCGATCGTCACGCACCCGTGGATGTCCGTCGGCACGACCCGTGGCGGCGCGTCCGGACCCCGCGCCCCGCCGCCGCCGGAGTCGGGCCAGGACAGCGGCGCCTGCCCCGCGCCACTCTCGACGGCCCGGCTGCGCTGTCCGCGTCCCCGCCTCCGCTGGCCCCGGCCCCGGACCCGGCTCCGGTCAGGGTGAGCCGCGGGGCCCGCGGATCCGGGCCGAGCGCGATGACGCTACCGTCACCGACATCGGCGCTGGTCACGCGCCTGCCGTCGACGTACGTTCCGTTCACCGAGCCCAGATCGCTGACCACCCACCCGCCGGGCCCCGTCGCGACCAGCTGCGCGTGCCGCCGCGACACCTCCGGGTCGTCGATGCGGATGTCGGCGTCGGCCGAGCGTCCGATGACGACCTGCGCGCCGGCGGCCAGGCTCCAGCGTCGCCCCTCGCCGCTGATCGTCAACGCGGCCTCGTCGCGGATGTCGTGCTGCTTCATGCGGCGTCCGTTTCCCCCCGCCGTGCCGGTCGTCGAACGCCCGTTGTGAAGCCCTTGCCGCCCGCCACGAGATGTCGATGTGGTGCATGAGACCGATCGGCGCCGCACCGGCGTCACCTGAGCCAGGTGAGCCGGCCACCGATGGGACACACCACTGAGTTCGCCGGCTTGAGCGGCGCACGCGGGGTCAGCGGGTCGGCAGCCACGTCTCGAGGGCGGTCACGAGCGCCCGGGCCTGCGTGCGCACGAACGCGGGATCGGTGAGCAGCTGCGCATCACTCGGGTGATGCAAGTTGCCGGCCTCGAGCATGACGGCCGGCACCCGCGAGAGGTTGAGTCCGGCGATGTCGTCGCGCGGGGTGATCGCGGTGCCCCCACCGAGGTAGGTCGAGCGCGGCATGCCGGTGCCCTCGAACGTCGCGACGACAGCCTTCGCCAGCCGCTCGGAGGCGGCCTCGATCGCCGGGCCGCCCACCATCGTCGTCGACCGGATGACGTGGAAGCCGCGGGCGGAGGCCGAGTCGCTGCCGTCGGCGTGCACCGAGACCACGGCGTCGGCGCGGGCGCGGTTGCCGACGGCCGCGCGGTCGTTGACGCACGGCCCGGCGCCGTCGTCGGTCTCACGGGTGAACACGACCCGCGCACCCGCGGCCCGCAGTTGCTGGCCGAGCTCGGTCGCGAGCCGGAAGTTCACCGTGTGCTCCGACACGCCGCCGGGAATCGCCGTGCCCGACGTGTTGCACGCCTTCATCCGCCCGTTACCCGCGGGCACCTGCCGGTTGTTGAACGCCGCGGACGCGCCCCCGTTGTGGCCGGGATCGATGACGATCGTGGCGTCGCCGAGCGACGTGGGAGCCGCGCGGGACGACGCCGACGGACTCCCGGTGCCGGCGGCCGTCGTCGGGGAGGCGACGTAGGTGGGCACCGCCGTCGCCGCGTTCGTGCCGTCGGAGGCGCGCACGGGCGCGCGGGCCGTCGCGCCCCCGCCCGACGAGGTGGGCCCCGCCTGGCCCGAATCGGCCGTCGCGACACCGTCCGTGGCGGTCGAGGACGTCGGCCCGGAGGGTCCGCAGCCGCCGACGGC
>NZ_BCNQ01000173.1 GCF_001515525.1 Piscicoccus intestinalis NBRC 104926 | reverse complement strand
GGCGGCGCCGATCTCGCGGCCGCGGCTCCTCGGGGCCGCGGCGGGCGCAAGGGCCGCCGCCGCAAGGGCCGCCCCGACGACGTCATGGTGCCCGACGCCCAGTTCTCCTCGTACTACGGGCGGCCCATCGTCAAACCCGCGCCGTGGACGTGGGAGATCCCGACCTACCTCTACCTCGGCGGCCTGGCGGCCGGCTCCTCGCTCGTCGCCTCCGGCGGGGAGATGACCGGTCGGCACGAGTTGCAGCGCAACGCCCGGCTCGTCTCGCTCGTGGCGCTCGGTGGCAGCACGGCCGCGCTCATCGGCGACCTCGGCAAGCCGAGCCGCTTCCTCAACATGATGCGCACGGTCAAGCTGACCTCCCCGATGTCGGTCGGGTCGTGGATCCTCGCCGGCTTCGGCGCGTTCACCGGGGCCGCCGCGTTCTCCGAGGTCATGCACTTCGCGCTGCCCGAGGACGTGCCGCTCAAGGAACTGTGGCCGATCGGCGACCGGCTCACCGCGATCGGGGCCGGCTTCTTCTCGGCGCCGCTGGCCGCGTACACGGCGGTGCTGCTCTCCGACACCGCGACCCCCACGTGGCACGAGGCCCACCAGGAACTGCCGTTCGTCTTCGTCGGCTCCGCGCTGGCCTGCGCCGGCGGCGCCGCGATGGCCACGACCAGCCCCCGCGAAACGGGACCGGCCCGGTTCATGGCCGTCACCGGCTCCATGGTCGAGCTCGTGGCCCATGCCGCCATGGAGAGGCGGCTCGGGCTGCTCGCCGAGCCGCTGCACGAGGGCCGCGCCGGCACGCTGCTCACGGCCGCGAAGGCGGCCACGGTGGCCGGGGCCGCGCTGACGGTGGTCGGCGGGCGCAACCGGGCCGTCGCCGCGCTCGCGGGGTTGGCTCTGAACGCCGGCTCCGCCCTCACCCGCTTCGGGATCTTCTACGGCGGCATCGAGTCCGCCAAGGATCCGAAGTACACGGTCATTCCCCAGAAGCAGCGGCTTGCAGCCCGTCGGGCCGCGCAATCCTCGCACCCCGACGGAGACGCCCATGAGCAGCAGCAACCACGTTCCCAGGCAGGCGCCTGACGACGACCGCTCGACCTCGACCCCCAACCGCTGGATCGTTCTCGTCGGCGGTGTGCTCGTGCAGCTGGCGATCGGCGCGGTCTACGCCTGGAGCACGTTCGCGGCGGCCTTCCAGTCCGACAGCTCGGCGCTGCAGCTGACGCCGGTGCAGGCCAGCCTGCCGTTCCAGGTCGCGATCGGCATGATCTTCGTCGGCACGTTCATCGGCGGCCGCATCCAGGACCGGCGCGGGCCGCGGGTCGTCGCGCTGACCGGCGTCGTCATCTACTCGATCGGCATCATCCTCTCCTCGTTCGCTCGCGCCGACGGCCAGCTGTGGCTGCTCGCCCTCGGCTACGGGGTGCTCTCCGGGTTCGGCCTCGGGCTCGCCTACATCGTGCCGATCGCCATGCTGCAGAAGTGGTTTCCCGACAAGGCGGGGCTCATCACCGGCCTGGCCGTCGGCGGTTTCGGGTTCGGTGCCGTCATCACCTCCCCCGTCGCGCAGATGCTCATCACCCGCGACCCGCAGACCCCCGCGGCGGCGTTCCTGCCGCTGGGCATCGCCTACCTCATCGCGGGTGTGCTCGGCGCGCTGCTCTTCAAGAACCCGCCGCAGGGGTACACGGCTCCCGGGGCGGGCCCGAGTTCGACTGCGGACGAGTCGGCTGACAAGGCCCCGGCGCAGACCCGACGCGACTTCACGCAACGCGAGGCCCTGTCGACGCCGCAGTGGTACCTGCTCACCGCGATCCTCGGCTTGTCGGTGATGACCGGCATCTCGCTGATCTCCGTCGCCGCCGGCTCCGCGACGAACATCGCCGGCATGAGCGCGGCCGCCGCAGCGACCCTCGTCGGCGTGCTGGGCCTGTTCAACGGCGGCGGCCGCATCCTGTGGGCCTGGCGCTCGGACCGCATCGGCAAGATGCCCGCGTTCGTCGGCATCCTCGCGATCCAGGGCGCCTGCCTCATCGCGATCCCGCACGCCGGCACCCCGTGGCTGTTCGTGCTGCTGGCCGCGATCATCTACACCTGCTACGGACGCGGTTTCGGCGCCATGCCCTCCACCGCCGGCAAATTCTTCGGGGTCGCCAACGCGGGCGGCATCTACGGGCTCATGCTCATCGCGTGGAGCATCGGCGGGGTCGCCGGCCCGCTGCTGACGACGTGGCTGCTCGGCTCGGACCGCAACTACACGCTGGCGTTCACGACGATCGGCGTCATCGGCCTGGTCGCCGCCATCATCCCGCTGGTGACGAAGCCACCGGCAGCCCCGCGGCGAGACGGGCACCGAGCCACAACCGAGCCTTGACCGCGTCGAGCGGCCCGGAGCTGACCACGCCCCGCCCGAGCAGGTCCATCTCGGAGCCGGGGTAGCCGTACGTCGATTCGAGCGTGCCGCCGGCGCCCGTGCGGGAGGTCAGCACCACAGGGATGCGGTGGGCGACCGCCTCGAGAACGGGCACGAGATCGGCGGGCACGTGACCGCCTCCGGTCGCCTCGACGATGAGCGCGTCGGCGATGGCGGCCAGGGCGTCGACCTCGACGGGCCGGGTGCCCTGCGCGACCCGCAGGATCGGCACGTACGGCCAGGTCGCGTCGGGCGGCACGTCGACGCGCTCGTGCTGGCGCACCGGCCGGGCGTAGATGTGCACGCGGCCCTCGACGACCCGCCCGATGGGCCCGAAGCCCGGCGAGGTGAACGCGTCGGTGGCGCTGGAGTGGGTCTTGGCGACGTGCGCCGCGGCGTGGATCTCGTCGGAGAGCACGACGAGCGCCCCGAGCCCGCGCGCGGCTGGGTCGGCGGCCACCTGCACCGACGCGATGAGATTCGCCGGGCCGTCGGCGCCAGGCGTAGAGGGGGTGCGCATGGCACCGGTGACGACGACCGGCGCCTCGATGTCGAGGAGGAGGTCGAGCAGGTAGGCGGTCTCCTCGAGGGTGTCGGTGCCCTGCACGACCACGATGCCGTCGGCGGGCGGCTCCCCGGTGCCGGCGCTCCCGGTGCCCCCGGTGCCCACGGCGACGGCGATCGTCTCGGCGACCGCGCGCACGTCCGCGGGTCGGATGTCGCAGGAGGGCACCTGCATGAGCGTGCGGGCCGTGACATCGGCGACCTGGGCCAGCCCGGGCGCCATCGCGAGCAGGTCGTCGCCCGTCAGCGTCGGGATGGCCCCGCCCCCGGCCCCCGATGTCGACGGGAGCGAAGCAATGGTGCCCCCCAGGGTCAGGACCATGACGCGCGCTGTCATGCGGTCATCCTCGCTGATCCGCACACGGTTCGGGGCGTTTGCGGGCGCGGAGGGCCGACCATCAGCGCACGGTGACGCGGGCCGGCCCCTCGGTCGTGTGACCGATGACGGGCGCCCCGGGGATCTCGCCGACGACGAGCAGCCCGCCGCTGGTCTGGGCGTCGGCGAGCAGCACGAGCGTGTTCTCGTCGCGGTCGGAGTCGACGTGCGGGCGCACCCAGTCGAGGTTGCGGCGGCTGCCGCCGGGCAGATAGCCGGCGGCCATCGACTCGCGCACCCCCTCGATGACCGGCACGGCGTCGGCGTCGATGACCGCGCCCACCCCGCTGGCCCGCAGCATCTTGTAGAGGTGGCCGAGCAGCCCGAAGCCGGTGACGTCGGTGGCCGCGCGCACCCCGGCCGCCAGGGCCGCCGCGCTGGCCTCGGCGTTGAGCGTGGTCATCACGTCGATGGCCTGCTCGAACCTCTCCCCGGTCGACTTGTGTCGGTTGTTCAACACACCCGAGCCGATCGGCTTGGTGAGGCTCAGCGGTTGTCCGGGTGCGGCGGCGTCGTTGCGCAGCAGGCGATCCGGATCGCCGACGCCGGTGACCGAGAGTCCGTACAGGGGCTCCGGCGCGGTGACGCTGTGTCCGCCGGCCACGGGGCAGCCCGCCTGCCGGCCGACGTCGGCGCCGCCCTCGAGCACCCGGGCGAGCATCTCGTCGGGCAGGCCCGCGGGGTCGTCCGGGTCGGCGAGCGGCCAGGCGACGAGGTTGATCGCGAGCACCGGCCGACCGCCCATCGCGTAGACGTCGGACAGCGCGTTGACCGCGGCGATCCGGCCCCAGTCGTAGGGGTCGTCGACGACGGGGGTGAAGAAGTCGGCGGTGGAGATCAGCGCGACCCCGTCGGCCTCCTCGACGCGCACCGCCGCGGCGTCGTCACCGTCCTCGACGCCCACGACGAGGGTCTCGTCGTCGACGCTGCGCCCACCCCGCAGCCCGGAGACGATCCGTTCCAGCCGACCGACCGGGATCTTGCAGGCGCACCCTCCGCCCGCCGCGTACTGGGTCAAGCGCCGGGGACCGGCGTCACTGCTCTGTACGGCCGTCATGGCGCGACTCTACGTGGGCGCCTAGGGTTGATTCGAGTCGGCGCGGGGAGGCGCGTGGGCACCTGGTGGGCTCCACGGTCTTCAAAACCGATGTGCGGCGGCATCCGTCGCAGGCGGGTTCGATTCCCGTGCGCCTCCGCCGACCGACCTATCCGGCCCTATCCGGCGGACCGAGCGGCCGCCCAGCCGGTGGGCCGCCACGGACCCCCGCTGACCATGGCGGTGAGGTGGTGAGGTGTCGGCGGAGGACGGCGCGGCTATGAGCGGCAGGCGATGCGCTCGAGGCGTTGCACGTATGCGGCCCAGGTGGTCTCGTCCCAGTCGGGCAGATTGTCGCCGGGTCCGCGCCGACCGACTCCCCCGTCGATGAGCTCGCGCAGGATGTCGGCGTGGCCCGCGTGCCGGGCCTCGTCGAGGGCGACGTGGGCGAGGATCTGCCCGAGCGTCACCCGCCGCCGGTCTTCGGGCCACCACGGCACCTGCCCCGGAGCGTCGAGATCGAGGTCCTCGATCGTCGCGTCGGCGTGGGCGAAGCACGCCTCGGCGAACGCGAGCATGTCTGCCATCGACTCGGATTCGGTGGCGAACATGTCGAGGTTGTCGTCCGGGTCGGCGCCCGGGGCATCCCACGGAAAGGGCAGGGTCGACGGCCGGTCGAAGACGACGCCGAAGTAGCCGAGTTCGCAACTGGCGCAGTGTTTGAGCAGCCCGAGCAGGTTGGTGCCGGTCGGCGTGCGCGGCATCCGCGCCTGCTGCTCGGTGAGCCCGTCGAGCTTGGCGCGCGGGGCGTCGCGCTGCTCGTGGAGGTAGTCGACAAGCCGACCCTTGAGGAGAACACCGGCGTCGCCGGACTCGCCGGTCATCGGCGGGGGCCTTCGGTGTCGAGCACGCCGGTCAGCTCCCACAGGTCCAGCTCGACGCGGTAGTCGGGCCCGAGCTCGTCGGCCATGTCGGCGGCGAGTTCGGCGGCGAAGGCGGCGTGGTCGCGGGCGGCGGCGGGGTCGTCCCAGCCCGTCACCGAGTCCATGTGGTCCTCGAAGTGAGCCGCCCAGCCCTCCAGCTTGAGGTTGAGCTCGGAGGAGAAGCTGCCGACCCCGGACTCGGTGACGAAGTCGCCCCACACCGGGAACGGTGCCCCGTAGTCGTTCTCGAGCCGCACGACGATCGGGGGGCGGGTGCGGGCGGCCTCGATCCGCTCCAGCCCCGCGCGTCCGAGATGCGGCGGCTCGAGGGTCACCTCGATGGCCCCGACGCTGTCCTTGACCCGGCGCGCGAGCCACCGCCCGAGCGCCTCGAAGTCACCGATGCGGGCCCGCGGCAGCCAGCCGCGCGCGTCGTCCCATTCGGCCTGCCACTGATCCGACCAGTCGAGCAGCCGGTAGGCGATGTCGGCGGGCAGCGCGAGATCCTCCGGCTCGATCGGCTGCCCGTCCAGGCGCAGCGGGCTCTCGCGGCCCGTCTCGGTCACGAGCCACACGCCGCGCATCTCCTCCGGCGGCACCAGGCTGGTGTCGACGTCGCCGGCCCAGTCGGCCGGATCGTCTCCGGACACGATGCCCCCAGGGCCAGACGGCGTTTCGACGTCGGTGCCCTCGGTGTTGTCGTCCCAGTTGTCGTCGGCGGCATCGGGGCCGGGGCCTACGGTCTCCCGCGGGCCCTCGGCGGGGGACGGCTGGGCGGCGTGCGGCTGGGCGTGCCAGCTGAACAGCGCCGAGTAGATCGGCGTGTTCAGCGAATCACGTTCGGGATCAGTCGATTCCGGCTTCTCATCCGACTCTTCGGAGGAGGCCTGGGCGTCCGCGGCCGACTCGTCGTCCTCATCGAGGAATTCGGCGGAATCGACGAAGTCGACGAACAGATCGTCGAAACCTTCTGTCACCGAGGGTTCCTCGGAAGCAGACTCGGAACGTTCGGCAGGAGGGGGTCGCGTCCGGTCGCGGCGCGCTGAGTCGTCGGGGCGCAACGGATCGCCGAGGACGATCTCGTCGAACCAATCCGACGACGGACTCATCGCAGGGCTCCTCCCGGGTGCTCCGTCCAGCGCATGAGCGCGTGTGCCTAGGATGCCCGTTCTAGTCTGGTCAGACTGGTTAAACACCCCGATCGCCCCAGACCACCCAAGGAGACGCGACGTGCCCCAGCGCACGCCGACCGAGCCGGACGCCCGGCGTCGGATCCCCCGCACCGACACGCTGCTGGCGGCCCCCGAATTCGTGGCCGCCGCAGAACAGTCCGGCGCCGATGCGGTCAAGGCCGCGATCCAGCGCGCGCAGAGCGCGGCGCGGGCGGGACGCATCGCCCCGGAGGCGGTGGCCGCCGCGGCCCTGGCCGACCTGAGCGACCGCCACGGCCGGCCCACGAGCCTGCGCCGCGTCGTCAACGCCACCGGCGTCGTGCTGCACACCAACCTCGGTCGCGCCACCCTCTCGCCCGGCGCGCGGGAGGCGATGACGCTGGCCGGCGGCTACTGCGACGTCGAGTTCGACCTCGCCGACGGCCGCCGCGCGCGCCGCGGCCGCGGCACCCTCGACGCCCTCGCCGAGCGGTTGCCGGAGGGCACCGGCACCCTCGTCGTCAACAACGGCGCCGCGGCCCTGGCACTCGTCGCCGCCACCCTCGCGGTCGCCGCCGGCCGCCCCGAGATCGTCGTCTCCCGAGGTGAACTCGTCGAGATCGGCGACGGCTTTCGCATCCCGGAGCTGCTGGAGTCGGTCGGCGCCCGCCTCGTCGAGGTCGGCACGACGAACCGCACACATCTGCGTGACTACGACGCCGGGATCGGCCCGGCGACGGGCTTCGTGCTCAAGGTGCACCCGAGCAACTTCCGGGTCAGCGGCTTCACGAGCAGCGTGCCGATCGCCGCGCTCGCGCCGCTGTGCCGCGAGCGCGACCTGCCGCTCGTCAGCGACATCGGCAGCGGCCTGCTCACGCCAGACCCCCTGCTGCCGCACGAACCCGACGCGACGACGACCCTCACCGACGGCGCCGCGATTGTGACAGCCAGTTGCGACAAACTGCTCGGCGGACCGCAGGGCGGCCTCGTGGTCGGCGAGCCGGCCACCGTCGAGCGGGTGCGCCGCCACCCGCTGGCCCGGGCGATGCGCGTCGACAAGACGACGCTCGCGGCGCTGGAGGCCTCGCTGCGCTCCCCCACCCCGACCCACCAGGCCCTGCACGCCGACGCCGACACCCTGCGCGAGCGCGCCGAGCGCCTCGCCGCGGCCGTCGGCTCCGACCCCGCGTGCGTGGGCCTGACCGTCGAGGTCGTGCGCAGCGACGGCGCGGTCGGCGGCGGGTGCGCTCCGGAGGTGCCGCTGCCGGGCTGGGCGGTGCGAGTGCCGCAGCGCCTGGCCGAGCCGCTGCGGACCGGTCGCGACACCGCGGTCGACGGCGAGTTGCCCAGCGTCGTAGGGCGACTCGACGACGGGGCGCTACTGCTCGACGTGCGCTGCGTGACCGACTCCGAGATCCCGCTCGTCGCCAGGGCCCTGGCGGCGGCGTGCCGGGAGCAGTCGTGAGCATGCACGTGTTGGCGACGGCGGGCCACGTCGACCACGGCAAGTCGACGCTCGTGCGCGCCCTGACCGGCATGGAGCCGGACCGGTGGGAGGCCGAGAAGCGCCGCGGCCTGACGATCGATCTCGGCTACGCGTGGACCACCCTGCCCGGCGGCGAGCAGGTCGCGTTCGTCGACGTGCCCGGGCACCGGCGGTTCATCGGCAACATGCTCGCGGGCATCGGCCCCGCGCCCGGGGTCGTCTTCGTCGTCGCCGCCGACGCCGGGTGGAGCGCCCAGAGCGAGGAGCACCTGCGGGCGGTCGAGGCCATCGGCATCCGACACGGCCTGCTCGTCGTCACCCGCGCCGACCTCGCCGACCCGGCTCCGGCGCTCGCGCAGGCCCGGGAGCGGCTCGCCGCCGCCGGGCTGGGCGAGGCGGAGGCGGTGGCGGTCAGCCCCGTCACCGGCTCCGGCATGGACGAGCTGCGGGCCGCCTTGGGGCGCCTGCTCGCCCGCATGCCCGCCCCGGCCGATCCACAACCGCCCGCCCGCACTCGCCTGTGGATCGACCGGTCGTTCACGATCGACGGCGCCGGCACCGTCGTCACCGGCACGTTCGCCGAGGGCGCGCTGGCCGTCGGCGACGAACTCGACCTCTCAGGGGCGAGCACCCGGCGGGTGCGCGTGCGCGGGCTGCAGAGCCTGGGCCGCGACCACCGCGAGGTGTCGGCCGCCGACGGCGTGACCAGGGTCGCGGTCAACCTGCGCGGCCTGGCCGCCGACGACATCGAGCGCGGCGAGGCGCTGCTGACGCCGGGCGCGTGGCGGCGCACCCAGGTCTTCGACGCCCGCTGCGTCACCGACGCGGCGGTGCTCGCGGCGCTGCCGTCGCAGGTCAGGCTGCACGTGGGTACCGCGGGGCCGGGCGTGCACCTGCGGCCGCTCGACACCGGCTCCACGGGGGCGGTGCGGGTGGTGTTGCCGCATCCGCTGCCGCTGGTCGCCGGCGACCGGGCCATCCCTGCGCGACCCCGGCGACGCCTCCGGCGAGGCCATCTGCGGCATCGTCGTCGTCGACCCCGACCCCCCGCGGCTCACCCGGCGCGGAGACGGTGCCC
>NZ_BCNQ01000172.1 GCF_001515525.1 Piscicoccus intestinalis NBRC 104926 | reverse complement strand
ACAGCCCTGCAGTCATTCGGCGCCGAACAGCCACCGTTCTGATCGCCCGCGGTGCCGGCCACCAGCCTCTCCGTGCGCCGAAGAGGGCGGCTCCTCACGTCAGGTGCCGCTGCTGGGCCTCCCACGACCGGTGGGACAGTTCGCTCACGCGCTCGTTTTCAGCGACTTCGGCGTCGATCTCAGCGGCGTACGCGCTGTAGTACGCCAGCGCCACCCGGGTCGCGCCCACCGTCAGGGACAAGTCCGCTGCGACGGTCTCCATGGCGGCCTCCCCACGTTCGTCCGAATCGCGCAGCGCCGCAACGATCTCCCACACGTCGGGTCCAGCGGCCAGCGCGGCCCGACGGCCCGAGGGGAGGGTCCGTCTCGGAAGACCACCCCGGGAAACTCCTGCGGCCGCAAGCCCTCGTCGACCAAGCGCGGCACGACGAACTCAGCCTTGGGGGACGAAGGCGACGTGCAACGAGCGCACGCCCTGGGCGCCGTGGATGAGCACGCCCTCGATGTCGGCGGTCGCGGACGGCCCGGAGTGGAACACCAGGTAGTGGTGCTGCCCGAACTCCGGCCGCAGGTAGGCGTCCTGGAGCCCCGGCACGATGTCGGCCGGGTCGACGAGCACGACGAGGTGCTGGGCCAGGTAGGCCACGGAGTTGACGATGAGGTCGGTGTCCGCGAGCAGCACCGAGCCCGTCTCCCCCACCGCGAGCACCGCCCGCACGACCGCCACGTCGACGTCGGCCAGGTCGCGCTGATGCTCGACCGCCCGCAGGTCGCGGGTGCCCGCCAGTTCCGGCGCCGCGGAGGCGATCACGCTCGCGTCCGGGAACGCCGAGCGCACCGCCTCCGGCAGGTCACCGCCGGGCACGTCGAGCACCTTCCCGCCCATGCCCTTCAGCTGCGCGACGAAATAGCCGACACGGTCTCCGCCCTCGTCCAGCGGGTAGACAGTCACCTCCGGCAGCGGGTAGTCGCTCGCGGGCTCGTTGGCCCGCACCGCTGCCAGGATCTCCTCGCGAGTGCTCACGACTCTTCGCTCCTGCCCCCGTCGGTGCGCTGATACCACTCGTGGAACGTCTCCCGTGGCGCCGTCGGCGTGTCCCGACCCGGCGTCGCCCAGGGGTTGAGCGGTATGTTCACCGCGAACTGCGGCAGCACCCGCAGCGCCCGGTCCACGTTCGCCACAGCCGCCCGGTACGCCTTCGGGTGAGACAGCAGCTCGCCGGCCGCTTTCATCCCGATCCGCTCGACGAGCTTCGGCTGCTTCTGTGCCGCCATCACCTTGCGCCAGCCGAGGATCTGTTCGTGGATGTTGATCTTCACCGGGCATACGTTCGTGCACGACGCGTTGAGCGTCGAGGCGTACGGCAGCGCCGAGTACTTGCGCCGGTTGATCGTCGGGTCGAGGATCAACCCGATCGGCCCCGCGTACGTCGCCCCGTACGACAGCCCGCCCGAGCGCCGGAACACCGGGCACGTGTTCATGCACGCGCTGCATCGGATGCACTTCAGGCTCGTCCAGAACTCCTGCTCGCCGAGGCGCTCGCTGCGACCGTTGTCGACGATGACGAAGTGCATCTCGGTGCCCGGTCGAGGCGCCCGGAAGTGCGAGGTGTACTGCGTGATCGGCGACCCCAGCGCCGAGCGCGACAGCAACCGGATGAACACGCCGAGGTCCGCGACCCGAGGGATGAGCTTCTCGATGCCGATCGAGGCGATGTGCAGCGGCGGCACGTTGGCCGACAGGTCGGCGTTGCCTTCGTTCGTGCACACGACGACCGCGCCGTTCTCGGCCACCGCGTAGTTCGCGCCCGTCATCCCCGCGTCGGCCTGAAGAATCAGCGGCCGGGTCTTCTCGCGCTGCTGCTCGGCGAGGTAGTGCACGTCGGAGTTGTCCGGGTCGGTGCCCAGGGTCTTGGCGAAGACGGCCGCCACGTCGGTGCGCAACTTGTGCGTCGCGGGCACCACAATGTGGCTCGGCGGCTCGTCGTCGAGCTGCTGGATCCGCTCCCCCAGATCGGTCTCGACGATGTCGATCCCGACACCGGCCATGTAGTCGCGGAAGCCGCACTCCTCGGTGAGCATCGACTTGCTCTTGATGAGGCTCTTCGCGCCGTGGTCGCTCATGATCGAGTGCACGATGCGGTTGTGCTCGTCGGCGTCCTTCGCCCAGTGCACGTGCACCCCGTTGCCCCGCGCCGCGTGCTCGAACTGCTCGAGGTAGTCGCCGAGGTTCGCCAGCGTGTGTTCCTTGATCCGCGAGGCGTGTTCGCGCAGCTCCTCCCACTCGGGGATGCCGTGCATCTGACCGTCGCGCTTGCCCCGCAGGTCCCAGAGCCGCTCATCGTGCGTCGACTCGTGGTGCGGGGCCGCGATGAACCGCTGCGCCGCCTCGTTGTGGTCGATCGGGTGGTCGCCGTGCACCTTCGCGCCGCGCGGTTGCGGCTCGTCGGTCGTGTGCGTCGGCACGGCCTCCGGCGAGTTGGCCTCGGCGTGCTGAAGTCGGTGGTTGAGGATCATCCGCGCTCTCCGTTCAGGACCTGGGCGATGTGCCGGAACTCCAAGGGCGTGCCGCCGCGGTGGGCGATCCCCTTCAGGTGCATCGTGCAGGAGCCGTCGGCCGACACGACGTGCGTGGCACCGGAGGCGGCGTGGTCGGCGACCTTGTCCTGCCCCATCTTCACCGAGGTCGCCGGCTCGAGCACCGAGAAGGTGCCGCCGAAACCGCAGCACTCGTCGGGCCGCTTGAGCTGCGCGATCTCGATACCCCGGACCTTGCGCAGCAGCGCAAGCGGCTTGGAGTACGGCTCCTCGCGCAGCTCGCTCATGCTGGATGAACGCAGGAACCGCAGCGACGAACAGCTGTCGTGGTAGCTGACTTTGTGTGCGAACTCTGCCCACGGGAACTCCTCGACCTTCAGCACGTCGTGCAGGAATTCCACGAGCTCGACGACGCTGCCGCGCACCTGGCGCACCTCGTCGGTCTGCTCGCACGCCGTCATGTTCTGCCGCACGTTGCGCACGCAGCTGTTCGACGGCGCCACGACGTAGTCGTAGCCCGCGAACGTGCGCGCGAAGTGCTCCTGCGTCGCCTTCGACTCCGCGTCGAAGCCGGCGTTGACCATCGGCTGGCTGCAACACGTCTGGTCGATCGGGTACTCGGGGTCGATGCCCAGGCGGCGCAGCAGTTGCAGGGTGGCGATCCCCGTCTCCGGCTCCAGTGCGTCGGCGTAGCACGGCACGAACAGCGCGACTCGCATATGGGCTCCCTCGGTTCTCGTGTGTCCTCACGGTATGGCGCGCTCCTGACGCGCCCCGCTCGGGGTCGCTCGTCGGTTGCTCGCCGGTCGGTCGAACGACGTCGTCCGACACCCCGGACCGGCGGTGCAGCGGCGCTGACAGGATGGCGGCCATGGACACCGCACTCCTGGTCAAGGCCCTGGGCGGCTTCTTCGCGATCATGAATCCGTTCGTCGCGCTGCCGCTGTTCCTGTCGCTGACCACCGGCTACGACGTTGCCCGCCAACGCACGACCGCGATCCGGGTGGCCATCTACAGCCTGGTCATGGCGGTGGTCATCATGGTGTCGGGCACCACGCTGTTGGGGCTGTTCGGCGTCACCGTCAACGACTTCCGGGTGGCCGGCGGGATCGTCCTCATGATGATCGCCCTGGGCATGCTCAACGGTGGTAGCAGCGCCCACAGCGGCACGCCGGACGAGCGGCAGCACCAGCAGCAGCAGGCCGAGACCGGCGACGTCGCGTTCTACCCGCTGACCTTCCCGATGATCCTCGGGCCTGGCACGATCACGGCCATCGTCGTGTTCACCGGCCAGGCCGACGGAGTCGGTGGCTACGCCGCGATCGGACTCGCCCTGCTGCTCGTGCTCGCCTTGCTCACCGTCGTGCTGTGGTTCGCGCCCTCGATCGGGCACCACATGTCTCAGACGTTGCAGACAATCATGACCCGCCTCATGGGCATGATCCTCGCCGCCATCGCCGTGAGCATGGTCATCGCCGGACTCCAGGGGCTCATTCCGTTGCTCCAGCAGTGATCGCCCGGGCCCGGTCGTCGGCCCGCGCCGCACCGCCCACACCCGCCGACGCGTGCTCATCTCACGCCCGCCCGCCCCGCACCCGTGAGAGCCAGTTAGCACCGCGGAAACACAACGCCGAAGTTGGTGTAACACACGATCTTTACCGTCGATTCAACGCAATCCAGCAGCTCACGCCCGGCCCCGCCATCCGCGGGGCCGATGTGACGAAAGGGATCGACAATGGCCCAGCCCACCCCAGCGGCCGAGGAGCAGAACCCCACCGACGCGACCCGCCATCTGCTCGTCGTCGGTGGCGGCATGGTCGCCCAGCGGCTCGTCGAGGCCCTGCGGGCCCGCGACGCCGAGGGCGCCTGGCGCGTCACCGTGCTCGCCGAGGAGCCCCGAGCGCCGTACGACCGCGTGGCGCTGACCAGCTACTTCAGCGGCAAGAGCGCCACCGACCTCGAGCTCGGCGACCCCGACCTGTGGCGCGACCCCCGCGTCACCCTGCGTCGCGGCGTCGCCGCCACCGCGATCGACCGGGCGGGCAAGACCGTCTCCGTGACCCGCGGCGAGCCGATCGCCTACGACCACCTCGTGCTCGCCACCGGCTCCAACGCCGCCGTGCCGCCGATCGAGGGCAACGACCTGACCGGCGTGTTCGTCTACCGCACGATCGACGACGTCGCCCACCTCAAGGGGTACGTGCAGAACCTGTCCACCGAGCTGGGCCGCCCCCTGCGCGGCGCCGTCATCGGAGGCGGTCTGCTCGGCCTCGAGGCCGCCGGCGCCCTGCAGGCCATGGGCGTCGACTCCACCGTCGTCGAGTTCGCGCCCCGGCTCATGCCGATCCAGGTCGACGACGGCGGCGGGCAGGCGCTGAGCCGGCTCATCGGCGGCCTCGGCGTGCACGTGCGCACCGGCACCGCCACCAAGCGCATCGGCGGCACCCGCGGCCGCGTCTCCTCGATGACGTTCAGCGACGACTCCCGCATCGACGTCGACGTCGTCGTCCTCGCCACCGGCGTGCGCCCCCGCGACGAACTCGCCCGCGCCATCGAACTGCCCGTCGGCGAACGCGGCGGCGTCGTCGTCGACGACGCCTGCCGCACCGGCGACCCCAGCATCTGGGCGGTCGGCGAGGTCGCGTGCATCCAGGGCCGCGTGTGGGGCCTCATCGCCCCCGGCAACGCCATGGCCGAGATCGTCGTCGACCGGCTCCTCGGCGGGCAGGCCAGCTTCCCCGGCGCCGACACCGCCACCAAGCTCAAGCTCCTCGGCGTCGACGTCGCCAGCTTCGGTGACGCCTTCGCCACCGACGATGGGAGCCTGGAGATCGTCTACGCCGACCCCGTCGCCGGCGTCTACAAGAAGCTCGTGCTCTCCGACGACGCCCGCACCCTGCGCGGCGGCATCCTCGTCGGCGACGCCTCCGCCTACGCCTCGCTGCGCCCCATGCTCGGGCGCGAACTCGGCGGCGACCCGGCCGCCTACCTGCTGCCCGAGGGCGCCGCCCCCGCCGCGGGCGGTGACCTGCCCGACGACGCGACCGTCTGCTCCTGCAACAACGTCACCGCCGGTGCGATCCGCGACGCCGTCTGCGAGGGCGGCTGCACCGACCTCGGCGAGGTCAAGGCGTGCACCAAGGCCGGCACCTCCTGCGGCTCGTGCCTGCCGCTGGTCAAGAAGCTGTTCTCCGCCGAGATGGCCAAGTCGGGGCTCACGGTCTCCCGGGCGTTGTGCGAACACTTCGACATGCCGCGCGCCGAGCTGTTCGACATCGTGCGGGTCACCGGCGAGCGCAGCTTCAGCGAGATCATCGCCCGGCACGGGCGCGGGCGCGGCTGCGACATCTGCAAGCCGACCGTCGCCTCGATCCTCGCGAGCCTCGGTTCCGGGCACATCCTCGCCGGTGAGCAGGCCACGCTGCAGGACACCAACGACCACGTGCTGGCGAACATCCAGAAGGACGGCACGTACTCGGTGGTGCCGCGCATCCCCGGCGGCGAGATCACCCCCGAGGGACTCATCGTCATCGGCGAGATCGCCCGCGACTTCGGCCTGTACACGAAGATCACCGGCGGCCAGCGGATCGACCTGTTCGGCGCCCGCATGGAGCAGCTGCCGCAGATCTGGCAGCGGCTCGTCGACGCCGGCTTCGAGTCCGGGCACGCCTACGGCAAGTCGCTGCGCACCGTGAAGTCGTGCGTCGGCTCCTCGTGGTGCCGCTACGGCGTGCAGGACAGCGTCGGCATGGCGGTCAAGCTCGAGCTGCGCTACCGCGGGCTGCGGGCACCGCACAAGCTCAAGGTCGGGGTCTCCGGTTGCGCCCGCGAGTGCGCCGAGGCCCGCGGCAAGGACGTCGGCGTCATCGCCACCGAGAAGGGCTGGAACCTCTACGTCGGCGGCAACGGCGGGTTCACGCCGCGGCACGCCGTCGTGCTCGCCGACGACCTCGACGACGACACCCTGGTCCGCGCGATCGACCGGTTCTTCATGTACTACATCCGCACCGCCGACCGCCTGCAGCGCACCGCCCCCTGGCTCGGCGACCTCGACGGCGGCATCGAGCGGCTGCGCGAGATCATCCTCGACGACGCCCTCGGCATCTGCGCCGACCTCGACGCCGCCATGGACGCGCACGTCGCCGGCTACTCCGACGAGTGGCGCGACGTGCTCGAAGACCCCGACAAGCTCGCCCGGTTCCGCTCGTTCGTCAACGCGCCCACCCAGGCCGACCCGGACCTGAAGTACGTGCCCGAGCGCGGCCAGAAGCGCCCGGCCACGCCCGCCGAGCGCGCCGCGTCGGACATCGAGGTCGTCGCCATGGACACGACGCACGACGCCGGAGCCGGTGCGCCGGCAGGCCCGGTCGCGCTCGGCACCCGGATCGAGGTGCGCTCGTGAGCGCCGCGCATCTCACCGTCTCCGCCCCCGACGCCCCGGCAGCCCCGGCAGCCCCGGCAGCCCCAGCCGCCCCCGACGCCCCCTGGACGATGGAGAAGCCCGTGGACGACGTCATGGCCGACTTCGAGGACGTCTGCGCCGTGAGCGATCTGCTGCCCGAGCGGGCCGCGGCCGCGCTCGTCGGCGGCGTGCAGATCGCGCTCGTGCGGCTGCTCGACGACAGCGTGTACGCGCTGGCGCAGCACGACCCGTTCAGCGACGCCAACGTCATGTCGCGCGGCATCGTCGGCTCGGCGACGGTCGACGGGCAGGACGTGCCGACCCTGCAGTCTCCGATGTACAAGCAGGCGTACGACGTCCGCACCGGGGCCTGCCTGAGCGACCCCGCGGTCGTGCTGCCAACCTGGGAGGTGCTCGTGCGCGACGGCCGGGTGCTCGTCGCCACGTCGCCGCGCGCCGGGCACGACAGCGCCGGGGCACACTCCCCGGCGACCGCGACGACAGGGTAGGCGACACATGCGTGATCAGCTCGGAGGCCTTCGGGTGCTGCTCACCTCGCAGCGCCGGGCCGCGGAGCTCGGGTCGGCGCTCGAGCGGCGCGGGGCCACGATCATCCATGCGCCCGTGCTCTCGACGATCCCCCACGCCGACGACGAACGGCTGCTCGCCGCGACCCAGGCACTCATCGCCGACCCGCCCGACGTGCTCGTCGTGACGACCGGCATCGGCTTCCGCGGCTGGATCGAGGCGGCGGACGCGGCGGGCCTCGCCCGCGACCTGCTCGCCGCCCTCGGCGGCACCCGGATCCTCGCGCGCGGCCCGAAGGCCAAGGGCGCGATCCAGCAGGCCGGGCTCACCGCCGAATGGACCGCGGAGTCGGAGCAGGCGGCCGAGGTCGGCGAGTACCTCACGGATCAGGGCGTCGACGGGCTCCACGTGGCGGTGCAGCACCACGGCTCCGGCGACGACGGCCTCGACGGACTGTTCGAGCGCGGGGGCGCCCGGGTCAGCCCCGTCGTCGTCTACCGCGTGGGCCCCAGCCCCGACCCCGAGGCGGTGGCCCGCGGCGTCGCCCTCGTCGCCGACCGCGAGGTCGAGGCGGTCGTGTTCACCTCGGCGCCGATGGCCGCGGAGTTCCTCGCGCAGGCCCGCGCCCGCGGGCGCCTCGCCGAGGTCGTCGCCGCGTGCGGGCCGTCCGGCGACGTGCTCGCCGCGACCGTGGGCCCGGTCACCGCGGGGCCGCTTCGGGAGGCGGGCATCGACCCGCTCGTGCCCGACCGGTTTCGCCTCGGGGCCCTCGTGCGCGAACTCGTCAAGGCCCTGTCGACGCGGGCCGCGGCGCGCGTGACGACCCCGGCGGGCACGCTCGTCGTGCGGGCGCGCGCCGCCCACCTCGACGGCAGCCCGCTGCCGCTGACGCCCGCGAGCCTGACCGTGCTGCGGCTGCTCGCGCAGGCCGAGGGGTCGGTGGTGAGCCGCGCCGCGATCCTCGCCGAGCTGCCCGGCGGCAGCACCAACCCGCACACCGCCGAGATGGCCGTCGCCCGGTTGCGCGAGGCCCCGGGCCTGCGCGGCATCGTGCAGACCGTCATCAAACGGGGCTATCGCCTCGACGTGTCGCCGCAGTAGCCCCCGTTCCGCCCCCGTGACCCCGCCTGTCGACCCCGAGAAGGGAGTGTCATGACTCGCTCGTCACGCCGCGCCGGCAAGGCGTACCCCGACCTCGGGCAGCTGGAGGGTCTGCGTCCGGGCACCGGCTCCCCCACCGACCTCGTCCTTGTCGCGCACGGGACCCGCGACAAGGCCGGGCGGGCCACCAGCCTCGCGATCCGCGCGGCGGTGGCGGACCGGCTCCCCGGGGTCGACGTCGACATCGCCTACATCGACGTGCAGGCCCCGCACGTCGGCGACGTCGTGACCCGGCACGCACGCACCGGCCGCCGGGTGGCGGTCGTGCCGCTGCTGCTGAGCCTGGGGTACCACGTGGAGGTCGATGTGCGCGGGGCCATCGCGCCGCACCCCAACGCCGCCGCCTCCGGGCCGCTCGGGCCGCACCCGATCCTCGCCGACGTGCTCGCCGACCGGCTCTGGGAGGCCGGCGCGCAGCCGGGCGACGCGGTCGTGC
>NZ_BCNQ01000171.1 GCF_001515525.1 Piscicoccus intestinalis NBRC 104926 | reverse complement strand
GCCGCCGCCGCGTGCCGGTGCTCGCGGGTCGTTGCGGTCGCGGCGAGCCGGAGCGCGCCGAGCACCTTGTCGTGCACGAGCGCGTCCCAGCGGGTGCGCTCGAAGGCCGCGGCCGCCGCCTGTTCGCTGCGGGCGCGTTCGGCGGCGACCCGCGCGGCGACCCTGCTCAGCTCGCGGACCGCCCGCGTCATGAGGCTGACGATGAGCGTGAACGTCAGCGCCGCCACCGTGAACACGAGCGCCTCGGTGAGCGCGTGCGGCCAGTCGAGGGCGCGGCTGCGCACGTACAGGTAGCCGGGTGCGTAACCGGCCAGCAGCACGAGGCTGCCGCGCACGCCCCAGGGCGCCACCGCGCACGTCACCCCCGCGCCCATCCAGTGCAGCAGCGGCGGAAAGTCGTTGCGGCCCAACTGTGTTCCCGTCACAGCGAGCGCGACGACGTGCGCGGCCATCATCGCCAGGCACAGTGGCGCGAGGGCGCGGGTGCGCACCCCCGACGGTCGCCCGCGGGCGCAGCCGACCAGGTAGCAGACGGTGGCCAGCACCGCGAGAACGCAGCCGAGCACCGCCACCCACGTCGGGTAGATGCCGGCCTTGACGACGTTGTTGCGCAGCGTGACCGACAGGTTGAGCACGAGGAAGACCGCGACGCCCACCCCGAGGTACTGGAACGCCAGGCGGTCGATGGGCGCCGTCTCAGCGGGGCCGCGGCGGGTCGATGAGTCCATCTTCGATGGCCCGGAACAGCAGGTCGGTCTTCGAGGTGGCGTCCCGGCCGGCGTCGGCGTACTTGCGGCGCACCCGCAGCAGGTACTCCTTGACGGTGGCCGGCGCCACGTACATCCGCGTGGCGACGGAGGTGACCGGCAGCCCGAGGGCGTACAGCCGCAGCGCCTCCTCCTCGCGCGGCGCGAACGTCGGCTGCTGCCGTTGGGTGTCGGCGCGGATCGCGGCGGCCCAGTCGGCGTTGAGGTGCGGCTCGCCGCGCAGCACGCAGCGCACCGCCTCCGTCATGACGTCCAGCGGCTCGCTCTTGCTGACGATGCCGAACGCCCCGGCCTGCAGGCAGCGGGCGACGACGCTGGCGCGGGTCTCCTGGGAGTACAGCAGCACGCGCGCGCCGTGCCGGCGCAGCGCCGCGACATTGTGCTCGGGCACGCTGCGGTCGCCGAGCTGGATGTCGAGCACGACGAGGTCGATGCGCCCGGAGGCGCCCAGCCCGGCCACCAGCCCCGCGACATCGGAGGCGGTGTGGGTCGCGGTGATCTCCGGCAGCGCGGCGCGCAGATGCTGCACGAGGCCCTGCAGCACCGCGGGGTGGTCGTCGACGAACCCGACGGCGACCCCGCCGTCGGGGCCGTCGCGGCGGGACATCGGCAATCCCCTACGGCCGCAAGGCCGGTGGGTACAGCGTTCGTTCGGGTCCCGCGCTCGTGAGCATGATGGAAAGGTACCGCTGCGCGCGCCGCTCGTGCCCGGAGCGGAGCGAGGTTCCCGCGCCGTCGGCGGCGGCCGGGGGCGGGCTGGGGTAGCGGCAGCCGCCGGCTCCCGGTTCGTCGCCCGCCGCGCGCGTCTCACGCATGTCCAGTGTCCTTTCCCAGCCCTGCCGGAACGTGAGATCGATTGTGTCACTGACGTTTCGACGAAAGACTGCCGCAACCCCATCGATTGGACAGTCCATCCGACGGGGGACAGGGCGGGTTAGGCGGGCCACACCTGTTCGCCCGGATCCTGACCCCAGCGGCCCCACCGGCCGGACAGGTAGCTGCCGACGACGGCGGCCCCGAGGTCGTCGAGGTCGGGGGCGACGACGTGGCCGTCGACGCGGCGGGCCATGGCGTCGACGAAGCGGGCCAGGCCGGGGTCGTCGCCGAGGCGGAAGAACGTCGTGCGCGCCCCGAGCCGGCTGATCGCGTCGAGCTCGCGCACGGTGAGGGCCAGCGTCAGGTCGCTCGGCGGGTAGTCGAAGATCGCCTCCCCGTCGGCGGCGAGGTGGGCGGTCGGCTCGCCGTCGGTGACGACGAGCAGCACCGGCTGGGTGTGCGGGTGCCGCCGGAAGTGCCGGGCCGCGAGCATGAGCCCGTGGTGCAGGTTGGTGCCCTGCTGCCACGTACCGTCGAGCCCGACGAGCTCGTCGATCGGCAGCGTGCGGGCGTGCCGCGCGAACGAGACGAGCTCGAGCTGGTCGCCGCGGAACCGGGTGCTGACCAGATGGTGCAGGGCGAGCGCCGTGCGCTTCATCGGCACCCAGCGGCCCTCCATGATCATCGAGAACGACGTGTCGACGAGCAGCGCGACGGTGGCGCGGGTGCGCGCCTCGGTCTGGCTCACCTCGACGTCGCCGAGCTGGAGCCGCACCCCGCGCTCGGTCGGGCCGCCCGGCCGGCCTGCGCGTGCTGATCCCGGCCGGTCCTCGCCTGCTGCGCCCGGCCGGCCCTCGGCCGCCTCGCGCAGCACGGCGTTGGTGACGGTGCGGGTGACGTCCCACGGCTCGGTGTCGCCGAACTGCCACTCGCGGGAGGCGCCGCTGAACTCCCCGGCCTGGCCGGAGCGCCGCGCGTCGCGGTTGCCGGCGCGCGCCGTGATCTTGTCGGTCGCGTCGCGCAGCAGCGTCTTGCCCAGGCGCCGCATCGCCTTCGGCGAGAGCCGCAGCGAGCCGTCGGGCGCGCGAGCCAGCAGGCCTGACTCCCGCAGCGCCTGCTCCAGCTCGGCGAGGGCCTGCACGTCGGCGGCCGCGCCCTCGCCGAGCTGGCGGGTCAGCGCCTCCAGGTCGACGTCGCGCAGGTCGGCGCCGGTGTGCTCCTGGGCGAGCTGGTCGGCGAGGGCGTCGAGGTCGGCGACGTCCTGCAGGGCGCCAGTACCGTCTCCGAGACCCAGGCCCTGCTCGCCGCTGAAGTGCTCGGAACGGGTCCAGTTCTCGTCGGGGCGCAGCGCGCGCAGGTTGTCGTCCATGCGCGAGAGCGACTCCATGAGCTCGGGGGAGCCGAACGCCTGCTGGGCGAGGGCGTCGAGCTCGGCCCGCTGCTCGGGGTTGAGGGAGTTGCGGAACCGCGCCGCGGCGGCCGCGCGCCGGGCCAGCGTGTCGATGAGTTCGTCGATGGTCTGCGGGTTCTCGGGAAAGAACTCGCCGTGCTTGGCCATGAAGTCGGCGAAGCTGGCGCCCGTGTCCTCCCCGCGCCGGTGCTGCTCCAGCAGGGAGTTGAGGTCGTCGAGCATCTCGTTGACGGCCTCGCGGTCGGAGTCGGTGGCGCCCTCCAACGCCTGCTTGATGCCGGTGAACCGCTGCTCGAGCACCTCGCGGCCGAGCAGGTCCTTGATCTGCTCGTACGCCTCGCGGGCCTCGGTGCTGCGCCACGGGTAGTCGGCGAGCTCGCGCACCGCGGCGGCCGTCGAGGCCGGCAGGTTCTCGATGCGCATCTCGGCGAACCGCGCGTCGTCGTCGAGGTCGCGGGCGAGCTGCTTGCGCTCGGCGAGCACGGCCTTGTCGAGCAGCTCCTTGGCCTCCTGCAGGGTGCCGTCGAGCCGGTGCTTGTGCAGCAGCTCGCGGCGGCGCTGGGCGACCCGGCGGCCCAGCTCGTCGAGCCCGACCCGGTCCGGCGAGCCGCGGCGCAGGTACTCGCGCATGGCCCGCTGCGGCGACGTGCCGGCCATGACCTCCTCGCCGATCGCCGACAGCGCGTCGCCGAGGTCGACCGGGGGAGCCAGCGGGTCGGGCCCCTCGACGTACCGCCCGTAGCGGGCGCCCCGCGCGTGCCGGCTCATCAGCCGTACACCGTCTGCGCGCCGTCGGTGTCCTTGCTGATGCGCCGGGCCAGGTACAGGCCCTCGAGGGCGAGTTCGGCGGCGCAGGCGCGCTGCCCCTCGTCGCTCGCGCCGAGCCGCTGCTCGACCTCCGCGAACGTGGCGGCGGCCGATTCGGGCAGCCCGGCGAGCAGTTCGTCGGCGCTGACCTGCTCGCCGGTCGTGATGAGCGCACCCTCCTCGACCGCGGTGACGATCGGAGCCAGGTCGATGCCCGCCAGGTGCGCCCGCACCGTCGCGGCCGTGGCGGTGCGCGACAGGTAGGCGAGCACCTCGTCCTCGCGGCCCTCCTCGCCGGACTCGAACTCCAGCTTGCCGCGCAGCACGTCGAGCGCCGACTGCAGGTCGACGACGCGGGCCACCGCGTGCTCCTCGTGCTGCCGGGCCGCGCGGTGCCGGGCCGCGGCGGCGAGGGTCTCGGCACCCGCGATCGAGAACCGGGCCGAGACGCCGGACCGCTGGTCGATCGAGGGGGATTCGCGCAGCGACCGGGTGAACCGGGCGAGGACCTCGATGAGCGCGTCCGGCACCTCGGCGACGAGATCGGCCTCCTGCCGGATCACCGCCATCTCGTCCTCGAGCGCCGTCGGGTAGTGGGTGCGGATCTCGGCGCCGAAGCGGTCCTTCAGCGGCGTGATGATCCGGCCGCGGTTCGTGTAGTCCTCGGGGTTGGCAGAGGCGACGACGAGCAAGTCGAGCGGGAGCCGGATGACGTACCCGCGGATCTGGATGTCGCGCTCCTCCATGACGTTGAGCATCGCCACCTGGATGCGCTCGGCGAGGTCGGGCAGCTCGTTGACCGCGACGATGCCGCGGTGCGCGCGGGGGATGAGGCCGTAGTGGATCGTCTCGGGATCACCGAGGGAACGGCCCTCGGCGACCTTGATCGGGTCGACGTCACCGATGAGGTCGGCCACGGAGGTGTCCGGGGTGGCCAGTTTCTCGGCGTAGCGCTCGCTGCGGTGCCGCCACGTGATCGGCAGGTCGTCGCCGAGTTCGGCGGCCCGGCGCTGGGACAGGGCGGTGATCGGTTCGTAGGGGTGCTCGCCGAGCTCGGAGCCGGCGATGACCGGAGCCCACTCGTCGAGCAGGCCGACGAGGGTGCGCAGCAGGCGGGTCTTGCCCTGCCCGCGCTCACCGAGCAGCACGACGTCGTGGCCCGCGATGAGGGCCCGTTCGAGCTGGGGGAGCACGGTGTCGTCGAAGCCGTGCAGGCCGGGCCACGGGTCGGTGCCCGCGGCCAGCGCGGTCAGCAGGTTGTCACGGATCTCGGCGCGCAGGTGCTTGGCCTCGTGCCCGGAGGCGCGCAGCGCGCCGACGGTGTCGATCGTGGGAGCGTCACTCACCCGACGACCCTACGTCGCCAACCCGACCCCCGCCCAGGCCCCGCCAGTACCCCCGCCCCGACTCGGCCTCCGCTCACCCCTCCCCTCTCCTTCGTGCGAAGCCTCCCCTCCTCATTCGGCCGAAGGCTGCCCTATCGGTCGAGGGCCGCTGCTGCGGCACGAGCCCTCGACCGACAGGGAAGCCTTCGACCTGGTGTAAGGGCCGTTACCCTGGCGAGGTGAACCTCGAAAAGGTCGTCTTCGGGTTCTTCGTGCTGCTCGCGGCCACGCTGAACTTCGGATTCTTCATCGGTGACATCACCGAGGCGCGCGTGCACAACATCTACGAGTTGTACGCCGCGGTCGTCGTCTCGCTCATCGCGACGGTGCTGAAGTTCGGAGACCGCACGCAGATCGGGGCGGTCTACCTCGCCACGAGCCTGGTCGCCGACATCCAGCTGCTCGCTGCGGTCGGGGTGTACATCTGGGCGACGATGGTCGCCGACGGCGGCCTGACCGCCTCCCACACGGCCAGCGTCGTCTCGCTCTCCGGTGGTGCGCTGTTCGCCAACGTCGTCTCGGTCGTGCTGCTGGTCGTCGAGACCGTCTCCTACCGCAGGCACTGAGCGCAGGCGGCCATGGCCAACCCGCTGCTCATGCTGTTGGCGCGGCGCCAGCCGACGGCCCACACGGCGCCGCTGCGCCGGGTGGCTGTGCCGGTACCCACCGAGGTGCCCTCGACCGACGCGATCTTCCTCGTGTTGCGGCGCATGCGCGGCCCGCTCATCGTGCTCATCGCGACGTTCTCGATCTCGGTGCTCGGGCTCATGCTCATCCCCGGCGTCGACGACCAGGGCCGCCCGCACCAGCTCACCGCGTTCGACGCGTTCTACGTCATCTCCTACACGGCCACGACGATCGGCTTCGGAGAGCTGCCCTACCCGTTCACGACCCTGCAGCGCATGTGGGTCATCGTGGCGATCTACGCCTCGGTCGTCGGGTGGGCCTACTCGATCGGGGCGCTGTTCGCGCTCATGCAGGACCGCGGTTTCCGGGAGGCGGTGGCGCTGCAGCGGTTCCGGCGCCGGGTGGCCAAGCTCGCCGAGCCGTTCTTCATCGTCGCCGGCTACGGGCAGACCGGGCGTCGGGTCTGCGCGAGCCTGGACGACCTCGGCAAGCGGTTCGTCGTCATCGACGTCGACCAGTCGGCGATCAACAAGATGACGACCGGTGCGCTCGTCGTCGACGCCCCGGCGATCGACGGCAACGCGACGAACCCGGCGATGCTCGGCCTGGCCGGCCTCGGGCACCCGCGCTGCGCGGGCGTCATCGCGCTGACCGACGACGCCGAGGCGAACCTGTCGATCGTCATGACCGTCAACCTGCTGCGCCCCGAACTGCCGGTGTACGCGCGGGCCGACGACCGCGAGATCGCCGAGCGCATGTGCGACTTCGAGCCGGCCGGGGTCGTCAACCCGTTCGACGAGTACGGCGAGTACCTGCTCATGGCGCTGCGCCGGCCGTCGACGTTCCAGCTGGTCAGCTGGTTTCTCAACCCGCGGGGCACGCCGCTGCCGCCGCGCCGCGAGGGGCTGGCCGACGGGCGCTGGGTGATCGTCGGCGACAACAAGTTCACCCGCGAGGTCACCGCCGACTTCACCGCCGCCGGCCTGGACGTCACGCACGCCTCCCCGCAGGAGGGGGCGCCCGACCTCACCGGCGCCGTCGGCGTCGTCGCCGGAGCCGGGCGCGACGCGACGAACCTCGCGGTGGCCGCGCACGCCCGGCGCGAGAACCCGGGGATGTTCATCAGCGTTCGGCAGAGCACGATCCGCCACGAGGCGCTGCTCGACGCGTTCGATCCCGACTCCGTGTTCGTGCCGAGCCAGCTGGTGGCCCGCGAGATCCTCGCCCGGGTCATCGCGCCGCACCTGTGGAGCTTTCTCGAGCAGGTCATGCAGCAGGACGACGAGTGGGCGCAGGGCGTGCTCAAGGCGCTGCGGCGGCGCTGCGGCTCGGCCACCCCGGAGACGGTGCTGCTGCAGCTCGACCGGGCGCACGCCCCGTCGGTCGTGCGCTGGCTACGCACCCACGAACTGACCCTGCGCGACCTGCTGCGCCATCCGGAGGACCGCACCCAGCGGCTGCCGGTGGCGGTGCTGGCGATCATCTGCGACGACCACACCCGGTACGCCCCCGACCTCGACCAGCCGGTGCGCGTCGGCGACCAGTTGCTGCTCGCCGGGCGCGGCATCGGCTTCGACATGCTGTCGGGCACCCTGTTCTCCGACGCCGCCGTCGAGTACGTCAGCACCGGCCGTCAGGTGCCCACCACCTGGCTGTTCCGCCTCGCCTACAACGCCCGCCGCCGCCGGCTCGAGGGCTGAGGCGGGCGCTGCCGAGCCTGCCGCTCAGCCGCGCGGCCCGTCAGCCGCTGTGCCCGGGAGTCGCTCGGCCCGTCAGCCGCTGTGCCCGGAGTCGCTCGGCCCGTCAGCTGCTCGACCGCATCAGCCGCTCCGCCCCCGCGCCGCCGCAGCCCACTTCGCACGGGAGCCTGTGCCATCGGACTGGACCGGTCGGTCTCCGCCGAACCAACTCCGCGGAGCCGGTTCCGCGGCACCCCGGCGGTCCAGTCCCGGCAGTCGAGAACCGGCTCCCGAAAAGTGAGACCGCGCGTCGCGGCAGGCCGCGTTCAGCGTCGCGGCAGGCCGCGTTCAGCGCCTCGGCGGGCAGTCAGCGGCTCGGCGGGCCCGTCAGCGGCTCGTCCTCCAGACGCACCACTCCCGCGGCGCCGTCGACCGTGACGAGTTGGCCGGTGACGAGGGTGGCGGCGGCGTCGCGCACCCCGACGACGGCGGGGATGCCGTACTCGCGGGCGACGACGGCGCCGTGGCTGTTGCTGCCGCCCATCTCCATGACCAGGCCGCCGGCGGTGAGGAACAGCGGGGTCCAGCCGGGGTCGGTCGAGGGCGCGACGAGGATCTCGCCCGGCTCCAGGTGCGCGCCCACCGGGTCGGTGACCACCCGCGCCGGGGCCGTGACCACGCCGCTGGAGGCGGGGGTGCCGGTGAGCGTGTGCTCATCGGCCTGGGCCTGCGACAGAGAATGGGCCAGCGGCCGGGCGAGCGCCTCCAGTTCGGTGCCGTCCGAGAGCAGCAGCCGGGGGATGTGGCGGCGGCGCAGCTCGGCCTCGTAGTCGGCGCGCTGCGCGGCGACCAGGGGGCGCACGTCGGCCCCGTCCAGCGCCTCGCGGATCGCGATGACGTCGAGAAACGCGACGTCGTGCGCGTCGTCCAGCCGGCCGTCGGCGGCCAGCTGCTCCCCGATGAGCAGCAGCTGCTCGCGGGCGCGGGCCAGCAGCGTGATCAGCCCGAGCTTGGGGGTCTCGCGCAGGCCGATGAGGCGGCGCGCCCGATCGAGCGCGAACCCCAACGCGGCCCGGCGCACCGGGTTGCCGACCCGGTCGAGCAGCGCGTCGACCGCCTCCTGCGCCTCCCGCGCGCCCCGCTCGAACTGCGCCGCCGGATCCGGTCCCGAGCCGGCGGCGCCCGTGCGCGCATAGTTGCGCAGCATCCCCACCAGGTGCTCGGGTTGCTCGCGCCAGCGCGGCATCCCCAGGTCGATCTCGGAGACGGCCCGGTCGCCCCAGCGGGTCAGGAAGTCCGCCAGGTCGGCGGCGGCGGGCTCCGACCCGGTGACGGCCACGCGCTGCGAGAGCGCCCACAGGTCGAGGTCCATCTGGGTCGTGACGTTGTGCGGCAGGCCCCGCAGCACGGTCTCCAGTTCGCCGGGGCGGGGGTCGACGGCGAGCCGGCGGGCCGCGCCGAGCGCGACGAAGCCAGGTGCCGCGTAGCCGACGAAGCCCGGCATCGTCACCGGCGCCCGCGTCGACAGCACGCGCTCCACCGCGTCGAGCTGTTCGGCGGGGGTGGCCTCGGCGG
>NZ_BCNQ01000170.1 GCF_001515525.1 Piscicoccus intestinalis NBRC 104926 | reverse complement strand
GGGGCTGGGGCTGCCGGGGCTGGGGCTGCCGGGGCGCCGGCCGCACCCCGGGCCTCGGCGAACCTGCGCTCGCTGGACCCGCACGCGTTCACGATGCGCAGCGTGACGCACCGTCACCCGGCGTTCCTGGCGGCCCTGGCCGCGAACGAGGTCGCCGTGCGGATCCTGCCGATCGACCGCGCGAAGTTCCTCGTCAACTCGCTCTTCGACCTGCGGGTCGAGGCCAGCGGCGTCGACCCGCAGACCGCCCGCATCGAGATCTCGGTGTCCGGCCCGGGCGGCGCGGCGGCGATCCTGCGCGGCGAGCCGCAGCGCACGAGCTCGGTGCCGGGCAGCCTCGAGGTCACTTACCCGGGCGTCTTCTACCCCAAGGCCGGCGAGTACACGATCACCGCGAAGGTCACCTCCGGCTCGACGACGAAGGAGGCCAAGGTCACCAACGAGGTCGTCCTGGCCCGGGCCCGGGCGCGCCCGGTGAAGAACGTCATCTTCTGCCTCGGAGACGGCATGGGCCAGTCCGCGATCACCGCGGCGCGGATCCTGGCCAAGGGCATGACCGAGGGCAAGTACCACGGGCTGCTCGAGATGGACCGGATGGACTTCCGCGGCAACGTGACGACGTCGGGGTACGACTCGATCGCCACCGACTCCGCGAACTCGATGTCGGCGTACATGACCGGGCACAAGGCGTCGGTCAACGCGATGGGCGTGTACGAGGGCAACAGCCCGGACGCCGACAAGCACCCCAAGGTCGAGACGATGGCCGAGATGGTCAAGCGGGCCAAGAAGATGGCCGTCGGCATCGTCACCACCGCGGAGATCCAGGACGCCACCCCGGCGGCGGTGTTCGCGCACACGCGGCGGCGCTCGCGCCGAGCTGAAGAAGGCCGTCTCCGGCAACCCCGACAAGCTGCTGGGCACGTTCGCGATGACCAACCTCAACGTCTACATCGACCGCGAGATCAGCAAGGACCCGGCCGTGCTCAAGGAGTACACCGACCAGCCGACGCTCATGGAGATGACGCAGGCGGCGCTGCGCGTGCTGGAGAAGAAGAAGGACGGGTTCTTCCTGCTCATCGAGGGCGCGTCCATCGACAAGATGGAGCACCCGCTCGACGGTCCCCGGGCGACCTACGACTGCATCGAGCTCGACCAGGCCGTCGGCATCGCCAAGAAGTGGGCGGCCGAGCACGGCGACACCCTCGTCGTCGTCACCGCCGACCACAACCACTCGATGAGCATCGTCGGCACCCACGACCGGCGCGACAACCCCGACCCGGACCGGGAGGGCAACGGCGTGTACGGCGACGCCGGTTTCCCCACCTACGTCGACTCCAACGGCGACGGCTTTCCCGACGACCCCGACCCCGACGTGCAGCTGTTCTACGGCTGGAGCAACCACCCCGACCACCGGGACGACTTTCAGCACAACGCCACGTTCCTGCAGCCGGCGCTCGTCGACGAGGCGACCGGCCAGTCGGAGCCGAACCCCGAGCGCGACCCGAAGGCGATGCTGCAGATCGGCAACCTGCCCGGCGAGGAGAGCAACTGCGTGCACACGGTCGAGGACGTGTGGATCATGGCCGCGGGGCCGGGCTCGCAGCGGTTCAACGCCGTGCTCGACAACACCGAGGTGTTCTTCGCGATGGCCGACGCGATGCAGCTGCGGCTGCCCGCCCCGAAGAGGGCCTGAGCCGTGCGGCGGACGTTTCGCAGTGCGCGCGTCGCGGCCGTGCGCACCCCGCCCGGATCGGACTCCCGGCGAAGGCTGCGCGTCGCCCGGGCGGTGACCGGCTCGCCGGAGAGCCCGGCGCGGCGGCGCTGACCGACCCCCCCGCAGGGCCCGGCTCCGCGAGGCCCTCCCCGCTGGTCCGTACACTGGTTGTTACCGATCAGTAGGGAGGGCTCGCGATGCCGCGCCACATCTACACCGAGGACCACGACGCGTTCCGGGCGTCGGTGCGCACGTTCATCGGGCGCACCGTGCGCCCCCGCGCGGCGGAGATGATCGCGGATCACACGATCCCGCGTGGCATCTGGCGGGAGGCGGGCCGGCAGGGCCTGTTCGGCCTGTGCATCCCGACCGAGTTCGGGGGAGCCGGGGCCGACGACTACCGCTTCAACGCCGTCCTCGCCGAGGAGGAGGCGGCGTTCGCGCAGGCTTTGGCGTCGTGCTTCGGCATCCACGCCGACGTCTGCCCGCCGTATGTCGTCGCGCTCGGCACCCCGCAGCAGCAGCGGCGCTGGCTGCCCGGCATGGCCGCCGGCGAGCTGATCTGCGCGCTCGCGATGACCGAACCCTCGGGCGGTTCGGACCTCGCGGCGCTGCGCACGACCGCGGCGCGCGACGGCGGCGGCTGGGTGATCAACGGCTCGAAGACGTTCATCACCAACGGCCACCAGTGCGACCTGGCGATCGTCGCCGCGCGCACCGACGAGTCCAAGGGCGCCCGCGGCATCACGCTGTTCGTGCTCGAGGCCGGCACACCCGGCTTCACCAAGGGCGCCCCGCTCGACAAGGTCGGCCAGGACGAGGCCGACACGTGCGAGCTGTTCTTCGACGACGTGCACGTCGGCGACGAGCAGCGGCTCGGCCCGGAGGGCGGCGGGTTCGTCGCGATGATGCAGCACCTCACGCAGGAGCGGATCGGCTCGGCGATCACCAACCTCGCGCAGTGCTCGGCGATCCTGCGCGAGACCCTCGACTACGTCAAGGACCGCCGGGCGTTCGGGCAGCCGATCGGCTCCTTCCAGGCCAACCGGTTCACGCTCGCCGAGCTCGTCACCGCGGTGGACGTCGCCCAGGCCTACGTCGACGACTGCGTGCTCGCGCACGCCTCGGGAAGGCTCAGCGCCGTCGACGCGGCCAAGGCCAAGTGGTGGACGGCGCAGGTGCAGAACGACACGCTCGACGCCTGCCTGCAGCTGTGGGGCGGCTACGGCTACATGAACGAGTACCGCGTGGCCCGCGCCTGGCGCGACGCCCGGGTCACCCGCATCTGGGCCGGCTCCAACGAGATCATGAAGGAGATCATCGGCCGCGACCTCGGCCTCGACGAGCGGGGCCGGGCGTGAGCCCAGCAGTGCAGCCGGCAGCGAAGGCGGGAGTGATGGCAGCGTGAGCGAGGGCACGAGCGAGGGCGCGACCGGTCGGGTCGCGATCGTCACCGGCGCGGCCCGGGGGATCGGGGCGCGGATCGCGATGCGGCTGGCCGCCGACGGTTTCGCGGTCGCCGCGCTCGACGTCGAGGCGGCGGCGTGCGAGCACACCGTCTCGCAGATCGAGGCGGCCGGTGGGCGGGCGCTGGCGGTGAGCGCCGACGTCGCCGACGAGGCGAGCGTGGCCGCCGCCTACGAGCGGGTGGTCGCCGGGCTCGGCGCGCCGACGGTGCTCGTCAACAACGCGGGCATCACCCGCGACGCGATGGCGCACAAGATGGCCGTCGACGACTTCGACGCGGTGCTGGGGGTGCACGTGCGCGGCGCGTTCCTCATGAGTCGGGCGCTGCGCCCGCACGTCGCGGCCGCGGGCTGGGGGCGGGTCGTCAACATCTCCAGCACGTCCGCGCTCGGCAACGCCGGGCAGGCCAACTACTCGGCCGCCAAGGCCGGCGTGCAGGGGCTGACGAAGACGCTCGCGCTGGAGTTCGGGCGGCTCGGGGCCACCGTCAACGCCGTGGCTCCCGGATTCATCGTCACCGACATGACGGCCGCGACGGCACAGCGGCTGGGACTGTCGTTCGAGGAGTTCCAGACGGCGGCGGCCGCGCAGATCGCGGTCGGGCGGGTCGGGCAGCCGGACGACATCGCCGCGGCCGTCGCGTACTTCGCCTCCGAGGGTGCCGGTTTCGTCTCCGGGCAGGTGCTCTACGTGGCCGGGGGGCCGGTGGCGTGACGCCCCGGCTCACTCCGTCGTGCGGATGGGGGCGAGGGTGCCGGGGGACCAGTCCCAGCGCATGCCCCACACGCCGGGGCCGAAGTCACGCTTGTACCGGCGCAGGGCGCGGTCGGTGACCGGTAGCGGCACCGCCCGCTCCTCGGAGCCGACCTCCACGAACTCCTCGGCCGTCACCGGCAGCGCCTGGGGGTGGAACTCGACCTCGAGGTAGCCGTCGCGCAGCGGCGCCACGCACCCGCGGTTCCAGTCGTAGGTGGGCATCGTCTGGCCCGCGGCGCCGTAGCGGTACTGCAGGAAGATGACCTCACCGACGTTCATCGCGCGGGGCAGCAGCATCTCGGCGACGATGAGCGGCACGTTCGGGCCCTCGCGCACCTCCCCGATGCGGCAGTTCACCTCGGCGCTGATGAACGGGTAGCTGCGGGCGTCGTCGTGCCCATACCAGGAGGGGAGCCGGTCGACGCCGTCTCGGGTGCAGCGCAGCAGGTTGGAGACGATGTGGCTGTCGAGCGTGCCGTCGCGCCCGATCGAGACGCGGTCGTGGATCGAGAGGTACTCGAAGCCGGTGTCCCAGGAGAGCCCGAGCGAGGTGATCATCTCGGAGATGAGGTCGGCGCGCTTGATGAAGCGCTCGGCGCGCACGGTGCTGCGCCCCTCCGCGGCGGTGCGCACCGGCCGCGGCGGCACGAGGGAGGCGAGGCTGCCGCGGTCGACCCCGAGGATCTCCTCGAGCGCCCCGAGGGCGGCGATGGAGGCGCTGCGCTGCGGCACGCTGCGGCCGGTGCGCCAATAGCTCAGGGTGGCGGCGGACAGGTCGTGCCCGCGGCGGCGCAGGTGGTAGGTGATCCGCTCGAGCGAGAGGCCACGCTGATCCGTGGCCTCGCGGAAAGCATGCGCGAACGTGCTCGCCGAGCGAGCCTCAACGCCCATGTCATCCTGTGCTGCCACCGTGTCCTTGCCTTCCGTGCGGGGAGCCCGCGGGGTCGGAACGAAGGTCTCGCGTCGATAACGGGCTAACCGAGAGTAGACAGTATTCGACGATCTGTCCGAGCCCACATCCTGGCAGCCTACCGATCGAGGGGTTTGCCCGTGGCGGACCGGAGAATGTCGTGGCATGCCGGCGGTGACCGCGGTGACCAGCGCGCTTGCTCGCGGAGCACGGCTCGGGCGGCAGTAGGCTGGCCGATCATGAGCTCAGTCACAGGGATCGGTTCGTGGCCCGGCAGTGACATCCGCACGCCGCTGCGGCTGGTGCGTGACCTGCTGGTCTTCGAGGGTCCGGGCGACGCGTTCGGGTGCCCGTATCTGCCCGAGTTGCCGGCCCGCGGCCCCGGCGCCGACCTCATCGGGCGCACCGCCGGACTGCTCACCGAGCTGCCCGTCGATCTGCAGCCGTCGGGTTGGCGGCTCGTCGACCACCCCGGCCGCGACGCCGTGCGCACCGCCGCCCTGCTGCGCGGTGACCTCGACGAGCTGGCCGAGACCTTCGACGGGTACGTCGGCCCGCTGAAGGTGCAGGTGGCCGGTCCGTGGACGCTGGCCGCCGAGCTGCGGGTCGCCCGCGGCGAACGCGTCGTCGTCGACCCCGGCGCCTGCCGCGACCTCACCCAGTCGCTCGCCGACGGGGTGCGCACGCACCTGGAGACGGTGGCTCGGCTCGTGCCCGGCGCCCGGCTCGTCCTCCAGCTCGACGAGCCTTCGCTGCCTGCGGTGCTCGCGGGCCGGCTGCAGACCTCCTCGGGCTACGGCACGCACCGGGCGGTCGACCCCGAGGTCGCGCGTCGCGGGCTCGTCGAGATCGTCGAGGCGGCCCGCTCCGCCCAGCTGCCCGGCGGCGACGTGGAGGTGGCCGTGCACTGCTGCGCGCCGCAGCCGCCGCTGCCGCTGCTGCGGGCCGCGGGCGCCGACGCCGTGGCCCTCGACACCACGCTGCTGCGGGCCCAGGGATGGGAGTCGGTGGCCGCGACCGTGGAGGCCGGGGTGCGGCTGTGGGCGGGCATCGCGGTGCCCGACGCCGACCCGGCGCCCTCGACCGGGTCGCTCCTGGCGCCGCTGCGGCGCGCCTTCGCCGACGTCGGCTTGCCGGACTCGGCCCTGCGCGACGTGACCCTCACGCCGCCGTGCGGGCTGGCCGACCGCACCCCGGCGCAGGCCCGCGCGATCCACGAGCGGCTCGTCGACGCCGCCCGGGCCCTGACGGAGATCGCCTCGGGCTGAGCGACTTTCGACACCGGCTCCGGGGTGGTGCGCGCGGGGTCTGCCAGCTTGTCGGTGGGCTGGTGCAAGATGTGCCGCGTGAACGCACAACCGCAGTCCTCGCCACCGTCCGGCCCCGGTCCCGACCTGCCGGAGGCGCAGGGCGGCGCGCCCGACGAGAGCGTGCGCCACGAGTGGGAGGAGCTGGCGCAGCAGGTGCGCGAGCACCAGTTCGCCTACTACGTGCGCGACAGCCCGACGGTCAGCGACGCCGAGTTCGACGAGCTGCTGCGCCGGCTGCAGGCGCTGGAGGAGGAGCATCCCGCGCTGCGGGTGCCCGAGAGCCCGACTCAGGTGGTCGGCGGCACGTTCTCCACCGACTTCGCCGCCGTCGACCACCGCGAGCGCATGCTCTCGCTCGACAACGTGTTCAGCGCGCAGGAGCTGCGCGAGTGGTACGAGCGCACGGTCGCGGCCGTCGAGGGCTCCGACGTGCACTTCCTCACCGAACCGAAGATCGACGGGCTCGCGATCAACCTGCTGTACGAGCAGGGGCGGCTCGTGCGGGCGCTGACCCGCGGAGACGGTCGCACCGGCGAAGACGTGACCAACAACGTGCGCACGATCGCCGGGGTGCCGCACCGGCTCACGCAGCCGCACGACGCGCACGACGAGCAGACGGCCACGGTGCCGATCCCGCGGCTCGTCGAGGTGCGCGGCGAGGTGTTCTTTCCCGTGGAGGCGTTCGCCGAGCTCAACGCCGGTCTCGTCGAGGCGGGCCGGCCGCCGTTCGCCAATCCCCGCAACGCCGCCGCGGGCTCGCTGCGGCAGAAGGACCCGCGGGTCACCGCAAGCCGCCCGCTGCGCCTGATCGTGCACGGCATCGGCGCCCGGGAGGGCTTCGACATCGTGCGCCAGAGCGACGCGTACACGATGCTGCACGGCTGGGGGCTGCCGACGTCGACGCACAACCTCGTCGTCGACGACCTGGCCGGCATCGAGGAGCGCGTCGCCTACTTCGGGGAGCACCGGCACTCCATCGAGCACGAGCTCGACGGGCTGGTCGTCAAGATCGACGAGGTGGCGGTGCAGCGCCGTCTCGGCTCCACGTCGCGGGCGCCGCGGTGGGCGATCGCCTACAAGTACCCGCCGGAGGAGGTGACGACCAAGCTCCTCGACATCCGGGTCAACGTCGGGCGCACCGGGCGGGTCACCCCGTACGGGGTGATGGAGCCCGTGCTCGTCGCCGGCTCCACCGTCGAGAACGCCACCCTGCACAACGCCGACGAGGTGCGCCGCAAGGGCGTGCTCATCGGCGACACCGTCGTGCTGCGCAAGGCCGGCGACGTCATCCCCGAGATCCTCGGGCCGGTCGTCGACCTGCGCGACGGCTCCGAGCGGGAGTTCGTCATGCCGACGCAGTGCCCCTCGTGCGGCGCACAGCTGGCGCCGGAGAAGGAAGGCGACAAGGACATCCGCTGCCCCAACTCCCGCCGGTGCCCGTCCCAGCTGCGGGAGCGGCTGTTCGGGCTCGCGTCGCGCGGGGCGCTGGACATCGAGGCCCTCGGCTGGGAGGGCTCGGGCGCGCTGCTCGACGCGGGGGTCATCGCCGACGAGGGCGACCTGTTCGGTCTCGACGCCGCCGACGTCGCGAGCGTGCCGCTCTACTCGCGCAACGCCACGAAGAAGGAGGCGGCCGACCCCGAGGCCGTGCCCGCGCCGGGCGTCGTCGGCGGGCGGGTGCTCTCGGCCAACGGGCGTCGGCTCGTCGACAACCTCGCCCAGGCCCGGCAACAGCCGCTGTGGCGGGTGCTCGTCGCGCTGTCGATCCGGCACGTGGGGCCGACCGCGGCCCGCGCGTTGGCCGGTCACTTCGGGTCGATGCAGGCCATTCGGGAGGCCGACGAGGAGGCGCTCGCCGGGGTCGAGGGGGTCGGCCCGACGATCGCCGACTCCGTGCGGCGCTGGTTCGAGGTCGACTGGCACGACGCGATCGTCGCCCGCTGGGCCGCCGACGGCGTGCGGATGGCCGACGAGCGCGACGCCTCGATCGAGCGCACGTTGGAGGGGCTCACGGTCGTCGTCACCGGCTCCCTGAGCGGGTTCTCGCGGGATGAGTCCAAGGAGGCGATCCTCGTGCGGGGCGGCAAGGCCGCCGGCTCGGTGAGCCGCAAGACCGATTACGTCGTCGTCGGGGAGAACGCCGGGTCGAAGGCCACCAAGGCCGCCGACCTCGGGGTGCGGACCCTCGACGAGGACCAGTTCGTCGCGCTGCTCGCCGGCGGGCCCGCCGCGGTCGCGCTGCCCGACGAGGGTGCGGGTGGCGAGGGCGAGCCTGGCGAGGCTGCTGAGGCTGCTGGGGGTGGCGCGGGCGGTGCGGCCGAGGATTCGGAATCGACTGGGGGAGAAGCGTCGTGACCACATCGCCACCTGCCTCGCAGCCCGTATCGTCGCCTGCCTCACAGCCAGCGCCCGACCCCGCCCCGGCGGCCGAGCTCGCGCTGCGGTGGCGCGATCTGGCGGGCCGGATGGGCTTCGCCGAGATCATCGAGTCCGGAGCCGGGGTGCTGCCCGGTTCGACGACTGCGAACGTCGTCTACGACCTCGGGGTCGCCGTGAGTCTCGCGCTGGGAGACCTCGCCGAGGCCGTCGACTCCTACGCCGAGCCCGACGACCTCGCCGGCCGGTACGGCTCGACGGCCGCACCCACGGTCGCGGCTCCGTCCACGGCCACGGCCACCGACCCGACCACGGCCACCGACCCGACCACGGCCACCGACCCGACCACGGCCACCGACCCGACCACGGCCAGGGCTCACGACGCGGCCGCGGCCACCGACACGACCGGCGAGGGGGCGTCGTGAAACCCACGCAGGCGTTGCGCGCCGCGGGCTCCACGGGCGCCCGTGCGGCCCGCGCCGGGCTGCACCTGGCGATCACCCCGGTCGTGCACCCCTGGATGACGTGCGACCCCGGGCAGGTGCGCGGCCTGGTCACCCAGCTCGACGGGCATCTCGCCCGCCTCGACGAGGCGGCGGCCCGC
>NZ_BCNQ01000169.1 GCF_001515525.1 Piscicoccus intestinalis NBRC 104926 | reverse complement strand
GTCAACTCGCCCACACCGCGGTCAAACCGGCCAACGACGTCCAGCTTGTCGACGAACTCCGCGATCGCCGCGACACCCGCGGTCGCGGTCAGCGATGGATCCGGCACGCCCACCCGCACACGCTTCCGGACCCGACCACGACGACGTATTCTCTTCACCGACAAGGTGCTCTCCCCGCTGGACGTTCGAAGGCCTCAAGAACCTCGATTCTCCAAGCAGGACGGGCACCTTCGTCGTCTCACACGCGGATCACGCTGCCACTACTCGCGGATCCGGGTCAGAAGGAATCCGTCATGCCCGTCACTCAGATAGTGCCGTTGGTCATTCTGATCATCATGTTCATCGTCGCGACGAAATGGCCGGTAAACATCGGCATCATGGGCTTCGTCGCGGCCTTCTTCGTCGGCTTCTTCATGCTCGGGATGACCGACCGCGAGATTCTCGAGGAGTTCCCGGCGACGATCTTCCTCACGATCGTCGGTGTCACCTTCTTCTTCTCGATGGCACAGGCCAACGGCACCATCGACGTGATCGTCCGAGCCTGCGTCAAGGCCGTCGGGGGTCGGATGGCCCTCATCCCGTGGGTGTTCTTCTTCATCGCCTCCGTGCTGACCGCTCTGGGCACCTTCTCCCCGGCCGCGGTCGCCCTCCTGGCCCCCGCCGCCATGCTGTTCGCGGCCGAGTCGGGCATCAGCGGGGTCGTCATGGGCGCGCTCATCATCAACGGCGCGCACGCCGGTGGATTCTCACCGATCTCGGTGGCCGGGGTGCTCGTGCGGGAGATCTCGGAGAAGAACAACTTCGCGATCACGCCGATCCCGCTGTTCCTGTCGAACTACGCGATCAACCTCATCATCTCGATCATACCGTCGTCGTCATGGCCATGATCGGCAAGCTCTACAACCACCGCCCGGAGGGCCCGGCCACCGCGCAGTTCGGTGAGGCGAAGCCGATCACCGGCTAGCAGTGGCTGACGCTGGCGCTGATCCTGTTCTCCTCGTCGCCGCGCTCGTCTTCAAGTGGCCGATCGGTTTCGTCGGTCTGACCGCCGGCCTCATCCTGGCGTTCGCCAGCCTCGACCAGCACCACACGTTCGTCTCCGGCATCTCCTGGTCGACCGTGCTCCTCGTCGCCGGCATGATCACGTACGTGTCGGTGCTGCAGCACGCCGGCGTCATCGACGGCCTGGCCGACCACGCCGTGAAGATCGGTGTGCCGCTGATCGTCGCGCTCGTGCTGTGCTACGTCATCGGGATCTCCTCGGCGTTCGCCTCCTCCACGGCGCTGCTCACCGCGTTCATCCCGCTCGCGGCGCCGCTGCTGGAGCAGAGCACGCTGTCGGCGGCCGGTGTCGTCGCGGCGCTGGCCATCTCGGCGACGATCGTCGACGTCTCGCCGTTCTCCACCGACGGTGCGCTCGTCGTCGCCAACGCGCAGGGCGCCGACAAGGGCCGGATCTACGGCCAGCTGCTCGCCTACGCGGCGATCATCGTGCTCGGTGCCCCGCTGCTCACCTGGGCGCTGCTCGTGCCGACCGGCATTATCTGAGCCAGCCGGTCGTCGACCGAGCCGCACGGCCTCAGCCGCGCGACCGACTCGGCCTCAGCCGCGCGACCGACTCGGCCTCAGCCGCGCGACCGACTCGGCCGAGCGGACGCTTACCCCGGTGCTCCTCGCCCCTCGCGGGCGGGGAGCACCGACGCGTGTGCTCACCAGATACGGACGCGGTCGGCCTCGTCGAGCCACAGGCCGTCTCCGGGTTGCACGCCGTAGGCCTCGTGGAACTCGACGAGGTTGCGGACGATGTTGGCGCGCAGGTCCATCGGCGAGTGCGGGTCGATCGACAGCAGCCGCTTGGCCTCCTCGGGTCGGGCCTTGCCGCGCCACCCCTGCGCCCACCCGGCGAAGAAGCGCTGGTCGCCGGTGAGCCCGTCGAGCTCGGGAGGCTGCGCCCCGTCGAGGGAGATGCGGTAGGCCAAGTGCCCGATCGTCACGCCGCCGAGGTCGCCGATGTTCTCCCCGACCGTCAGCGAGCCGTTGACCGTCTCGCCCGGCAGGTCGCGGGTGCTCAGCCCGTCGTACTGGGCGATGAGCGCGGCCGCGAGCTGCTCGAAACGCTCCCGATCCTCGCTGGTCCACCAGTCGACGAGCTCACCGTCTCCGTCGTACCGCGAGCCCTGGTCGTCGAAGCCGTGCCCGATCTCGTGGCCGATCACCGAGCCGATCGCGCCGTAGTTGACGGCGTCGTCGGCCTCGACGTCGAAGAACGGCGGCTGCAGGATCGCGGCGGGGAAGACGATCTCGTTCATGCCGGGGTTGTAGTAGGCGTTGACCGTCTGCGGGCTCATGAACCACTCGTCGCGGTCGACCGGACCGCCGAGTTTGCCCCAGTCGCGGTCGGTCTCGAAGGCGTAGCCGCGGCGCACGTTGCCGACGAGGTCGTCGGCGGCGAACTCCAGGCCCGAGTAGTCGCGCCACACGTCGGGATAGCCGATCTTCGGGGTGAACTTCGCGAGCTTGTCCAGCGCCTTCTCGCGGGTGGCCGGGCTCATCCACGCCAACTCGCTGATGTCGCGCCGGTACGCCTCGACGATGTTGGCGACCAGCACCTCCATGCGGGCCTTGGCCTGCGGCGTGAAGTGCCGACGCACGTAGAGCCGGCCCGTCGCCTCCCCGGCGAGGCTGTCGACGAGGCCGATCGCCCGCCGCCAGCGCTCGCGCAGCTGCGGGGTGCCGGTCAGCGTGCGCCCGTAGAAGTCGAAGTTCTCCTCCACGAAGGCCGCGTTCAGGTACGGGGCCCGGGCCGACAGCACGTGCCAGCGGCCCCACGACTGCCACGCCGCGTGCGGCACGTCGCGCACCGCCTCCGACAGGGCCGTCAGAAAGCTCGGCATGCCGACGACGCACGGGTCGAACGCACCCTGGGGCGCCCCGAGCCCGCCGCGCCACTCGTCCCACGGCACGTGCGGAGCCAGTTCGCCGAGCTGCGCGCGCGTCACCTTCGTGTAGGTCTTCACGGCGTCGCGGATGGCGACCCGGTCCCAGTGGGAGGCGGCCAGGCGCGTCTCCAGCTCCATGACCGTGGCGGCCTCGGCGGCCGGATCGGGACGACCCGCGAGCGTGAGCATGCGCTCGATGTGCGCGACATAGGCCTCGCGGATCGCCGCGTACTGCTCCTCGCGGTAGTACGCCTCGTCGGGCAGGCCGAGACCACCCTGGTAGACGTACGTGATGTACTCGTCGGCCGCGCGCTTGTCCGTATAGACGTACGCGATCGCCGGGCTCGCGACTCCCTCGCGCATGAGCGAGCCGAACAGGCTCCACAGCGCGGGCGCGTCGGGCGCGGCGTCGATCGCCTCCAGCTCGGGCCGCACCGGCTCCGCGCCGAGCGACTCGACGCCGTCGGCGTCCATGAACGAGGCGTAGAGCGCGCCGACAAGCTCCTTGAGGTGCGCCTCGTCGCCCGAGCCGGTCTCGCCCTCCTCGACCACCGCGTGACTGGCCTCCTCCAGCAGCGCGCGCACCTGCTCCTGGGCCTCGTCGCGCAACCGGTCGAACGTGCCGTAGCGGCCCTTGTCCTGCGGGATCTGCGTCTCGCGCACCCAGGTTCCGTTGACGAACCCGAACAGGTCGTCCTGCGGGCGGACCGAGCGGTCCATGCCCGCGACGTCGATGCCTGAGTGGCGGGCGTCGTCGGACGGCTGCTCGGTCGGCTGATCGGTCGGCCCCTCGGTGGGCGGCTCGATCGGTCGCTTGGTCGGCGGGTCGGCGGCGGGCGCGGCCCCGGCCGGGGGCCCGTTCTGGTCACCGTGCGGGTCGGTGGCGTGCGTGATCATGGCTGAGGCACTCCCCTTGCGTTGATTGTCACCAACCCTAGTAGCGACCCCCGACAAGACTCCGAGGCCGCCCGAGCGGCCGCCGGAAGTCCGCCGACAGGCCGCCGGGAGGCCGTGGGCGGCCCGCCGCGGCGCCCTCTGGAAATTGACCACTCGACGCGCGCCGAGAGGTCAATACCCACGATGTTGTGCGCTTCCGGCCCCGTGACCTGCAGTGTTGCGCGGCGCAATCATGGTGACCTCTCGTGAGAGGTCACTACATGTAGTCCTTTGCAGTTTCAAGGCTGGTCGAGCGGCACCCAATCCGGCGCCTACCGCAGCTCGAGCTTGAACCCCGTGTGGCTGGGCACGAACCCGAGGTGCTCGTAGAAGCGGTGGGCGTTGCCGCGGGAGACGTCGGAGGTCAGCTGCACGAGACCGGCTCCGCGGCGGCGAGCCTCGTCGAGGGCCCAGTCGAACAGCGCCTCACCGATGCCCTTGCCGCGCAGGGTCGACAGGGTGCGCACGCCCTCGATCTGCGCGCGGGTCGTGCCGCGCCGCGTCAGGCTCGGGATGATGCTCAGCTGCAGCGTGCCGACCACCTGCCCGCCGAGTTCGGCGACGGCCTGCACCTGGCCGCGGTCGGCGGTCATCCGCGCGAACGCCGCCGCGTACGGAGCCAGATCGCCGCCCTCCCGGCGCGCGCCGAGGGGGTCGTCGGCGAGCAGGTCGACGATCGCCTCGAGATCCTCGATGCGCGCCGCCCGCACGCTCAGCGTCGGCGCCTCGGGGCCTCCGGGGCCACCGGGGCCACCGGGACCGCCGGAGCCACCGGGGCCACTGTGACTGCCGGCGCCGGCCGGCCCATCGGAGCCAGAGGCCGATCCGGAGCCGGAGCCGCCGGAGCCGGGGCGGGAGTCGAAGGCGCTCACACCGTCTCCTGCAGGGCGGCGACGACGCGCGAGGGGGCGGGCCGCCCGAGGCGGCCGGCGAGCCAGGCGCTGGTCGCGACGAGTTTCTTGAGGTCGACGCCGGTGCGCACGCCGAGGCCGTCGAGGGCCCACAGCAGGTCTTCGGTGGCGAGGTTGCCGGTGGCGCTCCGGGCGTAGGGGCAGCCGCCGAGGCCCCCGGCGGAGGCGTCGACGCACGTGACGCCGAGCCGAATCGCCGTGAGCGTGTTCGCCAGCCCCTGGCCGTAGGTGTCGTGGAAGTGCACCGCGAGCGCCTCGAGCCCGACTCCGGCCGCGTCGAGCGACTCCAGGAGCCGGTGCACCTGCCCGGTCGTCGCGACGCCGAGGGTGTCGCCGAGCGAGATCTGGTCGCAACCGGATTCGAGCAGTCGCCGGGTCGCATCGACGACCTGCGAGAGCGGCACCGAGCCCTCCCACGGGTCGCCGAGGCACATCGCCAGGTGCGCGCGCACCCACGCCCCTTCGCCCTTGGCCCGGGCCACGACCGCGACGAACCGATCCAGCGACTCCGCCCGCGAGCAGCCCAGCAGGTGCTGCGCGTACGACTCCGTCGCGCTCGCCGGGATCGCGACCGCGCTCACCCCGCACGCCAGCGCCCGCTCCAGGCCCTCCGCGTCGGGCACGAGCACCGGACGATGCCACCCGAGCCCCGCCGCACCGAGATTCGCCAGCACCTCCGGCGCGTCGGCGATCTGCGGCATGCGCTCCGCGCGGTCGGCGGGCACGAACGCGGCGACCTCGACCGTGTCCAGGCCCGTCTCGGCGAGCATCCGCACGAACTCGGCCTTGTCGGGCGCGGGCAGCGTCGGCGACTCGTGTTGCAGGCCGTCGCGCGGCCCGACCTCGTAGATCGTCACGCGCTCGGGCAGGCCCGCGACCGGCTCGGGGTGGGGACGTCGCATCGGCAGCCTTTCTCGCGGGGAATCCCGGCGCCAGGTGACCCGCCCGCCGGCACAGCCACCGTAGCCGTCGCGGCCCCGACGAGTCAGCGAGTCACCGGCTCGCCGACTCCCCCGGCTGCTCTCCCGGCTCCGAATCCGCCGAGCCGGAGACCGCGCGCTCGGCCGCTCGGGCCCCGACCGTCGTCGGCTCGGGAGTCTCGGGAGGCTCGGCCTCGGCACCGTCCCCCGACTCCTCCACCTCCTCGGCCGGCGTCGACGACTCGTCGGACTCCTCCTCGTATCGCGTCCATGTGACGACCAGGGCGGTGAGGATGCCGGCGACCGGCACGGCGAGGAACAGGCCGATGATGCCGAACGCGAAACCGCCTGCGGTCGAGAGCAACAGCGTGATGACGGGGTGGAAGCTGACGGCCCGGCTCAGCAGCAGCGGCGAGAGCACGTTGCCCTCGATCTGCTGCACGGCGAGCACGAGCAGCAGCGCCCACACGGCCGTCTGCAGGCCGCCGAAGAACAGCGCGACGACCACTGCGAGCGCTCCGGCCAGGGTGGCGCCGACCATCGGGATGTAGCCGAGCACGAACGTGGCCGCCCCGATCGGCACGGCCAGCGGCACGCCCATGAGCCACAGGCCGCCACCGATGAAGAGACCGTCGACCAGGCCGGTGACGGTCGAGGCGAACATTCACCAGCGGGCCGTCTGCAGGCCGCGCCGGAAGGAGGCGTCGGCCTGGCCGCGCCGGCTGCGCGGGAAAGCGTCGAGGATCAGCCGCCACAGGTCGTCGCCGCTGGTCAGCGCGAAGATCGTGAGGAAGATCGCGATGAGCATGATCGTCGTGAGGTTGCCGACGGCCGAGAGGGTGTTGACGGTCGCGGTGCCGATGCCGCCGGCGATGGTGCCGGCACGCTGCTGCAGCTGGGAGATGAGGTCGTCGAGCACGCCTTGGGGCACCTCCCAGCCCGCGTCCTGCACCCCGCGCTCGACCGCGCGGGCACCGCCGATGACGGCGTCGACGAGTTCGGGCCAGGTGTTGACGAGCCCGGCGACGATGAACCACAGCAGCCCGCCGAAGCCCGCGAGGAAGACGAGGACCACGACGAGGGAGGCGACGACCCGGGGCACGAACCGGCGCAGGATCCGCGCTGCCGGCCACAGGAGCGCGACGAGGGCGAACCCGATGAAGGCCGCGACTGCGACCAACTGCACCCGCATGACCAGCCACATCGCGAAGCAGAACGCCGCGCCCATGATGATGAGCCGCAGGGCGATCGTGGCCTCGTATCGCAACCACTCCGGCTCCGCGGGAGGTGTGGGCGAGGACCTGCGGGGTGCGTCGGTCTGCGACATGTGGGCAAGTCTCTCCCGGCGGTCACCCTCCCGCACCACCGGGCACGCCGGGCACGCCGGTCGCGCCGCCCGGGCCCGCAAGCGTCGAACCAGGCTGCGAGAGAATGGGGCAATGACTGACGGCGCCCTCATCGTGCAGAGCGACAAGACCGTGCTCCTCGAGGTCGATCACCCGCGCGCCGAGGAGGCCCGGCGGGCCATCGCGCCGTTCGCGGAGCTGGAACGGGCTCCCGAGCACATCCACACGTATCGGGTGACGCCGCTCGGGTTGTGGAACGCACGGGCGGCGGGGCACGACGCGGAGCAGGTCGTCGACGCGCTCGTCACGCACAGCCGCTACCCGGTGCCGCACGCGCTGCTCGTCGACGTGGCCGACACGATGGACCGCTACGGGCGCCTCGTGCTGGAGAAGGACGGCGATCGCCTCGTGCTGCGCACCACCGACCGGCCGGTGCTCGAAGAGGTGTTGCGGCACAAGAAGATCAAGCCGCTGCTCGGAGACCGTCTCGACGAGTTGACGGTGCTGGTGCACCCCAGCGAGCGGGGTCATCTCAAGCAGGAGCTGCTCAAGGTGGGGTGGCCCGCCGAGGACCGCGCGGGCTACGTCGACGGTGAGGCGCACCCCATCGACCTGCGCGAGGACGACTGGAGCCTGCGGCCCTACCAGCAGCAAGCGGTCGACGGGTTCTGGCACGGCGGGTCGGGGGTCGTCGTGCTGCCGTGCGGCGCGGGCAAGACCCTCGTCGGAGCCGGTGCCATGGCCCGGTCGGCGACGACCACCCTCATCCTCGTGACGAACACGGTCGCGGCCCGGCAGTGGCGCGACGAACTCATCGCGCGGACCAGCCTCACCGAGGACGAGATCGGCGAATACTCCGGCGCCCGTAAGGAGATCCGGCCGGTGACGATCGCGACCTACCAGGTGCTCACGCTGAAGCGCAAGGGCGTCTACCCGCACCTGGACCTGCTCGACGCGCGGGACTGGGGTCTCATCGTCTACGACGAGGTGCACCTGTTGCCGGCCCCGATCTTCCGGATGACCGCCGACCTGCAGGCCCGCCGGCGGCTCGGGCTCACGGCGACGCTCGTGCGCGAGGACGGGCGCGAAGACGACGTGTTCAGCCTCATCGGTCCGAAGCGCTACGACGCGCCGTGGAAGGACATCGAGGCGCAGGGGTACATCGCGCCGGCCGACTGCGTCGAGGTGCGGGTGAGCCTGTCGGACTCCGAGCGGATGGCGTACGCAACCGCGGAGCCCGAAGACCGCTACCGGCTCGCGTCGTGTTCGCCGGTCAAGGACAGGGTCGTGGAGCGGCTCGTCGAACGGCACCGCGGGGCGCAGACCCTCGTCATCGGCCAGTACCTCGACCAGCTGGAGACCCTGTCGCAGCGGCTGGGGGCCGAGCTGATCACCGGCGAGACCAGCGTGGCCGCCCGCCGCCGGCTGTTCGGGGCGTTCCGGAACGGCGAGATCGACACCCTCGTCGTCTCCAAGGTCGCGAACTTCTCGATCGACCTGCCCGAGGCCAGCGTCGCGATCCAGGTCAGCGGCACCTTCGGCTCCCGCCAGGAGGAGGCCCAACGCCTCGGCCGCGTGCTGCGCCCCAAGAAGGACGCCGGCACCGCGCACTTCTACACGGTGGTGACCCGCGACACCGTCGACGCCGACTTCGCCGCCCACCGCCAACGTTTCCTCGCCGAACAGGGCTACGCCTACCGCATCGTCGACGCCGAAGACCTGCCTCAGCCCACGTAAGCCCCCGACTCCCCCTCGCCGAGCCCCCGCCCACCCGCCCCCTCACTCGGCCGAAGGCTCCCCTTTCAATCGAAGGCTAGGTCTGTGGCACGAGCCCTCGACCGAAAGGGCAGCCTTCGGGAGTGGCGGCGCCGACGCTGCGGGTGCGGGCGCATCACCGAGGTCTACTTTCTGGCCTTCTCAGCCGCCGCGCTCGCAGCGAGCGAGACTGACTGACCCGCGTAATGCCTTACCGCCAGAGTGGCCGCGCACCCGTGCGACGAAGTCTAGGAGACAGGCCATCCAGTGCGCCACGGATTAGACAGGCATGCTCTCGACGCTCAGATCCGTTTGCCTCCCCACCCTCGTGGCTGCTGACGTATGCATGCTTTCACCCGGGTGAATTCAGCCGGCCACACAGCTTTTTCACGCCATCCGTCGCTCGTCGTTGCGATCGTGTGGGCGGTCAAGCACTCCTCGACACATAGAATCGAGTTCCAACGCGCAATGTAGGAGACGTGATGCCCCCACGTGACAAGGAGAAGAGCCTGGGCTATGCCCTGCTCGTTGCCATGCTAT
>NZ_BCNQ01000168.1 GCF_001515525.1 Piscicoccus intestinalis NBRC 104926 | reverse complement strand
AGCGTGCGCGGATACGACGAGCCGTACGCGGGCTTCGCGAGCGTGCGCCGCCTGCGCGAGGGCCGGCCCGCCGACCTCGGGCTGCGCGGCGAACCCATCGAGGCCGCGCTGACGAGGCTGCGCGCCCTGGAGACCGAACCCGGCCCGAGCGGCGCGCCCCTGTACCCCGGGTCGGTCGCGCTCCTCGGCGCGCGCGGCCGGATCGTCGCCCGCCAGGCCAGCGGGGAGGCGGTGCGCTACTCCGACGCCGACGGCACCCTGCTGCCCGCCGACGCCCGGGTGCCCGCCCGCGACGACACGATCTACGACCTCGCCTCGATCAGCAAGGTGTTCACCTCGATCCTCGTCATGCAGGAGGTTGAACGCGGCCTCGACCTCGACGCTCCCGTCGCGGCGTACCTGCCGGAGTTCGCCGCGGCCGGCAAAGAGCGCGTGACCGTGCGCCAGTTGCTCACGCACACCTCGGGTTTCGAGCCCTTCATCCCGCTGTGGAAGCTGTACCCCGACAAGGCGTCGCGGATCGCGGGGGTGCTCGCGCACCCCCTGAAGCACCCGCCGGGCACGCGGTACGTCTACAGCGACCTCAACCTCATCACGCTCGGCGTGCTGCTCGAGCGGCGAACCGGCTCCCCGCTCGACGAGCTGCTCAGGGAGCGGATCACCGCGCCGCTGGGGATGACCGACACCGGCTTCAACCCCGACCCGAGCGAGCTGCCCCGGGTCGCCGCCACCGAGTTCGACGCCGCGCTCGGCCGCGGGGTCGTTCGCGGTGAGGTGCACGACGAGAACGCCGCCTCGCTCGGCGGCGTCGCCGGGCACGCGGGCGTCTTCGCGACGGCCGACGACCTCGCGGTGCTCGCGCAGACGCTGCTCAACGGGGGCCGCTACGACGGCGCGCGCATTCTCGCGCCCGCCACCGTGCGCGCCATGCTGCGCAACCAGACCCCCGAATTCCCCGGCGACGGCCACGGACTCGGCGTCGAACTCGACCAGACCTGGTACATGGGCGGGTTGGCCGGGCCGCACACCGCGGGGCACACCGGCTTCACCGGCACGAGCATGGTCATCGACCCGGCGTCGCGCTCGTTCGCGATCCTGCTCACCAACCGCGTGCACCCCACCCGCACCCGCGGCACGATCAACCCCGCCCGTAGGATCCTCGCCTCCGGGCTCGCCGACGCGCTGCCGGTCACCCCGCGGGCCGGCGCCACCGCCCTGCGCGCCGGTGGCGAGGACGGGGTCGAGGCGACCGCCACGCTGTCCGTCGACGTGCCCGCCTCCGGGGCGCGGCTGTCGTTCGCGACGTTCATCGCCAACGACGTCGACGACCGCTACGTGCTCGAGCGATCCGACGACGACGGCGCGACGTGGCGGCCGCTGACCACGCAGCTGCGCGAGCCCGGCCGGCGCCTGGAGGTCAGCGGCGATCTCGGCTCCGCGCGCGGCACCCGCACGTGGCAGCGGGGCACCGCGGCGCTGCCGCCCGGCGCCCAGCTCGTGCGCTGGCGGCACACGACCGACGAGTCGGTGCTCGGCCGCGGCGTGTACCTCGACGACATCCGGGTGACCGCCGCTTCGGGTGCCGAACTCGTTGCCGTCGAACGCGATCCGGACTCCCTGGAGGTCTCGGGGTGGACCCCGGCCGATCACTGACGCTGCGGTTCGCCGGCCGCCGCCCCCGCCTTCGGCCGGCCGGAAATCACCGCGCGTACCTGGCGCGAGTAGCCGAAATGCGAGCCGAAGTCGCCCTACGGTGGGGCGGTGAGCACGCACGACGAGCACCCCGCACGCCCCGGGTCCGCCCTGACGAATCCGACGGACCCGACGAGTTCGGCGACGTCGGAGCGCGCCGGCTCCGAGAGCGCGCGTACCCCGCGCCTACTCGTGCACGTCGCGGGCCTGCGGCCCACGCTGTCTCCGGCGGAGGACCGGGTGGCTCAGCAGGTGCTCTCCGACGCTCGGGCCACCGCCGCGATGACGATCAGCGAGCTCGCGGTCGCGGCGCGCACCTCGGAGACGACCGTGTTGCGGTTCTGCCGCCGGATCGGGCTGCCGGGCTACCCGCAGCTGCGGCTGGCGCTCGCGGAGGAGGGGGCGAGCCCGCGCCTGCGGGAGGCGCCGTCGAGCGACATCAGCCCCGACGACACGCTCGACGACGTCGTCGCGAAGATCGCGTACGCCGAGGTCTCGGCGTTGGAGGACACGGCCGAGCACCTCGACCGGCAGGTGCTCGAGGAGGTCGCGGGGCGGGTCGCCCGCTCCCGGCGGATCGGGATCTACGGGCACGGGGCGAGCGCCCTCGTCGCGGCCGACCTGCAGCACAAGCTGCAGCGCATCGGGCTGTTCGCCGTGGCCAGCGGCGACCCGCACCTCGCGCTGGCGTCGGCCGCGCTCCATGGGCCGCAGGACGTGGCGATCGGGATCTCGCACTCCGGCACCACCCACGAGACCCTCGAGGAGCTCGGGGTCGCGCGGGAGCAGGGCGCGTTGACCGTCGCGCTGACGAACTTCCCGCGCTCCCCGCTGGCCCGCGCGGCGGACCGGGTGCTCGTCACCGCTGCGCGCGAGACCCAGGTGCGGGCCGGCGCGACCGCCAGCCGCATCGCGGGGCTGTTCGTCGTCGATTGCCTCTACATCGCCGTGGCCCACCACGACATCACCGCCGCTCAGCGGGCCGTCTCCTCGACGAGGGAGGCGGTGCAGCGGCACCGCGTCGCGCCGGACAGCGCCGAGCCCTCCGCCTGATGACCAGCGTCGTTGGCGCCCGGGGCGGTTCGGTCTCCACGCGAACACACACAGCAGTGTGCGAAGAAAAGTCACGACACGGCCATAGTTATCGGTTCACATGATTGATCCCCGGGGCGCACAAAAGTAACGTGGCGCCAATCGACCCACCGGGGCCGCCCGAGTTCGCCCAAGGAGCAGTCGTCATGACCCCTCACCCTCGCGCCCCCCGTCAGGTCGACCGCCGCGGCCGGTCCGCCCGGCTCCTGCTGGCCGCCCCGCTCGCCGTACTGACCCTCGCGGTCGGCGCCTGCGCCCCCTCCGCCGACTCCTCGTCGGGCTCCACCGCCGACGGCGGCCAGACCCTGACCGTCTGGTCGTGGCGCACCGAGGACGTCGACGCCTACAACCAGATCTTCGACGTCTTCGAGAAGGCCCACCCCGGGGTGACCGTGAACTTCCGGGCCTTCAAGAACACCGAGTACAACCAGGTGCTCACCACCGGCCTGACCGGCAGCGGCGGGCCCGACGTCGCGCAGGTGCGCTCCTACGGCCAGCTGCAGCCGACGATCGCCTCGCAGGCCCTCGTGCCGCTCGACGGCAAGGTCGACCTCAACTCCTGGGACCCCACGGTCGTGGCGAGCGCCAAGGGCAAGGCCGACGGCAAGATCTACTCGGTGCCGCTGGCCCGCCAGACGATCCAGATGTTCTACAACAAGGCGCTGTTCGAGCAGCACAACCTCAAGCCGCCGACGACGTGGGACGAGTTCCTCGCCGTCAACAAGACGCTCAAGGACGCGGGCGTCACCCCGCTGGCCGTCGGCGCCAAGGACGCGTGGACGCTGCCGATCGTGCACGAGGCGCTCGCCGCGCCCCGCTTCGGCGCCGGGCAGTTCGCCAAGGACGTCGTCAGCGGCGCCACCACCTTCACCGACCCGAACTGGGTCGCCTCGGTGCAGGTGCTCGCCGACCTGAAGTCGTACCTGCCGGACAACGCGGTCGGCGTCGCCTACACCGACGCGCAGGTGCTGTTCACCTCCGGGCAGGCCGCGATGTTCCCCGGCGGCTCGTTCGAGCTCGGCTTCTTCCAGAAGCAGAACCCGCAGCTGCAGATCGGCACGTTCGAGGTGCCCGCGCCGACCGGCTCCCCGAGTTCCGCGACGACGACCCCGACGTACGCCGACGGTGCGTTCGCCGTCTCCGCGAAGGGCGGCCAGCAGGACCTCGCGATGCAGCTCGTGCAGTGGACCGCGACCCCGGAGTTCGGCCAGCTCGTCGCCGACACCCTCAAGCAGATCTCCGCCGTGCCGGGCGTGACGCCGAGCGACCCGCTGCTCGCCGAGATGGCCAAGCGGGGGGAGTCGAACGGGTCGCCGTACCTGCTCGTCACCGACTTCCGGTACGGCACCCCGACCGGCACCGACGTCTTCGGCGCCGGCGTGCAGGAGCTGCTGCTCGGCAAGAAGAACGCGGCGCAGGTGAGCCAGGACCTGCAGACCGGCCTCTCGGCCTGGTTCACGCCCGCGGGTTCGGGCGGCTCGCCCTCGCCCGGCTCGGGTGGCGCGTCGAGCGGCGCGGCCACGCAGGGCTGAGCGGGTGAGCCGGCGCGCCGGGTGGGCGTTCATCGCGCCCGCGATGCTGCTGTTCGGGGTGTTCATCCTCTACCCGATGCTCACCGCCCTCTCGTACGCCTTCTTCGAGTGGCAGGGCACCCGACGCGGCGACTTCGTCGGGCTGCACAACATCGTGCTGCTGTTCACCGCCGAGCCGTTCGCCACCCAGCTGCCGCGCGCGTTCGGGCACAACCTCGTGTTCTTCGCCGGCACGATGCTCGTGCAGAACACCCTCGGCCTGGGCATCGCCTGGCTCTTGTACCGCCGAACTCGCACACGACGGGCGCTGCAGACGCTGTACACGCTGCCCTACCTCGTGAGCCCGATCGTCATCGGGTACCTGTGGACGCTGCTGCTGTCGCCGACGTTCGGGCCGGTCAACGCGCTGCTGCGGGCGGTGGGCCTGGAGTCGTGGGCGCTGCCGTGGCTCGGTGACCCGCGCACCGCGCTGTGGGTCGTCGTGCTCGTGTCGGCCTGGCAGTGGATCGGGTTCCCGATCCTGCTCTACGGCGCCGCGATGGGCGGCATCCCCGACGAGCTCACCGAGGCCGCCCGCGTCGACGGCGCGAGCAACCGACAGACGTTCTTCTCGATCGTCGTGCCGCTGCTCGTGCCGGCGATCGGCACCGTCTCCGTGCTGACGTTCATCGTGGCGATGGAGGCGTTCGCGCTACCGTACGCGCTCGGCGGCTCGACGGGCAGCCCCGCCGGCGCCACCGACTTCATGTCGCTGCTCTTCTACCGCACCGCGTTCGAGAGCGGCGCGACAAACGCCATCGGCACCTCGTCGGCGATGGCGACCCTGCTGTTCATCGTCATCTTCGGCGGTGCCGTGCTCGCCACCCGCGTGCTGCGCGGCGTCGAGAAGCGGATCGGCGCATGACCGCGGACGGCACGCGCGTGCGGGCGCATCTGGCGCAGGACGCGCGGGAGCCGGAGCCGGGTCGGTTCGGGACGCCGTTCGGGCGCGGTGCGCGCGTGGCAGGGGAGACCGGCTCCGAGGGTGCGCGTGGCGCGCGAGCCGGCGGGCCCGACTCCGCGACCCGGGGGCGGCAGCGTCCGGTCGGCGGGGTGGTCGGCAGCACGGCGCTGTGGGCGTACGCGGTGGTGGCGCTGCTGCCGCTGGTGCTCATGGTCTCGGGGAGCCTGCGCACGACCGCCGACCTGTACGCGCGGCCGCTCGGGCTGCCGTGGCCGGTGTCGCTGGAGAGCTACCGGGTGGCGCTCACCGAGGGCGGCTTCGGCACGTACCTGGTGAACTCGCTGGCGGTCAGCGCGGGGGCGGTGCTGCTCTCGACGGTCGTGTCGACGATGGCGGCCTACGGGCTGGCGCGGGCGCGGGGCCGGGTGTTCGCGATCGTGGAGTCGGTCTTCCTCTCCGGCCTCATGCTGCCGTTCCACCTGGCGATCCTGCCGATCTTCTACACCCTCGACGGGATGGGCCTGATCGACTCGCGCATCGGGCTCATGCTCGTCTACGCGGCGGCGGGGGTGCCGTTCTCGGTGTTCGTGCTGACGACGTTCTTCCGGCAGCTGCCGCTGGAGCTCGAGGAGGCGGCCCGCATCGACGGCGCCGGGTCGTGGCGCATGTTCACCGCGATCATGCTGCCGCTCGTGCGCCCGGCGATCGCGACCGTCGTCGTGTTCCGGTTCGTGCCGATCTGGAACGACTTCCTCTTCCCGCTCGTGCTGCTGCGCACCGAGAGCAAGTACACGCTGCCGGTGGGCCTGACGACGTTCTTCGGGGAGTACTCGACGAACTGGTCGGCGCTGTTCGCGGGCCTGGTCATCGCGACCGTGCCGCTCGTCGTGCTCTTCCTCGTCGCGACCAAGCAGATCGTCGCGGGGCTCACGGCGGGCATGAGCAAGTAAGGCCGCACGCGACAGGGGCGGGCTCGCCGGTGATCCGGTGAGCCCGCCCCTGTCAGCGTCTGGCGGAGGATAGGGGATTTGAACCCCTGAGGGTGGTTAACCCAACACGATTTCCAATCGTGCGCACTAGGCCACTATGCGAATCCTCCGTCGGGGATCGTACCCGAGCCGGTGCTGCGGCTCCCAATCGCCCCTCGTTGCGGGGTGAGCGTGAGACGCCGGTTCCGGCGGGTGAGACGGGACCGGCCGGCTGCCGCGGGACCCACCCCGCGGGCCCGGCTCCGCGGCAGCCGCCCGGTCCAGTCGGTCGGCACAGGTTCATGTGCGGAGGGCGGGTTGGTCGGGGTGGCGTCGGCCCGGCGAGCCGGCGAGGGGGAGCGACTTGGGCGCGGCTGCGGCGCTGGATTACAGTGGGGACGGCCCCCCGCGTGGTGGTACCTCTCCGAACTCCCCCAGGGCAGGAATGCAGCAAGGGTAGGTGAGCTCTTCCAGGTGCGCGGGGGGTCCTCTCATGCCCCGGCGCCCCTGCCCCAACGCCCTGAAAACTGCGTGTCGTGGTGAGAACTGCGGTCCGCGCCGCAGTCCTCACCGCGACACGCAGTTTTCAGGGGCGTGGGGCGGGCGGCGCGCGCGGTTGGCGGCGTGCTTGTCGGGGGTGGCGTTTATGGTCTGAGGCATGGCACCCGGGGTTGCAGCAGGCGGCGCGACGGCGCTCTATCGGCGCTACCGGCCGCAGACGTTCGAGGACGTCATCGGGCAGGAGCACGTCACGGGCCCGCTCATGCAGGCGCTGCGGTCGGGCCGCATCGGGCATGCCTACCTGTTCAGCGGCCCGCGCGGCTGCGGCAAGACGACGAGCGCCCGCATCCTGGCGCGCTGCCTGAACTGCGCGCAGGGGCCCACCCCGACTCCGTGCGGGGAGTGCGACTCGTGCGTGGCGCTGGCTCGTGGGGGAGCCGGGTCGGTCGACGTCATCGAGATCGACGCGGCCAGCCACGGCGGCGTCGAAGACGCCCGTGACCTGCGCGAAAAGGCCTCCTACGGGCCGGCGCAGTCGCGCTACAAGATCTACATCATCGACGAGGCGCACATGGTCACGCCGCAGGGCTTCAACGCCCTGCTGAAGATCGTCGAGGAGCCGCCGGAGCACGTGAAGTTCGTGTTCGCGACGACCGAGCCGGAGAAGGTCATCGGCACGATCCGCTCGCGCACGCACCACTACCCGTTCCGGCTCGTGCCGCCGGCGCGGCTGCAGGACTATCTGGCGCAGCTGTGCGAGGCCGAGCAGATCCCCGTCGAGCCGGGCGTTCTCTCGTTCGTCATCCGGGCCGGAGGCGGGTCGGTGCGCGACTCCCTGTCGGTGCTCGACCAGCTCATGGCCGGCTCCGACGAGACGGGGCTGACATACGCGGGGGCCGCGGCGCTGCTCGGGTTCACCGAGGGCGAGCTGCTCGACGCGACGATCGACGCGCTGGCCGCCGGCGACGGCGCGTCGGTGTTCCGGCAGGTCGACCGCACGATCGAGACCGGCCAGGACCCGCGGCGTTTCGTCGAAGATCTGCTGCAGCGGCTGCGTGACCTCATCGTCATCTCGGCGGTCAGTGCGTCCGGCGGCGACATCGACGCGCTGTTCCGCGGGCTGCCGTCGGATCAGCTCGATCGCATGCGCCAGCAGGCCTCGTCGTTCGGGCCCGGGGAGCTGTCGCACGCGGCGGACGTCGTCAATGCCGGACTGACCGAGATGTCCGGGGCCACGTCGCCCCGGCTGCAGCTGGAGCTCATCTGCGCGCGGCTGCTGCTGCCTGGGTCGGCCGGGGAGCACGGGCTCATCGCGCGCGTCGACCGCATGGAGCGTCGCCTCGACCTCTCCGGGGCCTCGGCGCCACCCGTCGGGCCGCAGAGTGCGGGACGGGGAGCCGGTCCGGGCGTCGCCGCCGGGGCTGCCGCGGAGCCGGGCCCCGGCGCCGGTCCTGCTGCCGATGCCGCTGCTGACGACCGCGCCGACGCGGGCGCGCCGGGTGTCCCCTCGAGCCGGCGGCCCGCGTCGCAGCCTGACCCAACGACCGCTCCCGGTGCCGGCGCCCCGAACGCGGGAGGCGAACGGCAGGCAGCCATGGGTGGATCCCGACCGGAAGCCGGCGCTCCCGGAGGTGCGCCCGGAGACGGGCACGGAGACGGGCGCTCGGGTGAGCCGCGGCGGCCGGAAGGACCGGTGCAGGAGCAGAGAGAGTCGCCCGCGACCCCGCCCCGGGGGCGCGGTGGTCTGGACACCGACGCGATCCGGCGCAGTTGGCCGGACGTGCTCGGCAAGGTCTTCACCATCCGCCGCGTCACCTGGACGTTCCTGTCCGAGCACGCCCAGGTGCTCGACTATGACGGTCGTCGGCTGCTGCTGGGGATCGCCACGCGGGGCCTGGCGGCGACGTTCCGGTCGGGCCAGCACGGCGAGGTCGTGCGGCAGGCGCTCATCGACGCGATCGGCCTCGACGCGACGGTCGAGGCCGTGCCCATCGAAGACGCCCGGCAGGGTGGAGGCGGTCACGACGGAGGCGGAGTCGGGCCTGCCCACGACGGGCGTTCCCCGCGGCCGAGCGGCGGCGCGGGAGCGCCCACCGGACGGGCTCCCCAGCGGGGGGCGGGCCCGCGATCAGCTCCGGGAAGCCACGATGCGCCGGGCGACCGTGACGCCACGGGCGCTCCCGGCGCTGCCGGTGCGCGGCCGCAGAATTTGCCGAGTGGCCATGCGCGCCAAGGGAACAGGGATGGGCAAGCGCAGCCGTCGCACGACCGTCGGGGGCGAGGCGGGAACGACCGCAACGAGGGACACTGGGACGACAGCGGCGGCGACCACGGGCACGACAGCGGCGACGAACGCGGGGAGGGACCCAGTCGACGGCCCGCCCCAGGACGACCCGGATCTGACACGGGACGGCCCGACACCTCACGGCTGCAGGCGGATCGATCGCGCGAGGGCCGGCAGCCGGCCGGCCGACAGCCGACAGGCCGAGCGTCGGCGGGCCGAGGCCCGGCGGGTCGAACGCCAGGCCCTGGCCCTGACTCCGGTGCGCCGGCATGGCATGAGGTCGAGCCGCCCGACGACGAACCGGGCTGGGACGACTGGGGCCCGCCGCCCGCAGGCCCCCCGAGCCCGAGCCCGAGCCCGGGTCCAAGCCCCGGCCCTGGCTCCTCGGCGCTCCCGGCATCCGGCGGCTCGGGCCGACCGGGCACCGGCGACGGTGCCGCGAAC